>JAGCWQ010000018.1 GCA_017961765.1 Paludibacteraceae bacterium | reverse complement strand
GAACTCACCAGCCGACTGGCCGTCCACCCTGCCCAGAAAACGGTTTACAGAATCCGTTCAACACAAAATAACGCTTGTCCGGAGACCTATTCCAACGAAATCACGGTTTCAACGGAGGATTCTTTACATATCACCATCGAGCCTACCGAGACGACCGTCTGCGCAGGCACGGACGTAACGCTGAAAGCCACTGCCGACCACACGCCTGAGACGGTAACATGGGAAAAGAAGGTGAACGGACAAAACAGCGTCTTGAGCAACAACCTCACCGCCAACGACGCTCCGACCCAATCGTGCGAATACACAGTGACGGCCGCTGGAAAACTCTGTCCGAGCGTGAGCCAAAGCATCGACTTCCAAGTGGATACCCAAGCCGAATTGAAACTCCAAGCCTCCGCCGAGGCCGTCTGCGTCAATGGTGAGGTGGATCTCACAGCTAACTATGGTACGGCAACTGCCATCGCTTGGGATCAGAAAGAGGAAGGAGCTTCGGATTTCTCCGAATTCTCCACCGAACTCACCACCCGACAGGCCGTCCACCCAGCCCAGAAAACGATTTACAGAATCCGTTCAACGCAAAACAACGCTTGCCCGGAGAGCTATTCGAATGAGGTCGTCGTCCTCGTAGAGGAACCTACTGAAATCACACTATCAGGCGACGAATCAATATGTCGAGGAGGCAACTACACCATCAACTTCCATGTAAAAAATGGCCAAAATCTGGCTTCCCTCTTCCTCTATGAAGCCATCAACGGTGAGAACATCAACCAAAAGAGGATCAAGGAGATTGACTCAAACGACTACGACGGTTCTGCCATCTACACCCTCAAGGAAGAGACGACGTTCAACTTAAAAGCGACGCCTAACTATTGCCCCGAAGCGGAGGCAACCTTCACCGTAAAGATAGACACCGTGCCAACCCTCTATAAACTAACGGCATCTGCAGACTCCATCTGTAGGGGTGAATTGGTGGAAATTTCCACAGACTTCCCATTCTCAGAGAACAACCTACTACTAACCACCGAATCGGAAGAGTCCTACATGACCGCATCGAGCGAGCAATTACAACCTTATGAGACAACACATTACACACTTCTTCCTCGTACAGACAAAGGATGTGTAGGAGAGGAACGAAGCCTCATCGTCCATGTATCCCAACCTGTGGAAAGTTCCACAACAGACACGACAGTCTGCATTGGAGAGAAAGCGACCCTAAACGTGACTGGCGGATCCTGGAAAGAAAAATATGTATGGTCCCTATCACCCGATTTCACCGACACCCTCTCCACAAGCAACAGGCAGAGTGTTCTTCCCGAAGAGAGCACCACCTACTACGTACAAGTAACCAACGGCAAATGCGTAAAAGAGATGGAGCAGACCGTGCATGTCGCCCCAAGACCATCCATCAGCATGACCCAAGAAAATGCCCAGACAATCACCTTGGAGGGGGAAGGTGGCACAGGAAACTATAAGTTCGACCTCGGCTCCGGCTTCGACCTGACGAACACGATAAATGGAGTCATCCCCGGCTGGAGCTACAAAATCAGGGTCATAGACGAAGAGGGTTGCATCAGCGACACGACCATCACCGCCCAATTCTACGAACTGATCATCCCTGAATACTTCACGCCTCAGAACGACGGGATCAACGACACATGGAAGATTATTAACTTGAACATGTATTCCCAAGTGAAAGTGACCCTATTCGACCGACACGGCAAGAAGATTTTCGAATCCACAGACCCAGAGCAGGAGTGGGACGGAACGTACAACGGACATGCCATGCCTTCTGAAGACTATTGGTACATCATCAACGTTTATGATATCAAGGGCTTCTACACAGGACATTTCACGCTAATACGCAACTAACAGCATAGGGACATAGGGATGTGCATACGGCATATCCCTACTGCCCCCAAAAATTACAGCGCTGAGGGAAGGAGGCCACAGCCACTCGTCAAAATGCGTATATATGCAAAATACCGAATGAGGGGAAAACATAAACCAACCGACACAACAATCCCCAAAGTCGATCCATTCCACTCTTTTGATTATATTTGCCAAAAGAAAAACACACAATTATGAAACACCATATCTTCAAAACAATCCTCCTCATCACGATGCTACTAAGTACCGCAGGCGGTTTTGCCAAGAAACGAATATGCATAGGAAACACGGACACGATATGTGGTGAACTAATTAGCGTAGCACCCTACCGAATAACGATTGACGATAATCATTGCTATTTGATTAGGGAAGGAGGAAGAAATGGGAAGAAAATGGAATGGGAGCCTTTTTGCGGTATGATTGATTCCTTTTACTACAGAGAAGATTATGAGTATTCACTGCTCGTTAAAGAATTTGATCCTTTGAGGGATACCACAATCCATAAAATAAAAACAATTGCCTCATCCAGCACCCCTTATTCTTACATGAAGGCAAACATACAGTTAAAGGGAATGCGTGCTAACGGTAAGGATTCCTGTGAATTTATGCGTATTTCCAATCAGCAAGTCAAGGTCGATGATAAATTATGCTATTGGGTAATAGAAGGTTACGACAAATGGTGGGATAAAACTCATAAATGGGAACCTTTTTGTGGCGAATTAAAATTTATTGATAGAGCCGAAAAACTTTCGTACGACTCCTTGATTACGTTGTCCAAAGAAAAAAATCTTCCATTAGAGTTCCCCGTGACACTAAAAGTTGAAGAATACAACCCTAAGGCCAATGTGATTTATGTAAAATCAGTTATTACCCCTTGGTATTTTCGCTTAGAAGAAAGAGAAGAAGAGATTGCCAAATTTCGTCAGAAGATAGAGAATGCCCGTCGGAAAAAACAAGATTCAAAATAAGGAATCCAAGTCCATTATCCCTAAAAAACTCTTTCGAATATTTATGAAACACAACATCCTCAAATCAATACTCCTCACCACGCTACTACTGAGCACCGCAAGTGGGTTGGCCAAAAACTCAGAGAAAGAATGGATGAAAGTAGCAAACCGGCAGGTCATGGTCAATGATAAACTTTGCTATTTGATAAAAAAAGGATATAGCATAACAGATACCACAAACTGGGAGACCTTTTGTGGTGTACTCCATAATTTCTATTATGAAGAAGGAAATCAAAGAACATTGTATGTCAAAAAGTATGATCCTCAGGCAGATACGATTCATGCGACAGGAGAATTTATGCGAGTGGCCAACCATCGGGTCACGGTCGATGATAAACGTTGCTATTTGGTTAAGAATGGCCATAACAGAAAAGATACCACAAACTGGAAACCCTTTTGCGGCGAGTTCACTAACTTTTATTACATAGAGGGATATCAAAGAACGATGCTTGTCGAAAAGTATGACCCCCAAGCAGATACGATTCATGTGATAAAAGAAATTACTCGTGATAGTTTCGATCCTGTTAAGAAGCAGAAAGAGTTGCGTCGGAAGAGAGCGAGGTGGGACTCCATAAAGGCCGCTTCCGAATCGTCTGTCACAGAACCTGATAACAAAGAAAAGTAATAGAGATTTATGAAACCAACCCAAACACTTCTATTCACTATTCTCCTCTCCACACTACTAAGCGCCGCATGTGGTTTGGCCCAGAACCCAGAGGGATAATTTATGAGAGTGGCCGACCATCAGGTTCTGGTCAATGATAAACTTTGCTATTGGGTCAAGAAAGGGTATAGCAGAAAAGACGCAACAAAATGGGAGCCTTTTTGCGGCGAGTTCTCTAACTTTTATTACATAGAGGGATACCAAAGAACATTGTTTGTCAAAAAATATGACCTTCAAGCAGATACAATTCATGTGATAAAAGATATTTGGCGGAATAGCTCAGAATTGCCATTTCGGGCGAGAAGAGACTCGTCTAGAAAGAGCAGGCAGAATAGGAGTAAATAGGAGAATTCCCGTTAAAAATGAATATGGTTTGCGCCGTTTCTTAAAACATAAATAGCAACTATTTGCAGCCCCCTGTGCGGCAAATGAAATTTCCATGACTTTTTTCAAAAGAATATCATCTTCCTTGCTTGTCCATTCACAAAAAAATCATTAACATTGTAGAACGGACAAAATTGAAAGGTTTCAGCATATATGAAAAGACTCTTTTTTTCTATATATCTATTTATTTTCTCGATTGGAACTATCTTCTCCCAATCCTCCTCGTCTTTAGAATACATTGAGAACACGTTTCCGGAACTGACCCGGATTTTTCGTGACGACATCGGCAAATGCCATGCCCACTATGTATTCTCCATTGACGTATCCGGCTCTATGAACCAATTCGAAAGCATCGTGGTGCCCTGCCTGCAACGCTTCATCCAAGCCTTGCCAGACAACGACAAAGTGACCATCATCCCATTCGGAACAGACACAAAAAATCCGTTGGGCTTTTCTGGCGTCATCGACAGCAACATGAAGATGAACCTTTGCAACAATATGAAGTCACTCTACTCCAACTACAACTACGACAAGGATTTTAGAGACCATACGAACATATTCAAGGCCACCAACGCCATTTCGCAGGCCTACATCACCAACAACGAATACAAGGTAAACATCGGCATCATCTTCACCGATTTTCAAAACAACATACCGACAGAGGGCAGCTCTAACTTCCGAGTGCTGACAGAAAGCGAAATCTCCCAAATGAAGACCAACTATATGTCCGCCACCAAAGGATGTTATGTCAGAAACATTGCCGTCGAGCTTGAAGAAAAAGCAGGGGGAAACAATACGCTACAAGGTTATTGCCTTCCTCAATTGAGAGACAAGGTTTACAACGATTCAGAGAACGGTTTGGAAATCGTCTCCGCCAAGAACTCAAAAGCCGCCATTGAACAATGGTTCGAGCAACTGCGCCGCGAGATTCTCGTGGTCAAACTCAAAGCTATCGTGACCGCAGAGAACAAAGCCGGCGAAATCTCCATGAAGACGCAAACGAACATCGACGGAAAGACAACAGCCGAAATCTCTTGGAACCCAAGTCGGCTCTATCCCGTGATGAAAATCGATTCCACCTCCGTCTCTGAAGAGGGATTCTTCTTCGTGAACGACACAACCCACTACGGCAATACCCGCGATAAAAACCAAGTATTGGAATTGGGTCAAATAAAAAACAACAAGTGGGGATTCTTCCAGCTCCAAGACAGTATCAACTTGGGCGTCTCCCTACCTACCAACTGCGATGACGAATTGGCAAAGTTGGGCATCACCAAACCACTGACAGGGACGAAACATCCGATAGACCAATGGGTCTTCTCCTTCCTCCTCCCCTTGTGGTTGACGACCCTCATCTTGGTCCTTATACTTCTCTATATCTTCTTGGCCATCCGTGCGTGGAGAATCAATGCCAAAGAGAAGTTGAACGGTATCGTTTTCGTCAAAGACCCTTATGGAGACGAACTTCTAAAAAAGAAGATTACGGGGGTAGAAAACACATCCATCGGGAAAGGCGGCAACATCCGCGTGCCTGACGCCGAATGGCTGGTCTCCATCCAAAAAGAGAAGCCTTCCCCTCTCCTCCTTTTCAAAAAGCCTTACTTCGTATGGTCCTGCGCCAACGGCTATGTTTACAACGGATCAAGGGCGACAAGCGGACGGTTGGACTACCAATCAAGCACATCGTTCAGCGTACGATGCAAGGCGAAGAAAAGCGACGACGAGGTGACACACACCCTCTCTTTCCAACTGCGGACCCTATAACAAGCGTCCGCCTATTACTAAATCGGAAAACAAAAAAACATCATAAATTATGGCAAACGAAAAACATATCTTTATCGGCTTGGGCGGTTCTGGCTGCCAGACCGTCTCCCAAATCAAGGAGAAAGTTTATGCAAACCGCTATCCTACCCATACGGCAACAAAGTCTCGCCTCGAAGCAATGAACGAGAACTACCGGTTCCTCTTCTTGGATACAGACCAACGCGACATCGACTCGGCCAACAATAACAACAGGAAGAGTTTTGAAGACGGACGCGTGCCGTTCATCAACCCTCAATCGGATTTGATCAACTTGGGACAAGCCAATCCGCAAGCCATCTATTATGAGGCAACGCAAGACCAGGAGACACTCATCAACAAACGTATCTTGGAAGCTTGTTCCCCTGAATTGGCAGTGAAGATTCCTGACCAACCTTTGAGCTTCGGTGCAGGCGCCTTCCGTATCAAGTCGCGTATTGCCTTCGCCCACTCACTGACTGAATTCCAGACCAAACTTCAATCCTGCATCTCCGCCCTCAACGACGTGAAAAACCTCGGCGGCGAAAGTTGCACCATCTTCTATTGGGTTGTCGGAAGTTCCAACGGAGGAACGGGTAGCGGTATCATCAACGACGTGCTCTACCACATCAACCAAATGCACAAACAAATCGTAGGCAGCGGCGACCCCCAACTGATCCTCACGATGTATATGCCAAAGGTCTATATCGACTACAATGCGACGGAGGAGAAATATGCGCTGAACGCATTCGCCGTCTTCCAAGAAGTACAAGCCTTCAAGGAGATGAGTCTCAGTCCTAAGCAGAACACCGTCATGCACCGAATGGCTTTCTTGAACGACTACAACCTCGTGGACAGCAAACGTAAATATTGTCCGTTCTACTATCTGATTCCTATCGACATCCAGACGGACAAAGGAACTTCCCTCGGAAGCACCCGCGTCATGTACCGCAACACGGCGGAGATGCTCTACATCCTCCACGAAGGAGCAGGCGGACAGACGTTCCGCTCGGACATCGACAACTACATGAACGACATCATGGAACGCAACCATGAAGACTTCCTCGTTCCTATGGGCTACGTCCAACTGCATAAGCCAACCGACCAGTTCGCAAGATACTTCCGAAGCCGTTTCGAACGCGACTTGCTGAGAAGCTGGCTCATCAATGCCGACGACAAGGAGAACCAAATTCCAGAAAGCCAAGCCGAAACGCTCTACAAGAAATTGTTCCGCGAATTGGATCCAAAGATCCAAGGCACCTTCGCCCGGGAATTGGCAGCCAAAGGAGACAACCTCATCGACGAGACGCTCAGCCCTACCCTTGTCGAGAAGAAGGAGCAATTGCCTAGCGAGATGAAATGGGAAAACCTCGAGGGCGAAGTAGAAAGCGTCCTCAGCTCCATCCGTTCGGCAAGCAAAACGCCAGAAAAGAGAGCAGAATACAAGCAACGCATCGTCTCCGGCATGTGGAAGCAAGCCGAGAGCTGGATCAAGGAGCACGGACTCGTCTATACGCTCAACGCCCTCGACATGGTTCGCTCCTTCACAAAGGAGAACTACGACAAGTTCGAAGCCAACCTCCAAAACGAAAAGGAGGAACTGGAGGCTCAATTCGAGCAATGCAAGAAGTGCCAAAAAGAGGCGGAAGAGATCACTATCGGCGAACGCCTAGGATCCAACAACCCGGACATCCAAAAATACCGTTCGGAAGCAGAGTCCTATATCTCCTCCCTCATCCAACACGAAATCAGCGTGTGGGCGCACGACCTATTGGGCGACTTCTGCACCAACGAGAAAAACGACGAGTTGGCTAAATTAAAGAGCAAGCTATTGATATTCAAAGATAAGGCATCCGAGATGAACGAGGCTGCCGTCCGCTACTACGACCGTCTATCCACGGAATTCGGCAACACTGCCCTGGATGTCACTACGGTCTATCTCCCTATGCTTAAGGAGATCTGCAACGGTAACGGATGGAAGACCAACAACTTCTTCAGCCGTTGCTACCGCAACATCATCAAGGCTGACGACGATGCCCAAGAGACCGCCGACAGGGATTCCATCACAAAACTCCTCATAGAGGGTATCTACGAGAGCAAAAACGAAAAGATGATGGAAGAACTCGTAGCAGGCCAATACATCCTTACCGAGAAATTCACTTCCAAGGACAGGAGAAAGAAAGGGGAGGAAATCGAAGAGGATTGCCGATTCTTTGCCAATCCGAAGTTGGAGGAGAAAAAGCCGGAGACCGTCCTCGAAGAGTTCATCGCACTTGCCCTAAAGGTATTGGACCGTGCCACTCGAGAGAACACAAAAATACAAGAGAACTGGTTCAACAAGAAGGTTTCACACTTCTTCCGCGACCTTCCTAACGAGCAGAAGGACGAGGTTCGCAGAAGCCTAAGCCCTGCCCTTTTCTTCAACTACAACACCAACCGAATCGAGGTGACGAAGAAGGAGGAGCACTTGGTATTCGTCGCACCCGACAAAGACCTTGCCCAAGAGATGTTGGGCTACGAGGAGGGCAATACACGCCACCGCTTCGTGGCAGGAGGAGACGTGAACTCGGCTCTCGTGCTGAAATCCAAATACGGTCTCGCCTTCCGCGACTACCGCATCTACGACAACATCGAGATGGTCTATAACAAGGCCTCCTTCCGGGAGAAGTTCCACTTCCACCACGATTTCGCCCAATTCCTAGGCAACATCACCTTGGAAAACTTGCCAGACGAAATCTTGCCTCAACACAAGACTTTCGCCAAGATGTTGCTGTTGAAGGAATTCGAGGAGGAACTGAAGCCTCTCTTCTACAACGACGAGTACGACCCAGAGTCGTTCGAAACCTCCATGTACCTCACGAGCGAGGAGAATCCATCCTCCTTCGAGGTGGCACGTCCGGAGGCCTTCTCCATCCACAACGGAGCCCTCTGCCTGCGCAAGGTGGACAACGGCCGGTTAATGTTCGATGAAATCAGCGGCATCAACTTCAGCGAGAGGTTCGAGAAGTTCTTCGAACTTTACTACAACCACCGCTTCGGAGAGACGTTGAACAACATCATGCAAGCCATCCTCCGTCAACACAAGACAGCACTCACCGAAGAGGGCGAACCTATCCTCGACAAAGAAGGCAAGGCTATTGTCTATGATGGAGAAAAGATATTCAAGAAATACTACACCGAGAAGCAAAAGAGCCTTTTGAAGAAGCTAAGCACGAAGAAGCAACAAGCTCCAACCGAAGGAGACAAACGACTCTTCAACATCTTCTTCAACATCATCCGTAACGACTACGACTTGGTGTACAAATTCATCGGGAAATAATAAAAGATAGCATGCTTCCTCTTTGGATCATAGATATTACTAAAAAAAGTGACCGGCGGACTCATTTCCAGAGTCTGCTCGGTCAAATCAATGGTGTCCTCACCCAAGAGGAACTCCCTGACTTCTTCAACGCCCCGGCAAGCAAGAAGGAGCCAGTTCCCCCTCTATGGCTCTACTCCAAACTAGACAATGATTTTGACGAGATAGAGAAGGAAGACATTGAAAAAATGTCCGATTTCATCTACGAAATCCAGGAGAAACTTGTCAAATGCGGCCAAGACTTCATCAAGATGTTGAGGCATAGCAACGCCAGCACCACCATGACACTCAACATCTACGTCATCGGTGACGCTACGGAGGCCTTCTCCAACCTGATCTTCCCCTCCATCGCCGTCATGATACAGAAGGAGAAAGGACGAATCATGCCCAACCATATCCATCAAGGAATGTCCATCATCGGCTCGCTCTATATCCCTTCCAATGTCAACAGTTTGAGGGTCAAAGAGAGGCAAGCCATCCTTCTTACCCTGAAAGAGATTGAGGTTCAGCACAATATACCTTCCATTCGGGGATACGACCGCATGTTCTTTTTCCAAGATGTACAAAACAGGACGGAGAATTTCTACTCCATCCTAACACCAGAACAGCAAGCCGAATTTCTGGAACAAAGCCTCGTCCATCTCTATTTCGCCTGCGACAACGTCCATCCCCTCATCAGCGGAAGCAGTTCCGACGACCACTTCTACTTCTCATTAGGCGTGGCCTCCTGCTTCTTCGACACGGAAATCCAAGACAAGGTGGACAAACTATCCGTCGTCAACCAACTGATCCAAACGTTGAAAGAGCCAGGTGATGCGGAACAAGTGGACAACCAAGATTTCATCGAATACGACAAAATCGACGTCCAGCAAATCATCAAGAACTTCCAAAGCGTGGCTTTCGACCTCTCCAAGGCAAAACTGGCAGACCCTAACCCGCACCCGATAGCCGACTTCTTCCGGAAAAGGCTCAAACGGCTCTACTTCAACTATTACCTCAAATATTATCCAGCCAACCTACGGCTCAAGATATTGGAAATCATTAACAAGGAATCAGAGGACGAGTTGGAGGAGATCAGTGCGGAAAGACGCAGGCTACAAAAGATCTTCACCGAATCGGGCCTAACCAACGCCTTGGAAAAACAGATCTCGAGCAGCAACTGCCATACCGGCGTCATCCTGCGAATCAAGGAGAACCTGAAAACATTCAAAACCAAATTAGGAATCAAGAAAGGAGAGATTCAACACCGCATCGAACAGGACATCTGGATGCACCTCATCGACTATAGCGTCCCTCAAAAACTCAGGGACGATTTTGAGGAGTACCACGAGAGATACAAGTCCGACATGAACAACCACTCCACCTCCGACCCTTGCGAGGAGATGAAGCAGGCCGCACAAAGCGATTTGACGAACAACCTCAAACAGGAGGCCACCTTCCTCAGCCGCATCGGACGGTCGTTCCTCTTGGGCATCATGCTCGTATTGGGCATCGTTCCCATCCTCACGTTCATCTCCCCAGCCCTGATTGACTTGGGAGACATCAAGAGGAATGCCCTCTATTGGTCGGAAGGTCTGTTCATGCTTCCCATCCTGTGGCAATTCATCGACATGGCCATCTACTATTGGAAACGGCAGGTGAAGGAGCGGAAACTGACCGCCTACTACCTGCACGATGCCTACGCACGTATCGCCAACCGTATCCAATCCGAGATGTTCTTCTTTTACGACCACTTGATGAAACTCAGTGACGAATACATAGACCGTTGCGACAGGATTCAACGGGAACTCTTACCAAGGAGTTCCGGCGAACTGATGAAGAAACAGACTTTGCCTCAAACCATCTTCAACCAACCGTTAATCGACGGTTCGTTCAACGGACTTCCTCTGATACCGGCAAGCGAAGACGAGTGCAGCAAAATCTATGTGAACTTCGCACCCCAATACATCAATGAATTGGACAAGGAGGACCACCACCAGCTAATCCATTCCTACAAAGACACCGTTCTCCAACTCTTCAACAACGTGAAGGCAGACGAACTCCACGGACGGAGGTTCGACGAGGAACTAGGCTACTCGGTCTTCCTTAGCAACGAAGAGAAGAAACGGGGAAAAGACTTAGCTTGGGAGGCTAGCAGAGACGCCTTCTTCGCACTTTTGGACGAGCATTTGGAAAAAGACATTCTGCCTCGCCCCCATCCAACCATCGGAGAGAAGGTTCTCGCCTACGCACGCAAGAAGAACAACGAGGAGTTGCTCACCCCCCTTCTGCGGCAGGCAGCTACCAACGGAGAATTGACTAGTTCGGCCGACACGGAGACAGCCGATGTCAAGGCCAACAACCAGCAGATTCTTCCGCTATTCAGCCAATTCTTCCCGAACCACAGTGTCCAATACCAATTCGACGAACATAAGGAGCTTTTCGGCAAATTCATATTCGTCACACGATGGCGCACGTTCGATTTCATCGCCCTCAACAGAATCCTTCCTGCCGAAGACTTCGACATGAGAATCCGAGACAAGGTCGATTTCAAGAAGGGAATCCCGACAAACGACGAGGAGAAAGAGATCGCCTCCTACATCAACGCCACCTCGTCCCTCATCCTTTGGGCAATGTGCAAGGACGACAAGTCAACCGAATGGATGAAACTCTTCGACGGAACCGAACTCAGCCAATGGTTGGACAAACGAGACAAATTCAGAGAAAAGTTGAACACAAATAACTAAGGAATGTTTGACGACATAGACAAATTACAATTCCTCTTGGTGGCCGCAGGTATTCTACTCTTTTACCTGCTGCTTCAACATATCCGTCCCAAAACATGGATCAGCGTGAAATCGGAAGGCAACAACCTTTCGCCTATCGCCTACATGGGATATGAGAAGGAAAACGAGGCTGCGGAAATGAGGCTCACCCACGACGGCCTCAACAAAATTGTCGCCCGCCTGCTAAACGAGAAGGAGGAAGACCAACCCGAAGTCTGGCTCATTGACGGTGAGAACGACGAAGAGACCAACAAGTTCAGACTCCGCGGTTTCATCGACGAAAAAGGCATCATCTACAAGCAAAGAACCAAAGGAGAACAGCCCAAAGCCATCGGCTACACGGCACGCCCCTCCGCACCCAACACCCCGACGGTAAGAGGAGAACGAACATGGGAGAGCCTCTGGCTCGACAGCAAACTGGATGCCTTCCTCGGCGCACCCAACACCGAGGACGACCCCTTCAAAAAAAGAGTGGCGGAAGCCCGTCTATCCGGCATCTGCTTCCGTAACACCCACTGCGTCTCCACTGAAGCCAAATCATGCGCCGCAGCCCTTTTCTACAAGATTTACGGGCCAAAGAAGGAACGGCACTCCATCTACAAAGACCCCACCTACGGTTGGAACGACACGGCATTGCTCACCAGCATCGTCTATAGCATCTTGTTCCTGCTGCTCTATTTCGTCTATACCTGCCTGCTCAACCGTCCGCTATTGGGAGAAGACTTGCAGGCAGTCGGCATCCTGGCGGGATGCTACTTCGGCTTATGGACCATCATCCGCCAAATCAAAATCAACGCCATCGAAAGCGGCAACAGTTTCCAGCCTCAACTGGATATGCTGAACAAAGGCATCGGTCTCGGCAAGATGGACCATGCCATCACCGCTCTGGGAGGCCTTTGCCTCTACTTCTCATTCAACTACTACGACTACGATTTCATCCCTTTGATCATGGCCATCGTGTTCGGAGTGAACAAAAACAAATTAATAAAGAATAACCAAAAGCCATGGACAATCATCACCAACTATGATGAAGAGAAAAGAACAGACGACGAGGATGAAAAGGAGAAAGAGTTCTCCCTGCTCAACGCCCCTATCGGAAATGTATCCAAAAACTACAATTGGAACTTGGACATCCGGATGGGCAAGCCTGTCCAAGGCAACCTCACCATCCAATTCAACTTGGACGACCTGAACGTCGAACGGGAGGAAAACCCTTACTTCATGCAACGAAAGGAGAAAAACAAATACGACTGCATCTGCGCCATGTTCAAGAAGATGGTGGACAACCCAAAGATGATGGAGCGCACCCGCTACATCGCCTACTACATCCAGAACGAGAGCCAGATCGTCCACCTCGACGAGATGGAGAAACTCCAGTTCGTCCTCGATTTCGTGCAAGAGCCCAACATCGCATTCGTCCTGAGCAAGGACAGCAAAAGTATACAATATGCCGTGGACTACATCCGCTACCCAGACGAAACCTTGTACGACAAAGAGGGTGACAGCAACAGCAAAGCCCTGCTCGCCGCCATGCTTCTCTACGCCATGGGCTACAACGTCCTATTCCTCTCTTCGGAGAAATACCAGCACTCGGCCGTCGGAATAGAAATAGCACCCGACAGCTGGCTAAGCCACTACTATTCGGAAGAGGAGATGAAGAAAAAGACCACAATAGAATTCAATCACCGTCTCTACATTTTCTGCGAAACTACCAACAATGGTTTCCAAATCGGCAACATCATAGAGGATATGCGCATCGAGGATTTCGAGACCAAAATCGAAATCGACGCATACATACAAGAAAATGAAGAGTTTGAAAATATAGAATCATGAAAAAGGCAATTCCCACTTTAGTCATCATCACCATACTGTTCGGCATCTCCGCCTTCTTCGTGGGAGAGGTGTATAAAACGGGACAGGACAGACCTCCGCTAAAATATGCAGCCATTCCAACGGGTACGCTCGACTTTTTGAACCGCCTTTCAAGAGGAGGCAACGGCATCATCGTCAATACGGGCAACGGCGGAAGTTGGAGCAACGACGACGACCTCGGCAACCAAACAGAGGAGGAATGGGCTAAAGAGGAGGACGACTACTTCATCGCCTATTACCACCGCGACAAGGAGGCCATCTGGCAAGGACGCGCCTTGGACGTAATTCGGGAGGCACACAAAAACATCGGAATATTGGAAGAACTGATGGGCAAATACTACTACCCTGCCGACGTGAACAACCGAAAACTCAGCATCTATCTGCCCGTCACTGGATCCGAATATACCAATGTCATCAGCAAAATACTCGGGCAACACTTCTCCGTCCAAGGCACCATCGGACTCACCATCTGTACCATCAGCCTCGCCGGTTGTAAAACGGAGGGTATTGTCCTGAACCCCTGTCTGTTTGAAAGCAAGGACCGCCGGAACGGGTATGTCCTCACCCTTCTCCACGAGATGAACCATTATGTCTATAATACCTCTATAGACTACTCGAAAGAGATCGAATATTACAACTGGCAAAAAGAAGGATTGGCCGATTTCTGCTGTGAACGTAACAAGGGAAGCGACCCACGCTATTTCCCAACAAACGACCAAATTAATTTCATAAAGGGAAGATGTCGCTTGAGCCAAGACTTCCCTGAAGAGACCAATGCGCCTTATTGGGCCGGCGAACAATTCTTCTACTATATGGAGGAGACCTACGGTCGGGATTCACTGAAGAAATTCATTCAGGAGACCTATACGCAAAAGATCAACGACGTATTCCACGCCCATTCCATCGAAGAAAAGACGGAACAGGAGAAATGGGTGCAGAGCCTTCTGCAGAAAAGGGCAAACATAGATTCGCTCTACGCCGACATTCAAATTCAATAATCCAACAAAACTTCTCTCCATGAAAAGAAGCATCTTACTCCTCACCCTTCTCCTAACAGTGACAACCTCATGGGCTTGCAGGGAATGCCAGATTAATAGTGGTGATTTCGAAGAATATACGTATAAGGGAAACGTCAAAACCGTGCATAAGATAAGCCGTTCTATCTACAAAGACAAGCACGGCAACAAAAAGATGGAGAAAGACACCTCAAATAGTTGGTACCTAATCTTTGACCAGCAAAAAGAGTGTATGTTGATGGAGAGCCATACATGCGACCCTAGACTATACGCATTCAAAAAATATGAACTGTTCAACGGAGAAAGGAAACTGGTGGAATTCAAAATGATTCGCCTCCGAGAGGAAAGGCCCGTTCGAGACGACAAATACATCTATTCGGAGAACGGCATTCTACAAGAAGAGCAACACCTAAAATCCAAAATTCTCTATAACCCACAAGGGAAAGAACAATACCGTATATCCTACGAATCACCCAAAGAAATCTCAGAATACAGATATACGTACTATGACCAAAATGGCAACGACACCGCCATTGTCATCTTAGACAAAGAACAAAAGCCCCTGCACCGCACAAAAAAGAGATACAACCAATGGGGCAAATTGACAGAAGAGTATTACGACGACACGCTCGTCTCCTACCATAAGTACGATTCGATAGGCAGGCTCGTGGCAGACTCCTCCGCTTACGATTTGTATAGTGAAACGGAAAGAGAAATACCCGGATTATCTGAGTTCGATTTTGAGGACAACATTTCCACTCCGTCCCTCATAAGGACTTATGAATACGGGGATAGAAGCCTAAAAACCAATTATTTCTTTGTAGAAAAGGGATTCGTTGAGCATACGGAAGAAGTAGAAACGCACAATGAAAAGAACCAAAAAATCGAGTGGAAGTATACCCACTATGACGCACAGGGGAAAGAGACATCCTCCTACTTAGCGAGATACGAAAACGGCAACAGAAAGCCTATTGAAATAGTAAAATATAGAGACGGGAAACTTGCTAAAATCCACAAAAGGAAGGAAATCTGCAATAAAGAGGAGAAAATCATCACTACAATTGACGGGGAAAGTGGTGAAAAACCAGACACGGCACAAACCGTCACAAAATTCGACGCCAAAGGCAACATCCTCTCCATTGTGGAATACAAAAATTCCCAGAAAGAGACTCAAACCCTCTACACTTATAATAAACGGGGGCAACTGCTTTCTATCGTATCGGAGGATGGATATATTGCAAATGATTTCTGGTTGGATATTGACAAAATAGAGTACCGCTACGACAAACGACACAATTTGGTGAAGGAGATCACATCACAAGAGGGGAAAATTCTGAGAAGACTTACGCATCATTACGATGACAAGAACTGTTTGATCGCAACAGACATAGAAGAGGATATGAATCGGGATGGGAAATTGAGATTTATGTCAACAACAAAATATGACAAGAAAGGGAATGCTATCGAAATAGATTATGGCAGTTCCATCTATTTCATTACATACACCTACTATGATTAATAACCCAACGCTTTGAAGAGGCTAAAGTAGGCCTTGTCTCTAGGGTATTTTATCAACTTGCCATAAAGTGTACAAAACTCATCGGCCAAACAAATTTTTTCGATAATTTTGCCTTCGGTAATCATGCGTCAGTGTATATTTTGAATCAATTTACAATAAACGAAATGAGAGATTTATTGAAAGTTCTGTCTTTAGGTTTGGGTTTACTATGCGGTATAGAGTGCTCTGCACAGACAATCAGTGGACAAATAGATGGTTACGATTATGTGGACCTTGGACTACCTAGTGGAAAACTTTGGGCTACCTACAACGTAGGTGCTACCAAGCCAGCCGAATATGGCATGTACTTCCGTTGGGGCGAAACAAGAGAATGCAAAGGTTATTTTGAGCCTTATAAATTTGACGAACATGCGTCTGTACTGAATGCTACGAACGATGCTGCAACAGTTAACTGGGGCAGCGGATGGTAAACGCCAACCACAGAAGAACAGAGTCCAGTGGCTTTTTTATAAAGGAAGAATAGCCAAACAAAAAACTTAACCACTTAATAATCAATAATACTTTTCGTTTATTTCTCTAAATCGACATAAAAATAGAGCGTTTTAGAGAAATAAAGATGTTTATTTCTCTAAAATACAAAAATCCGAATAAAACAAACAAGTGATTATCAATCCATTAATAGACAATCTCTCTATTTTCATGCCCGCACAACAACTGTAGCCTTCTCCATCTCGCCAAGTACAGGCGGGTTCAACTTGGAGACCTTCACCTCCATCTCTTCAATTTGAGGGAAACGTTGCTTCACCGATTTTAGGATACGGCCCGCCACATGCTCTATCAACTTTGAAGGGAGATGCATCTCCTCCTTAACCAAATCATACACAACAGCATAATTGATTGTCCCCTCCAAATCGTCCGTCTCCATAGCCTTGGAAAAATCGACATCAAGAGAGAGGGTGACTTCATACTCGCCTCCTACTATCGTCTCCTCCGGCATCACACCATGGAAAGCATGAAACCGCATCTTCTCCAATACAATCTTCGTTACCATATATCACTTGAAAAATGAGAAATTGACATGTCCATAGTTCCGATGGTCGTAGAAATGGGGATGCGAAGAGAAAGAGAAATCCTTCGGATGCTCCAAAATCAGCATTCCATCCTCTGCCAACAAACCATAGGAAAAGATCTTATCCGGAATATTCGGCAACTCCTTGTGATCGTAGGGAGGATCGGCAAAAATCAAATCATACTTCGCCCCCGTACGCTCGATGAACTTAAACGTATCCGTCTTCAAAGCATTGATGCTATCCGCACCCAATTCGGCAATCACCTTCTTGATAAACGAATAATTGATGGAGTTCAGTTCCAAAAGAGTAATGTCGCGGCAACCACGGGAGGCGAATTCCAGACTGATATTGCCCGTACCCCCGAACATATCCAAGACCTTCAACTCCTCGAAATCGACCATGTTGTTCAGAATATTGAACAAACCCTCCTTGGCAATGTCCGTCGTCGGACGCGCCTTCAAATTGGCAGGCGGGTTGAACCTTCTGCCTTTGTATATTCCACTTACAATACGCATAACGGTATATTGAATAGATTCAAGTAGCGTTCAGGATGCTCCACCTTCTCGAAGGCTTCCGAAAGAGAAGCTGGTTTCGCCGCAATTCGGACATTCTTCAAATAACGCCTCAAGGCTGAAAGCAACCCCTCGTCGATTGTTCCGCCCACAGTCGTAACCGATTTATACTGATCCAAGCCGAACAAATCATAAACACCCAAGACAAAATAGAGAAACTCATCCTCATTCCGGAAAGGATAGGTGTTGGCTATTTGAAGTTTGCCATTGACCACAGCTACCAAATCCACCGATCCCCGGTGCAGATTCAGGAACAAGTTGGCATCGGAATGCTTGCGGTTCTCCATGACGGAGTATTGGATAAAGACGCTCAGCCTATTGATAAAACGCACATTGGGAAGAGAAGACTGAACCGCCTGCACGAAGTCCGTCTGAAGCGCATAGATGGTATTCACATCCAAGACCTTCAACGAATCCACCTGAAGTTGCAAGGAATCCTTCCTACCGCCACGCATCAGTTTCCAAACCGCGGAGGCATCCGACTCTTGAAAAATATCCATCGGCACCAACTCGTAGTCAGAGTCCTCATCCAAAAACAGCACTTGTGAAAACGGAGATTTCAAAAGAGCATGACTCTGCGCATAGGCGGAAAGAACCTCCTCCGACGTCTTCCCCGGCTCGGCCACCTCCATGAAATAGAGCAGTCCATCTTCCCTACGGTCATAGACAATAAAACAAAATCCATTCGGAATGAACCGAATGGACATTGTATATTTTAACGTAGCAGACGAATCAAAAGCCTTGTCAGCAATCTCCGTCAACACTCCTTTTTGCTGCATTACTCCCAGTTACCTGCGTTGTTGTTAGACTCGTAGATATCGCCCACTTTAAGGCCTGGGTAACGTCCCAACGTCTCAGCTTGCTTTACCAAGTTGATGATCTCTTGCTTATTCAAACCGTTCAAATAAGTCTTGAATGGAACCTTAGCTTCGAACAAAGGAATCTTCGTTTGTGACTTGGTAACATACTCACCCGTTGCCAACTCAAACTTCACATTGTTGGTATAAGGAACATACGCCATGGAATCCACACCGTTGTAGTTCTCACCAAACAAAGATTTCTTCACACTGACGTAAGAAGTATCACGCTTGAAGTTTGCGAAGAATTGATCCAAATCCTCGATGCCGTACTTTGCTGCATCCTCTGGAGTAGAGAGTGTCAAAGCCAAAGAGTCAGTCAAACCTTTCTCCAATTGTTGATCTGTCAACTCACCCAACTTCATGATAACAGGAATCTGTTCGTTATTGACAAAATTAATGAGCGTATCAAAACTGCCCGTATAACTTCCATACATCTCCTTGTACTGAACTTCCGCCTTTCTAATGTCCTTAAGACGTTGAATAACCGCGTTGTCTCTCTGGGCCTTCTTCTCATTGAACTCGATAGGAGTCATGATACTGCTGTAACAAAGGTATGCCATGAAAATACTGGCAACAACCAACAAGCTTGTGAAAACAATTCTCATATTATATTATTTTTATTATTTTTTTGCTTTCTGTCTATGTTTAACGTGCAAATTTAAAAAAGAAATAACGATAATGAAATCTTTCTCCCAAAGTTTTTCCTCTCTTCGCCACAAATATTTAAAAAGTGGGAGTTCTTATTGCAAGAACGGCTAATAAAAGATAATTTTAAACCCTTTTAATAACTTGTAAAAAATAGCTTCCCCTAAAAATCGGGGAAGTCAAATCCAAGAGCCTCGACATAGCAATGATCAACGATTTTTTATACAAAAGGGTCATCGGACATTTTCCCCACACCCCCACCCAAGGGCAAGAGGAACTATTCCAAAGATTATCCGAATTCATCACCGACCGCACACCAGGGATTTTCCTAATGAAAGGATATGCCGGAACGGGAAAGACCTCCGTCATCGCCGCACTCATCAAAGCAATGGACGAGTTGCAGCAACCCATCATCCTGATGGCTCCGACCGGCCGTGCAGCGAAGGTTCTCTCCTCCTATTCGGGCAAACAGGCCTACACCATCCACAAAAAGATATACCGCCAGCAAGTGGGCGGCGAAATCAACGGCAGCTTCTCCCTGAATGTGAACCTGCACAAGAGCACCCTCTTCGTGGTGGACGAGGCCTCCATGATTGCCAACGCCTCGGGGGAATCCAACTTCGGTTCGGGCCGATTGCTGGACGACCTCATCGAATATGTCTATGGAGGAGACGGTTGCCGACTGATCCTCATCGGAGACACCGCCCAATTGCCACCTGTCGGACAAGCCATGAGTCCGGCTCTTGAAAAGGGATTCCTGGAAGGCTACGGCTTCCCCGTGACCGAATGCCGACTCACGGAGGTGGTTCGCCAAGCCTGCGAATCGGGCATCCTCTACAACGCCACCAAACTACGATTGCACATCTTGGAAGGACTGTCAGGCGAAATTCCCGAAGTGGAGACCGACTCCTACCCCGACATAGAACACATCACCGGCGAAGAACTCATCGACGCCCTCTCCTCCTCCTTCTCTCAAGTAGGCATGGACGAGACCATCGTCATCTCCCGTTCCAACAAGCGAGCCAACATCTTCAACAACGGCATCCGCAACCGCATCCTCTATAGGGAAGAGGAACTATCGACAGGCGACCTCCTCATGGTGGTGAAAAACAACTACTTCTGGTCGAAAGAGATTGAAAAACTCGATTTCATCGCCAACGGAGACATCGCCGAGGTGAAGAGACTGCGCAACAAACGGGAACTCTACGGATTCCGATTCGCCGACGCTCAACTCTATTTCCCAGACTACGACATTGAAATTGAGGCTAAAATCATATTGGACACGCTCCAAAGCGAAGCCCCTGCCCTCAGCTACGACGAGCAGAACCGACTTTTCCAAGCCGTCCAAGAGGACTATATGGACATCGGCAACAAGCGGGAACGCATGAAGAAGATGAGGGAAGACCCCTACTTGAACGCCCTCCAAGTGAAATTCGCCTACGCCGTCACCTGCCACAAGGCTCAGGGCGGACAGTGGGAGACGGTCTTCCTCGACCAAGGATACCTCACCGAGGAGATGGTAAACACGGAATACTTGCGCTGGCTCTATACCGCTTTCACCCGTGCCAAATCAAAGTTATATCTAATCAACTGGCCTAAGAAAGACTAGGCCTTTCATTCATCCCAAATTCACGATTCAAATGAAATTAAGCGACATAATAGGCAATGGCTCCATAGGGATCATCGCCGCCATGGATTCCGAAATGGAAATCCTGAAGAATGCAATCGTAAACAGGAAAGAAGAGACAATCGCCCAAACCACCTTCCACACGGGAAGAATCGGCAACCACGAGGTGGTCCTCACCCGTTCCGGCATAGGAAAGGTCAGTGCGGCCCTCTCCTCTCAAATCCTGATTTCAAACTTTCACGTAGCCTGCATCTTCAACACCGGATGTGCCGGAGGTCTGGGAGAAGGACTCCACATCGGCGATTTTGTCGTCTCAACAAGCACAGCGGAATGGGACATCGACATTGAACCCATCGGACTACCACGGGGATTCGTCTCCGCCCTCGGCGTGACCGAGATGAAGGCAGACCTCCGATTGGCGGAAGTAGTGAAGGCAGCCATCCCCTCACAAGAGAAGGTCTATGAAGGACTAATCGTATCAGGTGACCAGTTCATCCACAAAGAAGAGCAAAGGCAAATCATCCAAAAGCACTTCAGCAAAGCCCTATGTGCCGAGATGGAGGGAGGAGCCATCGGACACGTCTGCCTGCAAAACGGCATTCCTTTCTGCATCATCCGTTGCCTCTCCGACACGGCAGACGGGGAGAGCAGCGTGAAGTTTGAAGAGTTCTCCGCCATAGCTGGCGAGAAATCGGGCGAAATCATGATACGGATGCTGAACGATTGAGGGGGAAATTTTGAAGAGACTCTTTTCCCTCCATTTTTGTGCTTTTTAGGAGAGAGTGGCGCTCCTTTCACTTTTTTAAAACAAGTCGGAGGAGAAAAATCCACGCCATTTGCTATTTTTGCAAAAACATAAAAACCAAGAAATAAAATGAAACGATTCATAGTTCTTCTTCTCACAGGGTTCAGCCTCCTCTGCGCAATGGCGGCACCCAACGAAACAGACAACAAAGGCCGCAAGCAAGGCGCATGGAGCAAAACCTACGCCAACGGCAACCTCATGTACGAAGGCCAATTCAAAGACGACAAACCCGTCGGCACTTTCAAGAGATATTTTGAGTCGGGCAAGTTGAAATTAGTCCAGACCTACACCAAAGGCGACTATTCCACCGTCGAAATCTACGAGGAGGACGGAAAGACACTCTCCATGACCGGTGCCTACAACGGAAAACAGAAAGAGGGCGAATGGAAGTTCTATAACGAAGGAAAATTGGTCTCCAGCGAGCAATATAAGAACGGAGTAAGGAACGGCTTGGCTAAATCCTATGCCGGGGACGGAGCTGTCATCGAAGAGATTCCCTACACCAAAGACAAAATCAACGGTGTGAAGAGAGCCTTCCTGCAAGATGGTAAGAAATATTCCGAAGTGGAATACGAAAACGGCGTGGAGAACGGATTCTATAAACTCTACGAAGGGAACGAGAAACCCACCATCACTGGACAACATCTCAACGGCAAAAGAGTCGGTGAATGGAAGATATACAACGAAAAAGGCGAGGTGGACGAAGTGCTGACCTACGACAAGAACGGCAAACAGACCAACGCCAAGGAACAGAACAAGCAGCACAGCAAGACCTTCGACAAAAAGGAGGCCGAGCACAACCTCTACCGAGAGCCAACCGAACTGGTTCCTGGTGCAAGCGTAAAAGGCATGTAATATATGGCTGACATTGAATCCATATCCCTCAGCGAACTGCTGGCCGAAATCAAGGGCATTATCGCCGACAACGTGGAGGACAGCTACTGGATCCGTGCGGAGATTAGCGACATCAACGAGAACTCCAGTCATGGCCACTGCTACATGGAGTTGGTGGAGAAGGATGAAACCATCCAATCAACCATCCTCGCCAAGTGTAAAGCCATCATCTGGGCAGACACCTACCGACTGATCAAGCCCTACTTCTTCAAGGAGACCGGTCAGACCCTCAAAACGGGCATGAAAATCATGGTGGCCGTCACCCCCACTTTCAGCGAGAAATTCGGATTCAGCTGCTACATACACGACATCGAACCGTCGTTCACCATCGGCAACCTTGCCATCAACAAGCAGAAGGTCATCCAACAACTGCACGACGACGGCATCTGGGACATGAACCACTCCCTGAAACTGCCCACCCCCTTGCGCAAAATTGCCATCATCTCCTCGGAGACGGCAGCAGGGTATGGCGATTTCATGGACCAACTGAACAAACGGAAGGAGTTTTCCTTCTCCACCCGGCTCTACCCCTCCCTCATGCAGGGCGACGAGGCGGCGGCCTCCATCATCGATGCCTTGGACAAGATCTATGAGGAACAGGAAAATTTCGATGCGGTGGTCATCATCCGAGGCGGTGGGGCGACAACCGACTTGCTGGCTTTTGACGAATACGATTTGGCTTCCTGCTGCGCACAGTTCCCCCTCCCCATCATCACGGGCATCGGACACGAGCGGGACAACTCGGTGGTGGACATGGTGGCCAACACCCGCTGCAAAACGCCTACAGCCGTGGCGGAATTCATCATCAAGAGAATGGAGGAGACGGTCGCCCAATTGGACGAACTGACGGAATCCTTGCACGACATCATAGAGGAGTGCATCACACAGAACCGATTGCGTTTGAAATACCTCGCCTCCAACCTGTCGCTACTAACGGCAAACAAGATGAGGGACGAACACATCTTTACGGAGAGAATCGGCAACCGCCTACGATCGGCCATCCAAACACGAATCCAGGAAGAACGGAACTCCACAGAGAAGCAAGGCGAACTCCTGAAAAACATTCTTCGGGAGAATCTGCGAATCGAGGCTGACTATATCAGCCAACTTCGAGCCACTCTGATTCAGAAACTATCCACCACCATCGCAGAGGAGCGGGGAAGACTGCAAGCCAAAGAGGTGTCGGCCAAGTTGTTGTCTCCCGAACAGATTCTAAAACGAGGCTACTCCATCACACTGAAAAACGGGAAGGCCGTCAAGAACGCCTCCTCCCTGAAACATGGGGAAAAGATTACCACCCTATTCGCAAAGGGGAAAATAGAGAGTACAGTAGATTAACCCTTCCAAGGGACTCTATTCTAAAACAGAAAAAACAAAAACGATATAGCAATGGCAAAAAAAGCAACCACCTACAAAGAATCCATCACCGAATTGGAAGAGATCATCCGAGAGATGGAAGAGAACCAGATGGAGATAGACGACCTCGCTGCCAAGGCGAAACGCGCCACAGAACTCATCAAATTCTGCAAAGAAAAACTATACGGCACAGAAAACGAGGTAAACAAAATCTTGGAAGACCTGAATGCCAATTAAGCATCTTGATTTCTAAGCATAACCGGCACGACCCGCTGCGGCTGCCCTATCAAAAAAGGTGGATTTCTTTCGAAACCCACCTTTCTGTTTGTTTTCATTTCTTTTTCAGTATCATTACCTCCTTGCCATCCTCATCACGGATGATCAGTTCCTCGCCTTTTGCCTGATAGGAGAAGGCGGAATCGAAGGCCTTTTTAATGGCATTCTCCACATCCATTCCCACAGCAGCACCCCGGCGGGTCATCCCTATATTCTCGAAAGAGAGAGATTGTCCTTTAGCCTTATAGCCTCCAGAGAAGAGGTTCACACCCGTACTGCCCGACACCCTTCCCGAATCTTGGAAAGAGATGTAAGGCAGAGGCAACTCCTCTGCAGCTCCCAACCCATAGGCGGAAACTACGTTCCAATCTCCCTTCAGAGAAACAGCGGGAGCGCAAGAAAGCGATACCGACGCAACCACTAAGATTGCTGAAATTATTCTTTTCAAATGATTTTATTACTTTGCTACCAACTTGATACCTTCCTTGTCATAGACATCATCAGTTGTCATCTTGAATGAAATATTACTGAAATCAGTAACACCCATCATAGAAAAGCCTAACAACGCAAATGAATATTCAGGATTTGTTTCTGCCATTTGCTTGATCTGAGAAAGATCCATAACAGAGGTTGAGGTTGTCTTGATATGCAATACTTTACCATCCTCCTCTACTACAGCCTGAAGATCATCTATCTTAGAGGACTTAAGAGTGACGAGAGAAGCCTCAACACCCATTGACTCCGAGAACGCTTTAGCAATTTCGGCAGCATCTGCACCCTTTTGAAGGGTCACACTCTTTCCATCCATCGTGTAAGTTAAAGACAATTGTGTTCCATCCAATTGGTAAGTAGCATCCTCTCCTGTTTTAAGAGAACACGTTCCATCTGAATTGAATTTAACGTTGCCTCCAAACATGAAGTCATCTTCCGTCATCGGATCATCAGGATCTTCCTTACCTTCACCCAAGTCATTACCATTCAACCAAACCTGTTCAGTAGATTTAGCAATATTAATTTTCCAGCTACCTACCAAAGAACTAGCAGAGGTTTCATTCCCTTCTTCGTCATTATCCTTGTTATCAACTTGCTCGTCGTTCTTCTTGTCATCATCGTCGTCATCATCCTTATCGCAAGCAGTGAATGTCAATGAGAATCCCGCCAATAGGGATGTCAAAAAAAATAATCTAAATTTTGTCATTTTTTCCAAATATTAGGGTTAAACATGCAACAAAGATAATAGGTGCATTCTAAAAAAGAAGCGTTTTAGGGAAAAATAGTGAAAAGATTTTCGTCTGACGTTTTTGAAAGCATTGGGAAAGGAAACCCATGTCTCATAGAAAGCGTTGACTTCAGCCTACGCCCTGCCGTAGCCACCGACAGCACTTACAGTGCCATCGGATAGACATAATCGCAGGTATTCCTAATTAGACTGTTTTCGGTAACTCCTTGATATAGACCGTACGTTGTGGGAATGGAATCTCAATATTGTTGTCGTTCAACGTCTTGTATATAGTCTCCTTCACCTTCGATGCTATATAGGTCTTCTGAATCACCAACGCCCAAAAGCCGACCACCAGATTGAGGCTGTTGTCCCCGAAATCGTCCAAGTAGATTCGGATGCCCCGATCAAAATCGACCAACGTCCGCTCGTCTGTCGCCACCAGTTTCTTGTTCACCAAAGGCACATCCACCAAACGCATAGTCTTCAACTCGGACAAGGAAGCCAATAGCAGATTGCGCACCTGCTCAATATCCGCCCCATAAGAGACTCCGACCGATATCTTCACATATTCGTAGCCATGGTTTTTCGTCAGGTTCTTGAAACTCTTGTTGAACAACGAGGTATTCAAGATAGCGATGACACTTCCGTCCAACGTCTCTATTTGCGTACTTTGGTAGGTGATGGAATCGACCTTTCCACGAATACCGTCGCACTCCACCCAATCGCCCACTCGGATACGACCCGACATCAAGGACAAGCCATAGATGAAGTTCTCCAAGACATCCTTCAAGGCAAAACCGACACCCGTAGCCAAACCTGCCGTCACAATGGAGATGCCCGATTTAGGCACACGAAGCAAAACCAAAATGAAGACAAAGAAGAAGCCCCACACCAAAATCGAAATGATATTGTTGGCCAACGTAATGTTCGCCTCCGTCAAATCAGCATTGTTCTGAACCTTATAACGTTTATAGAACGCCTTTGAAACATAGCTGACAAAGCGAAAGACGAAGAAAATCAAGGATATCAAGGATATTTTCCACAACGACAACTCGCAGACGCCCTGCACATTGATGAAGTTGATGTAGAAGAGTTCCTTCGCTGAATCAATCAAGTCGAAGACACTCGACGTGAGATAGAGACAGAAGAGAATCGAAAGGACAGAGAAAACGGGAACCAACGTCATGACAAACAGATCGTAGAACCAAGTAAAGAAAATATTGTCGCCCGCCGTCTTCTTCGTCGGATGCATCATATCATAGACCGTCTTTCGAACCTTCTCCGAAGACAACGATGGATTCTGCTGTTTCACCTTCGTCATCAAAGACTTACGCTCATACTGAAGCGTCAAATCATAAACACAGGTAATCGCTTGGATTGCCATTAATTGGAAGATCCACCAGATGAAAATTTGCACGGAAAGCAACGAATAGCCGTACCAACTCGCCACACAAGAGACCAACATCACCACAAACGAAATCAACGTATAGAAAACATCGCTGAAACGGACATTCTTCTTGTGCTTATGGATGCACCGCCACTGCCAAATCGTGAACAACAACAAGATTGGAGGGAAGATTAAGCTTACTACCGAATTGGTAATGAAGATAATACGGAAAACGATGATGATGAATCCCATGAGCAAAATCGGCGTATAGATCAAGAAACAGCTCTTAATCTGGTCGGACTTCGCACGTAGCAAAAGCGACATCATGACAGTCGCCACCAAGCCAGAATACTCCAACAAGAGTTTGCTCGCCATCAGGAAGAAATTGTGCGTCATGAACATACGCAACAAGAAGAGCACCAATGAAAAGAGAATCATCGAGACAGCCAAGATGAAGTATTGCTTCTTCTCCCTGAAATCGCGCGTCTTGTATTTCTTAGGCATTGCCACCCGGATGATGAAGTTGCTGAGCAGGAAGGCTAAGATCAAGTAAAAGAAGATGAAAAAAGGCAAAGCCAACACCACCACGCCCCGCCACTGCGAACGGGAAGAGTCGTCTCTAGAAGGCAAATACTTATCTTTCACATCATTAGCCGCACTTTGAAAATAGAACGGGAATTGGGACAGAATAGAGATATAGGAGCCGCTTCCATTCACGAAAATGAAATCTTTGATGTCCGCATAGCGTTCCATGGCATAGTCGTTCACCTTCTTCAAACGGTTTTCCACAAACTGGTAGTGCTCGCTGTCTTTCGAAACACCATTGTAAAGATAGATCAGATGGTCACGGATGATGTGCGCCAAGGCCAAACAAGAGTCACGATCGGCCTGTGACGTCTGGCTCAGCAGGAAGACATTTCGGGCACTGTCCGAGAGCACCCTCATGCTCGCCCTCATGGCTTGCGAAGCACGAGGAACCGAAATAGGAACTGAGTCCAACTGTCCCTCCTCATTCATGTGGATACGACGATGACGGGCGAGCGAATCCAAGCCTCTGAGTGCATGCTTTCTAGGTGGCAACGACTCTAGCACCTCGATGATGTTGTTATAGCGGTCCACCTCCAACTTGTAGTTGTCCAATATGGATTGGAAGGGCAAAACGTTCTTTTTGAAATCCTTATACTGTTCTGTAGCCTCGTGGCAGGCATAAGACAAGTCGAATGTATAGTTTTTCTTTTGGGAATAGAGCATCAACGCCGTCTGCTCGCTACGCCGCATCGTCGCAATCAACTGTTGGTGTTGCTTCTCGCTGATAGTTCCATACCATTTCAGGATTGTATCCTGCTCCTGCCTATAGTTCTCCAACTCTGCACGAAGGACCTTCAGCGTCTGCTCCAAATCCTTCTCCTTCAAGACAGCACTCACTGAAAAAGAACTCAGCAGGAACAACAATAATAAACTATAATACCTCTTCATTTTCCGACCATTCTAAATTGAGACGGGAGGCCATGACGATGCTCCCGAAAAAGCAAATTTAGGGAAATTTTGAGAATTAGGAAATATTTAAGCTCTAGTCTGTTTTGCGACGGATATCATTTGCAAACAAAATCCATTAAACATTCTTGATTGGCTGGAAGCCTATGGGGCAAACGAACCTTCTCCAATGACATTTTGAATTAATTTTAAACCGATTCGATTCTAAGAGTCTTAATGAAAGATCCATTACTATTTTCAAACAAAGTTTCCAAGCACAGAATAATGAAGAGATATATTCTCTAACTTTGCAATAACATTTCCGAAAGGACGAACCAATAAACGATTCCTCCCGTAGTTTTAAGAAAACGAACATGGTCACACTAATGATTATCCTGTTCCTGATTGGGTATGCATGCATAGCCTTGGAACACAATTTGAAAGTCAACAAAGCGGCACCCGCCCTGTTGTTAGCCTCCCTCCTATGGACAATCTATATCTACTACGCTCAGGCATATCTGCCTTCCGTAGAGGAGTTTATTGCATTCAACGCAGGCAGCAGCGACATCACCCACAACGTCATCCACTACGTGACCGAAACGCAAATCATTGAACATGTGGGAGACGTGGCCGAGATTCTCTTCTTCCTGATGGGTGCCATGACCATCGTCGAACTGATCGACGTCCACGGAGGATTCTCCATCATCACGGACAAAATAACGACCAAGAGCAAGAAGAAATTGCTTTGGACACTCTCCATCATCACCTTCTTCATGTCGGCCATCCTCGACAACCTGACGACGACCATCGTCATGGTAATGCTACTCCGTAAATTGGTGGCTGACAAAAAGGAACGTTGGCTCTTCGCCTGCTCCATCATCATGGCGGCCAACAGCGGCGGCGCCTTCTCCCCTATCGGAGACGTGACCACCATCATGCTTTGGGTGAAAGGAAACGTGACCACGCAACACCTCATACCTTCGCTAATCGGACCTTCCATCCTATCGGCTTTCGTTCCGATCCTCTGTATCAGTTTCCTACTGAAAGGAGAATTGCAAGCCGTGACGGAAGAGAAAACCCAACGCACCTTGTCAACCTGCGACATCATCACCCCTTTCGAGCAGAAGTTCATCTTCTTCTTGGGCGTGGGATGCCTCATCTTCGTGCCGATTTTTAAATCCATCACCCACCTTCCTCCCTTCTTGGGCATTCTACTTGGATTGGGGCTACTTTGGATCTACACGGAGAAGATGTACGGCAGAAAGAGGAACGTACCCGAATCCTCCAAAGCAAGGATATCCGTCATTTTGGGACGCATCGATTTCACCACTATCTTGTTCTTCCTGGGCATTTTAATGTCAGTGGCCGCCTTGCAATGCGCCGGAATCCTCCACGAGCTATCCCTCTTCTTGGAAGAGAAGTTCCACAACATCTATCTCATCAACATCCTCATTGGAGTCTTGTCCTCCATCGTGGACAATGTCCCTTTGGTAGCGGGTGCAATGGGCATGTATGAGATAGCCCCAGCAGGCTGTGAAGCATCGTTGGTTCCATTTATGCAGGACGGCACCTTCTGGCTCTTCCTCTCCTATTGTGCCGGGGTTGGAGGCAGCATCCTCATCATCGGATCCGCGGCAGGCGTGGTAGTCATGGGATTGGAGAAAGTGGACTTCGTTTGGTATCTCAAACACATCAGTTTCTTCGCCCTGCTTGGCTATTTGGCAGGAGCTCTCTTTTTCATCCTCCAAGAGACGTTCATTCTAGGATGACAACTAACTGCGGGAGTTTAGAAACAATAAATTGTAAACAGCTAACTAGTAATCGCTTGTAAACAGCATAGACGGCAAAAGAAAATGACCCGAGCACTCAATAAAGTTTAAAGCCAAGATGGTATATGAGAAAATAATTTGCTAATTTTGCAACCTAGGAATCAAAGGGGAGGACGAGAGGCGATTTCTCCCGTAAATTTTTAAGAAACAAAATGGTCACATTAATGATTATCCTGTTCCTGATTGGGTATGCGTGCATAGCCTTGGAACACAATTTGAAAATCAACAAAGCGGCAACAGCCCTACTTCTGTCATCCCTACTTTGGACAATTTACATCTTCTACGCCCAGTCCTTTTTGCCCAACGAAGATGAGTTCATCAAATTCAACGCAGGCAGTCCTGACATTTTCCATAACATCATCCGTTATGTGACAGAAGTCCAGATTATCGAGCACATCGGAGATGTAGCCGAAATCATCTTCTTCCTGCTGGGTGCCATGACCATTGTCGAACTGATCGACGTCCACGGAGGATTCTCCATCATCACGGACAAAATCACGACCAAGAACAAAAAGAGTTTGCTCTGGACACTCTCCATCATTACCTTCTTCATGTCGGCCATCCTCGACAACCTGACGACGACCATCGTCATGGTGATGTTGCTTCGCAAACTGGTAGCCGACCAAAGGGAACGTTGGTTGTTCGCCTGCGCCATCATCATTGCAGCCAACAGCGGCGGTGCCTTCTCCCCTATCGGAGACGTGACCACCATCATGCTTTGGGTGAAAGGAAACGTGACCACGCAACACCTCATTCCTTCACTTCTCGGACCATCCATCGTGTCGGCACTTCTTCCTGTCCTCTGCATCAGTTTCATGCTGAAGGGCGAATTGAAGGCTGTCACGACAGAACATAGTTCAACGCACACGCTGAAGGCTTCGGAAATCATCACACCGTTCGAACAGAAATTCATCTTCTTCTTGGGTGTAGGATGCCTTATCTTCGTGCCTATCTTCAAATCCATCACCCACCTTCCTCCCTTCTTGGGCGTACTGCTCGGACTAGGTGCCTTGTGGATCTACACGGAAAAAATGTATGGCCGAAAGAAAAACGTACCGGAATCGTCCAAAGCAAGGATCTCGGTCATCTTGGGTCGAATCGACTTCACCACCATTCTTTTCTTCCTCGGCATTCTGATGGCGGTAGCCTCTTTGCAATGCGCCGGCATTCTTCACGAGCTATCCCTTCTTTTGGAGGAGAAGTTACAGAACATCTATCTCATCAACCTTCTGATTGGTGTCTTGTCCTCCATCGTGGACAATGTGCCTTTGGTGGCAGGTGCGATGGGTATGTATGAGATTGCCCCTGTAGGCTGCGAAGAGTCGTTGATTCCGTTCATGCAAGACGGAACCTTCTGGTTGTTCCTCACCTATTGTGCCGGTGTCGGAGGCAGTATCCTCATCATCGGTTCAGCTGCTGGCGTTGTGGTGATGGGCTTGGAAAAGGTGGATTTCGTTTGGTATCTCAAACACATCAGTTTCTTCGCCCTGCTTGGCTATTTGGCAGGAGCCCTCTTCTACATCCTTCAAGAGGCCTATATCTTAGGATAAAAAAGCAATCGGGGGAATCACGGCAACCGAGATTTCCCCGTTAAATCCCTATAAAACATTTACTAATGATTAGTTCCAACTCTCAATTCGAAAACGAGAGCGAGGCAAAAGCTTGCTCAAATTGTGACGCTAACCCAGAAAGCCATTCTGACTCATCTAGCAAAGTATTGTTCGCATTGGTGGCGTTTATAGTGGCATCAAACATCCTATTTCAACTTTTCAATCTCTGTTTTATTAACTATTATTCCTATTTCGGTAACTTATCTACTGACAAATACCAATCCTACTTCAGGATAAGCAGTTCCTGTCACATGATAATACAAAGTTTAGCTCTTTTCGCCATCCCTTACGCCATCAAAAACAAAAATTTGAAATTGATTGCCAATATCCTTTTAGGCATCCATCTTATCAAAAACATGATAACGGTATGTGGGTTGTTCACTTACGCAAACTGACCTAACCATAACTGCAGAGAGAAGCCATGCCTTCCCTCTGCAGACAGAACAGCAACAACACAAAACACCTATTCTGTCATTTTCACCGTCTCCCATTCGGACATTTTGTCATCTTTCTGCAATTGGCATCCTTTTTGGAAATTGAAGGGAAAACAAAGAACAACAAAAAAAACTAAATAATATGCAGAAAGGAAACATAGGGGTAACGACCAACGACATTTTCCCCATCATCAAGAAATTTCTTTATAGCGACCACGACATTTTCCTTCGTGAATTAGTATCCAACGCTGTCGATGCCACGCAAAAATTGAAAACGCTCTCATCTGTAGGCGAATTCAAAGGCGAATTGGGCGACTTGACCGTTCATGTGAAGGCAGACGCAAAAGCAGGAACACTCACCATCTCCGACCGCGGTATCGGTATGACCCAAGAGGAAATCGACAAATATATCAACCGCATCGCCTTCTCTGGCGCTGAGGAGTTTTTGGAGAAATACAAGAACGATGCTAACGCCATCATCGGACACTTCGGACTCGGTTTCTACTCCTCTTTTATGGTTTCCAAGAAGGTGGAGATCATCACCCACTCCTACAAAGAGGGCAGCAAGGCCGTAAAATGGAGCTGCGACGGTAGCCCTGAATACACTTTCGAAGAGGTGGAAAAAGAGGGACGCGGAACAGATATCGTCCTCTATATCGACGATGAAAACAAGGAATTCCTCGAAGAGAACAAGATCAAGGAGTTGCTCAATAAATACTGTAAATTCTTGGCTATTCCTATCGCCTTCGGAAAAGTAAAGGAGTGGAAGGACGGCAAAGAGGTGGAGACCGACAAGGACAACATCATCAACAACACCAATCCAGCATGGACAAAGAAACCAGCTGACTTGAAGGAGGAGGACTACAAGGCTTTCTACAAGGAGCTCTATCCTTTCAGCGAAGATCCGTTGTTCTATATCCACTTGAACGTGGACTATCCATTCAATTTAACAGGTATCCTTTACTTCCCTAAGATCAAGAACAACTTCGAGATCCAAAAGAACAAGATCCAACTCTACTGCAACCAAGTCTTCGTGACCGACTCCGTAGAGGGAATCGTTCCTGAATTCTTGACCTTGCTCCACGGTGTCATCGACTCTCCAGACATTCCGTTGAACGTCTCCCGTAGTTACCTACAAAGCGACAGCAACGTGAAGAAGATCTCCAACCACATCACCAAGAAGGTGGCAGACCGTCTCCAAGAGATATTCAACACCCAACGGACAGAGTTGGAGAACAAATGGGACGACTTGAAGATCTTCATCGAATATGGTATGCTGACTGACGAGAAGTTCTCCGAACGTGCGGAAAAATTCGTCCTCCTCAAGAACGTGGACGGGAAGCTCTTCACCCTCGAAGAATACAAGACCCTCATCAGCGAGAACCAAAAGGACAAGGACGGAAACGTCATTTACCTCTATGCAACCAATGCCGAGGAGCAACATCAATACATCCAAGCAGCCAAAGACAAGGGCTACGACGTGCTTTTGATGGACGGACAGTTGGATGTCCACTTCATCAACAAATTGGAGCAAAAATCAGAAGGAAAATCACGCTTCTCCAGAGTAGATGCAGACATCATCGACAAATTGATTCAGAAAGAGGAGTCCAAGGCGGTAACATTGAGCGACGACCAACAAAACGCCCTCACCTCCGCATTCCAATCCTTGCTTCCAAGCGGAAACAAGATGAACTTCATCGTCACCTACGAAAACTTGAACGAGGCGGCTTTGCCAGTGTTCATCACACAGAACGAGTTCATGAGACGTATGAAGGAGATGTCGGCCGCACAGGGAGGTATGAGTTTCTATGGTGAGATGCCAGATTCTTACAACTTGGTGGTCAATACGGCTCATCCGCTCATCAACAAGATTCTCAAGGCAGAAGAATCGGCTTGTGGCGAAAAGGTGGCACCTCTCAGCCAAGAGATTGCCGACTTGGAAAAGAAACGCGCCGACTTGAGAGGCGACAAGAAAGAGGCCGATCTTGCAGAAGCCATCAAAGACGAGATCAAGGAGATCGACAAGAAGGTGGCCGATGCCAAAGCCACACAAAAGGCAGCCTTCGAGGAGTTTGCCAAAGGAAACCAGGAGATCAAGCAATTGGTCGATTTGGCACTTCTTTCCAACAACTTGTTGAAAGGCGAAGCGCTCAGCTCATTTATCAAAAGAAGCATGGAAATGCTATAATAGGAGATTCTTTTTCTCCCTGAATATAACAAAACAAATTTTTCATGGAACCGGGTTGCGGAAGTCGCCCGGTTCTCTTTTTTCCTCCCGACAAGCATCAAAAAAGGCTCTCCGAACTACCAGAGAGCCCCAATTGACATCTATTTGAACGTAAATGCATTAGCCGAAACAAACAAAAGAAAACATCCTCTCTACGAGAACTTAAGCCAATACATGATGAAAGGCTCAAAGGATGCCAATTTATGAAAACGAACTAAATTCAAAATCGATAAATATATACCAATACATCTATCTTCCTTTGTTTGTTATGAAATTAGAATTTTATTTGGAGAATACCAAGACTTTATCGCTTTTTTTATTAGGCAAAATCTAAATTATTTTTTGTAAATTCGCCATGGAAAAATCAAATGAGTCCTTACGGTTTAATAGACTTCATTTCAAACGTTTACAAAATCAGTCAAGGGCATTTTTCCTCTTCAAAAGTAACTTTATGGAACACAAATTAAGAATTTACAATACGCTAAGCCGGCAAAAAGAGCTGTTTACACCCATTAACTCTCCCTACGTCGGCATGTATGTATGCGGTCCAACCGTATATGGTGACGCTCATTTAGGCCACGCACGGCCTGCCATCACGTTCGATACGCTCTTCCGCTATTTGAAGCACCTCGGCTACAAGGTACGCTATGTCCGCAACATTACGGACGTAGGCCACTTGGAACACGACGCAGATGATGGCGAGGATAAAATCGCAAAGAAGGCCCGCTTGGAGAAATTGGAACCGATGGAGGTTGTCCAATACTACACCTTGCGCTACCACAAAGCCATGGAGAAATTGAACGTGCTCCCTCCTAGCATCGAACCCCACGCATCCGGCCACATCATCGAACAAATCGAGTTCGTAAAAAAGATATTGGATTCGGGTTTTGCCTACGAAAGTGAAGGCTCCGTTTACTTCGACGTGGAGAAATACAACAAAAAATTCCACTACGGAAAATTGTCCGGACGTAACATCGAAGAACTTTACGAGACCACCCGCGAGTTGGACGGTCAAAGCGAAAAGAGAAGAAGTTTCGACTTCGCCTTGTGGAAGAAAGCCGCACCTGAACACATCATGCACTGGCCATCCCCTTGGAGCGAAGGATTCCCTGGCTGGCACTTGGAATGCTCGGCAATGGGCACCAAATACTTGGGCGAAGAGTTCGACATACACGGTGGCGGCATGGACTTGATGTTCCCTCACCATGAATGCGAAATCGCTCAATCCACAGCAGCCTTAGGCAAGGAGACCGTTCACTATTGGATGCACAACAACATGATCACCATCAACGGACAAAAGATGGGCAAGTCGTTGGGCAACTTCATCACTTTGGACGAGTTCTTCAACGGATCGCACAAAGACAAGGACGGAAACGAGATGTTAAAGCAGGCCTACTCGGCCATGACCATCCGATTCTTCATCCTTCAAGCACACTATAGAAGCACAGTAGATTTCAGCAACGAAGCGCTACAAGCGGCAGAAAAAGGATTCACCCGCTTGATGGAAGGATACAGCCGCCTACAAAAACTTTCGGCTTCCAAAGAGTCTAGCGTAAACGTTGAGGGTCTTCGTGAACGTTGTGAAGAGGCCATGTTGGACGATTTGAACACACCTATCGTCATCTCTAACCTCTTCGATGCATGTAAAGCCATCAACACCGTACACGACGGGAAAGGCACTATCTCCGAGGCTGATTTGGAAGAGTTGAAATCCGTCTTCAAGACCTTTGTCGAAGATATTCTCGGACTTCTCACAGAAGAGGCAGGATCATCGACCAATGATGCCTATAAAAAAGCAATCGACCTCCTATTGGAGATCAGGCAAGAGGCTAAATCAAAGAAAGACTGGGATACCGCAGACAAGATTAGAAAGCAACTTGCCGAGTATGGTTTCGAAATCAAAGACGGCAAGAACGGATGCGAATGGAGCTTGTAACCTACGATTACGACAAAAAATAAATAGTTTTAAGAACGGATGCTGTCTGACGGATGGCATCCGTTTTTCATTCCTCTATAGCCTTCTTACGAGCCCTTCTATCTCTTATCCACTTTTCGATCCTCTTCACTACCTTCTTCACAAAGTAAGAGGAGACAACCGAAATCAAAAGGGCAAAAAAGAACGGCATGGCAGTTAAATCATAGAGCGAAGGATCCAGAATCCCGCACATTTTCTCATAAAAAGCCTCTCCGTCCATAAAATCAGAGGGCGCACAAGCGTCCGGCAACTCCAGATTGGCAAAAGAAGAATCCTCCTTTAGCGCACCATCGGCCATTGAGAGGGAAAAATATCCATTCCGCGTCTTCCCATAAATCAAGTCACCACAATCCGCAATACTATCAATATCATACACATCAGAACCTTCCCGTTCTATAAAAAAGAGGCCACCATCAATCGACTCATAAAGATAATTCTCACTTATTTTGACATAGCGGCAATCGCCCCACCCTCGATCGGAAACAGTAAAGGAGTAATAATTAAGAAAAGAGAATAGGGAAAAGAGGAAGGAAAAGAGCGACACACCTAGGAAGACGGACAGCCCATTAGACAACCGATTCTCTTTTTCCGAGATGAGGAAAGAAAGAATCAAAGCCGGCACACCTATCAAGGCTATCAGCAGAACAGCAAAAAGTAATGACAGCGCACCCAAAAACAAAAAACCGATCCAAAAGCCTAACATCAACTAATGATTTTATTAACTGAATTTTCAATGTTCCCCAGTTTCGAAGGAACAACACATCACAAACGTATGACAACCCCATGCATGAAATTATGTCGTCCCTACAGGACTCCGGGCCATCCATCCCATGTTTGCAGGGGTTCACACCCCTGCCTGCGATAGGAGGCCCCGTCGGGGCTCGCACCGCCACGTCACGGCCTTGTTCCCCAGTTCCGAAGGAACGGCACACCACAGGCATGGGTGTAAACCCGTGCCTGGGATGCGTCGTCGGTGGCAACGCCGACAAAAAAAGAGCCGTCCAATCAAATTGATTGGACGGCTCCAGTAAGATGGCGGCCACCTACTCTCCCGGTCTCCCAGTACCATCGGCGCAGGCGGGCTTAACTTCTCT
>JAGCWQ010000124.1 GCA_017961765.1 Paludibacteraceae bacterium | reverse complement strand
TAAATATATTTCCTTCCTCCATGTGTATATTCGTTTGTTATTCGGTTAGTCGGCAATGGACGCCGCGGTCATTGATGCGCAAGCAGCAATGCCATTTGTTCGTTCAGGTTCGAGAAATTAGCCGGGAAATCAATCTCGTCGAACTTCCCGTCAATGTGCGCCTTTATGCCCTCGGCTGCGGCTGTCACGTCAGACTTATTGGCGGTGTGGTTTATAATGCAGCACTTGGCGCAATCTATGTGATTATGCAGTCTCGCGAATTCATCGTTCACGCCTGAAAGAGATGACTCCACTGCCGTGGTTATTGTTTCCTTTATGTCGTCCTCATCACAAGCACAATCGCCATTCTTCATGTATTTCATGAAGATGCTCATGCGGCTGTTGTACGGCGCGTCATCGCAAAACCCATATGGTCTATATGTAGCCGGCATCTCTTATAATCCCCAAGTCCTGACTTTATTCCATATGTTGTTCGTGGTAGTTGTCAGCGAGTTTATCGCCGTCTGTACGCTGTCGATAGCTGACTTGTTTGTGTTTATTTTCTGCACTATCTCGTTAGTCTTGGTGTCTATGTGTGACACGACGTAATCCCTTGCGGATGTGACCTTCGAGTTCGTGTTGTTGTTCACCTCCGATATAGTCCTGTTAGCCTCGTCTGTTACGTGCGACTTGGTCTCGTCATGTTCGTCGTCGATGTGCTGCTCTATGTGTTCCCTCCACTTGCGGGTTTCGCTTCTCCACTGTCTTACCTCTTCCGGCTTCGTGAGTGTTTGTAAGTCCTCGGAATAGCCGTATGCGTTGATATTGTAGTTGGTGTCCATTAGCTTATATTTTTTACGTTTCAGATTTAAAGGCGACAAAGATGCCGGTTTGACTATAAATAGTGCGTTGGGGTCTAAAAGTATAGTTTTCCCGGTATTTATGTCTTGTGGAGGAATGACTTATGGATGGCGAATACATAGAACTTGAACAATTCACCGGGTTAGACAACATAATCGACTGCTGTGGTAGCCCTAATTTCTGCCTTGTAACATTTGACGTAGACGATTTTGAAAGAGGTCAGAAATACCTATGCAAATGGATTGATGACGACGCCGTGACCTTCGCGTATTACCCATGTGACATATACGGTAACGTGAAGCTCTACGTTTCGATGAATCAAGGAGCGACCACACATTTTGAACTCGCGAAACAGGCTGCAATGGACGTATGTTGGAATGCGTTGAACAAGGTCGACAAAAAGACTTTAAGAGATATAGCAATTGCTATATCAGGAATGAAACCATGCGTTAAGGGACGATTATGGACTAATAGGCACATCATTAGCCTGTACTACGACGTTGATGACTTCGGAAGACTTTGTAACGAACTTGGGATTGATCCGGAGAAATATATGTACATAAAGGATTCCACCGCCATGTTACTGTCAGATTACATAGAAACTGGCGGGAATGATTCCAAAAAGGAGTGGATACCGGATAGAATGGAAATCTTGGATCAACTACCAATGCCGATAGTAAAGGTGCTTTCAAAGTACAACCACATGGAGAATTCCTCCAACATGGCATTCAATAGACAGAAGGAAAAGAGTGGTTGGTCAACGATGGCACAACGCAACGCCACAATATACCAGGAACAAATCGACCCAATAACCGACGTCAAGCGTGTAATAATGGAGTGCTTTCGCGAACTTATGACGGAAGGCGCCGAGTCGAGGAACATGAAGGCGGCGAAGCATTACTTGTACGACAATTACCACTTCGACGAGAAAACTGCAATGGGAGTCATTGGTAACGTGAAAAGGGATATCCCCAACTCACGCCTTGCGAAGTGCAAGTTCATGATGGGCGTTGTCAGGATGTTCATGGAAGGCGAATTGAGTGACGGCAAGGTGATAATGGCACTCAACAAGACACTTAGATTCGTATGTTCCGACGCCCACGTTAACGAATACGACAATAACCTTAACGGCATAAGCGCCGATGAGCTTGTAACACGTTTTTCCGGCCTTTCAAGCCAAGAACTTGAGAAAGACAAGCAGGAGTTATCATCCGTAACATACTCCGAAGACGGGAAGTACGATATCGTAAAGATAGACAATTTCGACAAAGCCAACGAGTATTCCAATTACGTCACGTGGTGTATCACTAGCGACCCGTCCATGTACGACTCCTATACCAATGACGGTGAGGGAATCTTCTACTTCTGCCTTAAGGAAGGGTTTGAGAATGTCCCAAGGGAGGCGGGTCCAAACGCCCCGTTGGACGATTATGGCTTGTCGATGATAGCCGTGTCAGTCAACCCAGACGGCTCATGCAACACGATAACGTGCCGTTGGAACCACGACAAGAACGGCAACGACAGTGTGTTGACAACGAAAGAGCTATCCAGTATAATAGGGCGTAACTTTTATGACACTTTCAAGCCGCTGTCGCAGAGCGAGATACTCAAGCGCAAGATGGATGCCTTCAACGCACTCCACCAAAAGCTTGTGGAAGAGGTGGATGGTGTCTTTTTCGAGGAATTTCCCCCAGACGATAATTCGTCAGATAAAAGGACTGTCATGTCAATGTATGGTTTTAACGACGAGAAACAGTTGCTTGTGTTCGACGATGAAGAATACACACCAGTAATAAAGGAGCTATTCGAGGGTGTGTATAACCGATGCGGCGATGTTGTGCGCGTATTCAAGAATGGCATGAAGAATCTCGTCAGGCTTAACGGCACGTTGTTCTTCAAAGAGTGGTATAATGAGATACAATTCTTGTATAGCATCAACATGATCGTAGTAAGGGACAAGCCTATTGATTCGAATCCAAGATATACATTCTACAACATAGACGACGGCAAGATGGTAGGTGACAGGTCATTCACGTCAATATACAACAACAGGACAATGATGAGACTCCCATTCGGCTGTTGCTACTTCGTGCGTGACGGCGACAGATGCAACTTCCTGAACCTTAGCACCGGCAAATACGCATTCAAGGAAGAATGGCCTATGGACATGAGTTACCTTCACAACTTATGGTTCATAACGTTAGCTGACGGTAAGATAATCTTCGCAAACACGGAAAACTTAGTTAGATACCCATATGAGGCAACAGACCTCATCGGAAGAAGTTATGATGTCGACGGCAAAACATTCCAACGAGTTGTCATGGACGACGGCAAGGCGTATTCTATCGACACAAGCAACGGAGACCTATACGACGACGCCAACAGGCTTGTATACAGCTCGACCGACTGATGGCTGAACGGAAGGAACGAAAGCTTGGAGAGGGTAAAGTCTACGATACGCGAGACTATTGGCGAACTTTCCGGAAAAGACAACGCCATGTCCAGACTTAGGACGAATATATGTGACAGGTACGGTTTCACTATGGAAGGAGACCGTATAACCGGCGACGTAGACACCGTGGACGGAAAATCGGTGAAACTTGACGTGCATGTGATACACAAGCCACTCGTCAATTACTACACCGAGAAGGGAGATTGGCTTGTTGACGGATACAAGACGAGGATGAACGGCGACAGACGGATAAGGACAATGCACATGAGGAAGAGCTTTAACGACGCTGATGCCATGTGCAAATCAATCGAGAAGTGGGTTGGCAACGAGTTCCGTTCACGCGTCGACGAACTTAGGGTCTCTCCGATGTCAGGTGTAACGAATAGCGATAACGCCTATGTGATAGTATTCAAGGGGTATATATACATATTCGACGAGAAACATGCCGCCAATAGTTTGTTCGGCATAGTCGATGAGATTGGAAGCCAATTCAAGAACGACGACGAGAAGGACGAGTTGTTGAGGAAATGCGAGTCAAGCATGTACGATCCGTCAAAGTTAGACTATTTCATGACAATACTTGGAAAACGTTACCCGTACCTCATAACAGGCGCATACAGTGACGGGAGTCTTTATCTGAACAAGAACGGCGTCTATGACGTGATACATTCTAAAGAACTGGATGCATTGTGCAAGGACAAGCGTTTCATGAGGACGAACATCTACTATAACTACAGTTTAGTCAGGAAGGCACGTTCCGAAAGGGAGGACGGCATAAACAACGCATCGTTGCCGTCGGTCTATTACCACGGGACGACCACGTACTACGCCGTCAACATACTGAAGAAAGGTATACGCCCGAAACCGGAAAACAGTATATTCAAAGTGCCACACGAGAAGACTGTCTTCATGACTTCATCGTGGGACGACGCAACGTGGTATGCGAACATGCAATGTGCGCATCAAAAACTAAGTTATGGCAGCTCGATGTGTGTCCTGTGTATCGATCCAAGCAAACTTGATGATAATAAGTTCGTCATGGACTATGACATATACAACTCTCACACGGAGAAGAAGGACGACGACGTATACAACGACATAGTCTCCTCGAACAATCTAAAAACGAACAATCTTTCAGGGTTGATACGCCCAAACGTCGATCCGAGGAAGTTCAAAAGGATTGGCTACAGGGGCATAGTTATGCCTTCCGCGATAACGAAGGTCTATGTGGTGGATTATCTTGACCGTAGGAAGGAATACACACGGGATGAATTCATGCGAACATATGGCGGCAAACAGCATCAAACACAGACAAACGCGTAGGATTGTGTCTATGGTGACTATTTATGGGTAATTAATGTACAACGCCAATGAACAAAAATACACGCCAAATATCGTTACTGAAAGAGTGCATAAGGGAAAGCGTAATAAGCTACATATGTGAGGCTCGCGGTATACAGTCCAGAAAAGTATACGACGCATTCAAACAATACGGCGGATGGGGCAAGAACGACATAGAGCATTCAGT
>JAGCWQ010000123.1 GCA_017961765.1 Paludibacteraceae bacterium | reverse complement strand
CCAAATCTTTGTACCTTTGCGATGATGACTTGTCCAAGGTGGCTTAATTTGATTTTTTCGGCCGTTTCCCCCTAGGGGGAAAGGTTATTGTTTAATTAAAATATTAAGGTAACTGGTCTGATAAGTGATAGTATTACAATAGTACGGAGGTGTCTCAACCATAACCTCTTTCTCAACAACACTAGGATGCTCCGACGGACTTGCACAAGAGAGCACAGCCAGAGGCAATAGAATCAAAAACTCCCGTTTAATCGAATGAAACACATTGTTTTCCATATATCATCAGAGTATAAACAGCACCCCAAATTAGACAACAACAAAGGTACAGATAAAATTGTAAATTTGTAAAAAGATAGGTTCTTGTAATCTTAACAACTGTTTTCGGTCTAAAAATATTCCCTACCGAAGGGGGCATAATAAAAAAAATTATAAATTTGAAATGCTGTTGGTTAAGGATTGGTTAGCCATTTCCACCAACAACGGAAGGAAAAAAATGCATTAACCAATTGTTAAAATGAGACTACTATAGAGTACCCTATTCAATACTTTACTTTCGTAATCGTACTTTTCTATTTCTATTTTGAAACTATTAAATCGTTTTTTAACAAAGATGAGTAAGAAGAAAAAACAAAAAAACAAAAATATTAATCGTTCTGTTCCTTCTGTTGAAGAAAAAGAGAAGAATAACAAAGAGCTAACAAGAGAGGATCTAAAGAAAATTTTTGTCGTTCTTTTTTTGGGGTTTGACCCTATTTTGATTGAGCCTCTCTATTTTGGCGTTCTGTTAAAAAGGATCTTGTTAGTCCTCGACAATTTGCTTGCGGTCTGCTTTGTCATCTTTTCTTTTACAGTATTACTACATTATGGGGAAGGAATGGATTGGCAAGAGGCTATAGAGACGGCTAAAAATTACCATTGTAGTCATCCCATTGTGACTTCGCTTATCTTTATTATAGCGATACCGTTTTATTGGCGTCCGATAAAGCATACCAAGTTGATGCCGTTCTCTCATTATGTGAATGATCTGGCATTAATGATATTTATTGTTTTTCCGTGTCTTTATCTGACTATGATGTTTATGATGTTGAAAAGCCATGGCTCTTTCAGCTTCGACGATACCCCTTATTGGGTATCATGTTTGCAATATACTACGTTTATTTCCCTCTTTTGCTATAGACGTATTTTTTTGATGTTTGTATCTAAGAAAAACACCATAAAAAGTTTATTTGGGACTTCTGGAAATGAAAAGGACGGCAATGGTGATGAAAGCCAATCCCCGAATTCCACCCTATGGGGTGATTTTAAGTTCTTTGTCTTTGGAACGAGGAAGGAGGGTGTTCCAGCAGAGAGTCTCACGTATAAGCTGACACCCCGCCGAATTTCCATCATTCTGGATAACCTGATTGCGCCGGCGGCATGTTACTATTTCTCCGTGTGGATGAGGCGACTCTATTATGGCGTTGATTGTTCCTTTGAGGCTGTGGTCGAGGATATTTTCCTTGACAAGGATTATGGAAACATTATCATTCTCTATCTTGTCATGTTGGTTCTTTTTTGGCGAACCCTCTGGCATAACGACAAAAAGCCGTATTGGCCTAACTTTAAGGAAACTGGTTGTTATTATCTTATTGCTTTTTTTAGCGCGTTTATTATTTTCTTCGTATGTCTTAATTATATAATTCTTATCGAAGATGGAAGAATGCAGGCATATACCTATTACAACAGAGAAAGAGGAATCTACCATTTTGAGCATTATGTCCCCTTATGGATTGACATCATACGAGTGATTGGTATCGTGACCATCTTTATGGTACGTCGTTTCTTATTGCAGGATGGCGAAGAATCTTTTAAAGGAGAAAAACACCCTTCAGACGAACCCCAACAGAAATAAGATGTTTAAGATAAATCCCACTCACTGCTCATCATCGAGCCCTCACTATAGCACCACCATATAAGCCAAAAACTCCGATTCTTCCCCTATATACGTAAGCGGCAAGAATCCGCTCTTTACCCTGCCCTGCTCAATAAGAAGCGGATGTTCGGCCTGCATCCTCTTACAAAAGAGACGCAACTCGTCCGAATTTCGTCCATGTAAAATCGTATATTCGCCTTCCGAGTCGGAAGCGACATACCGCTCAAAGAGGATGTGGGAGACCACTCCCATATTGTAGCGTAGATTCAACTCCACACAAGGATGAAGGAAATAACGGCCGTCCGACTCACAAACCATCATGTCTATACCCAAATAGCCCTCATAGGAAGGAGCCAAACATTCCGATAAAATCGCCAATAATGACGCGCACGCCGACCGCAAAAGGGAAATAGGAAGCCAAGCGGAGAGTTTCTGCTCGATCCGCTCGTCCGAAGCCAAAAGGTTTCCTCGATAAGTGCCCGATTCATCGGTTTGGAAATAGGAGTAGCCCACAAATGAAAGTTGCGAACGCTCCACACAAAACTCCATGGCAAAATCCTGAACTTTTGCATATTGAGGCTCACACACTACCGAACCTTGGCGTTTCAAGACATGGTTGCTCCACAAAGCCGACTTCTCCGTCCACCCGTCACGCAACCACAACAAACCCTTGCCACTACCCGACCAAGGCGATTTCAGCAAGCAGGCAGAACCAAACGAAGCAACCGCCGAAGAGAGTTCCTGCAAAGATTCCGCCACGACAGGAATCTTCACAGAGGCATCCAAAGCACCACGCTCCCGAAGTTGCTCCAAAACGAAGACCGCAAATTGACGGCCTGACAACCTACGATAAACGGAAAGATCAGGAGAAGTGACATTTCCGCCCGAAAGATGCTCCAATCGTTCAAGCAAAGCCGGACTCCACCCCCAAGGACGGAACACGTCACCCAATTGGAAGCGATAGGAATCTTGAGAGAGCCATTTCATCTTCACAGACAAAGCATCCAAAACCGCCTTGTGATAGTCAATAGGGATTTCCGCTGGGGTGAGCACCAGACTTCCCGAATCTTCCCTCGCATACCACAAAGGGAGAAGGGACATATCCGCAGCCAACCGTCGTGCCGCCTTAGGCGCATCATAACGTTTCTTGCCGTGGGCAATCGCCAAATCATTTTCCGGATTAAACAAATATATATTCCGCATCTTTTATCCTACGTTAGCAAAACAAAAATAGGCAAAACGAGCCATTCAGCAAGGAAACGACAGAAAAAAAGGCCATCCGAATCATCGGACGGCCCTTTTCATATTGAACCACTTCAGAAATTATTCCTTAGTAACCAACTTTTGGTAAACGATGTTGAACTCAACACGACGGTTCTCAGCCTTACCAGCCTTAGTCTTGTTGTCAGCAACTGGCTTGTCTTGACCAAAACCTTGAGCAGTCATACGACCAGCGTCGATACCCTTCTTAACCATGTACTCCTTAACGGCGTTAGCACGATCCTCAGAAAGTTTTTGGTTCTTCTCTGGCTTACCTACGTTATCAGTGTGGCCAGCGATCTCCAACTTGATGTTAGGGTGGTTGTTCATGATTTCAACGATCTTGTCGAGGATTGGGTTAGAAGCCTTCTTGATAGTAGCCTTGCCAGTCTCGAATTGGATACCGTGAACTGCTTGCTTGAAGGTTCTCAACTCCTCTTCCTTCATCTTAGGGCAACCGTTGTTCTCAGCGACACCAGCTTCCTTAGGACAAGCATCCTTATAGTCAGCGATTCCATCACCATCAGTATCGATCTCACAACCGTTAGCGTCAACAAAACCCTTAGCCTCAGCAGGAGTACCAGGGCACTTATCCAAGTAGTCAGCAACACCATCGCCGTCTGAGTCAACTGGACAACCCTTCTCGTCAACTTGTACGCCTTCTGGAGTATCAGCACATTGATCCAAGTAGTCTGCTACACCATCCTTATCTGAGTCAATTGGGCAACCATTCTCGTCAACTTGTACACCCTCTGGAGTGTTTGGACACTTATCCAAGTAGTCTGCTACACCATCCTTATCTGAGTCAACAGGACAACCGTTCTCGTCAACCTTTACACCTTCTGGAGTATTTTCACATTTATCCAACTTGTCGATCACACCATCCTTATCCTTATCACTTGGCTTGAATGCAAAGCTATAAGTTACACCAAGGCTGTGAAGCAATTGTTGGTCGTTGAAGTCGCCACACTCACGGCTATCCAAGTCATCGCTTGTTCCGTAACCATAGCCACAAGTATAACGCAAGCCCCAGTGCTCAGAGAGAGCAACATCGCAACCCAAACCTACAGTAGGAACAATGTCGTTGCCATCCTTGCACAAGTTATCGCCACCACCTGCTTTTGTCAATTGTCTGAAACCAACACCAGCATATATGAATGGACGCCAAGCATACTCCTCACGAAGGATCTTGTACTTTGCAGTCAAATCAGCATACAACATATTTGATTTGAACTCTTGTGCCAAAGTAGAAGACTGAGCATTAAGATCCTCACTTCCGTAACGACCGTATGCTACATAAAGAGATGCGTCGAAATGTTTGTTCAAATAACGGGATATAGACAATGCACCCATTGCGTTGAACTTTTGAGTAACATCAAAGAAATTGTTACCCAAGTCTCCATTGTACTCTGACTTTACGCCATAAAGACCTACGGTCCATGGGTATTCCTCAGTTTGCGCAGCTGCCGACAAAGAAAGCAATGCTGTACCGATTAGAACTATTTTCTTCATTTTAGTTGTTAAAAATTATTAATAATATAAACTTGTATTCCATACATCACTTGCACGACCCCTAAGGTCTATTAAGCAAGTTTTACAAAAAGTGCTATTTCTTTTTGATATTTTTCACAAATATAATACCAAAGCACGAAAAAAAAGATTTTATGTAAAAAAAATAACACTATTTAAACAAAAAAAATCACCTTGTAAGATTCAATCCTTCCTTCGCAGAAGAGCTATTCGGCTGAATCAACAAAGCTTGCTCAAAAAGCGACCGAGACTTCCCCATTTCCTTCAAATAATAAGAATTCCATGCCGACAAAATGACAACATCATAATCAAACGGATACAAGTTGCACATCCTGTCAAAATAGGAGGCGGCCACCTTATAGTTGCCCATGTTGTAAAACATCAGCCCCCGATAGTAATTGGCCTTGTAATTATTGGGATCCAGTTTTAGAATGGCGTCATATTGCGCACCGACACTCGACCAAGCCTTCAACTTGGCAGCCGGCAATACATATCCAAGCCTCGCCTCCACCGAGGTAGGCTTCAAACTGATCGCCTTGGAGTAATAGCCCAACGAAACGGTATATTGTCCACCCTGGTAATAGAGCCACCCCAAACGAAGATTCACCGCATAGCTATTCTGTCTGCTTCCCTCCAACACTGCAGCAGCCTCCGCAAATTGTCCATCGTTCTCCAACTGGTAACTCTTGGAGAAGATAGAATAGATGTCCCCCTGCGCCCATAAGGAAGCAGGAAACAACACCCAAGCGAAAAGCATATACTTCAGAACGTCCATTTTACTCCTAAAAAAAGATTATTTCCGTATATCGGATAATGCTCTATCTCAATTGTATCGACTGTCGGGGCATAGTAAACAGAGGATTCGCTTTGCGTAAACCTATACAGCAAGCTCACACCCAAATGTTCGGACACGGGGAATATCCAGTTGGAGACGATTCGGTAGTCCGTCTTAGGCTGCAAGGCATAAACCACGCCTAAGTTTCTGTCCGAATGACCGTTCATATTTCCGACCAGTCCTCCCACTTCCCACCAAAGCCAGTTGGCTACCTTGAAACCGACCAAGCCTTCTGCCACGATGTCGTTTTCCGCCTTCCGCTCACGCATCAAGTAGGAAGCCCGCAAAAGCGAATAGAAGTCCAAATTGCCCTTCGGATACCATAGCCACTGCGCACTTGCCTTCCAAACATCAATCTCACCATTCCGGAGGTAGGTCAAAGCCGCAGAATATTCCGAATGGCGGTAAATCTTGGCTATGTCCAAATCGAAAGCATAACTGATGACATGGTTCTCCACCCTCTCGAACTTATAGGCGTAGGAGTCACCCCACAACCAAGGCATGTTCCAGCCCCAAGACCACCACATCGGCGTATAATAGCCACCGTAACCATACCCGTACATGCTGTTGGCATACGTAGGAATCGTATTGTAGTAGGGATAGGGGTTATAGGGATAACCGTTCCAACCTTGACGAAGGTAGCCTGCCCCCTCGGTTCCACCAGTCCCCCAATGCCATGGGTCATAAGGATTGACATTGGTATTGGTAGTGGATGTCGTATCGTACAAGACTTGATAGTATTGGCTGGAGACATACGAGACATAAGCAGCTGGGGTCACCGTCCATCCCTTTCCTAAGTGGATGGGTAGTTCCAACGTATAACTGATGTTCTTCGTGGAGATATCCCCGCTGAATATGTTCGTACCAACCGAATCCACCCGCTGGCAAGCCTCCGAATAGGTGTATGACACCCCATGAGAAGCACTGATCCAGTCCAATACATCATGACTCAACCGTGCCGTATAGGACTGACCCATATGCGGCTCGGCCACCTCCTTGTAGTAGGTGACATCCGGAATCTTATAGTCCGACTCGATGCTCCCCAAGATTCCCCCTTCCACATAGGCGGAAGTCAATATCTTCGGCTTTTGCAAATGATAAGCCGAACGGGATTCCGGAGAGAGTGCATAATAGAATTGACGCGCCTCGAAATCACGATTCATATAGAGATAGGAGAAATAGAGCGTCTCCTGCAAGACCCACTCCCAACGGTTCAACTCATACGCCTTCTCTAAATAGTGAATCGCATTGGCGTAGTCTTTCTTACTGAACATCGCTATGCCGCTCTGCTTATACCCCTCAAAGGCAACGCTATCTTCTCCCGACAAATGGAAGGATTCCACCCCCTCGGAAAACGCCGGGAAGAATAAGCAAGCATTCAATATCAACAATAAGAAATGTCGCATCTAAAAACTATTAGTCACATTCTACAAAGTAACGTTTTTTTCACTTCATAAACAAAATTTTCCATGACTTGTTTTCCTCCGAAACCTTTATTTCAAGGATGCCTTGCTTCTTGTAAACAGTCTCATAACGAACAGACGAGATCTTTCTTCCAAAGAGACATGTGGAACTGCTCGATTGAGAAAAAGCCCCATCCACCGAGATTTCGTAAGGCATCTTCACAAAAAGATGGAACGGAGAGAGAAAATCCTGCAAAAGTTTCAGCACGCCACTTCTCATCACCGTCAATGGCAAATAATCGGACAAGGAACCCTTCCGTATGAACGGCACGTGATAGTTCGACAAAAAGAAATGGTACAACGCACATTGCCGACCTCCCTCATAACGAAGGAAACGGAAACTGCGTCCGTCATGGACAAACCACGCTTGGGCTTTACTCCTCGCCTCGAAGAAATAGATTCCGCCAAAATCATCCGATTTCACCGACCATTTTTCCTCTCCGAAGCATTCGGAAACAACCTCGACTTCATCGCCCAAATGGAAAGAATAGCAGAACGGCAGAGAATCGTCCAACTGGATATTCGAAACGCGATCGCCTTTTTTCGGTTGTCCCCAAAGCTCCACCCGATCCTCTTTCATATAGCTACTAATCCGATAGTCGAGTGTAGGAACTCCCATCTGAGGCGCAGACTGAAATTGGAAATGCAGATGAGGAAACGGAGAGTACCCCGAATTGCCACAGAGGGCCAAGATTTCACCCTTTTCCACCGCATCCCCCACTTTATGGGCGATAGAACCCTTCTCCAAATGACAGACTGCCGAATACAAGCCCTCGGCATGTTTCAACACCACGTAGTTACCCCAATTCTGGATGGCATTCACCTCTCCTAAACGATTATCCTCAACCCCGTCCTGAAGAGCGGCAACCACTCCTGCAGCTGCAGCCACGACCGGCTTACGATAGCAATAATAATCCGTCAATAGATCTCCTACCGTCCGATATTGGGAATTCCGCTCGTCCTCCAAGACAAAGTCCCAAGCATGGCTCCACACGCCTTTGTGCGTATGCTCGCCCTCTATTCCCTGATAGACCCGCCACATTCCCATAAAAGGGAGTCCTATATTAAAGGGATAGGTGTCGAAACGCCACGTTTTTCCCTGCTCATAATAGTAGAGCGTCGATTCGGGATTCCGTCCCTTATAGTAAGCCAAAGCGGGCGAACTGCCATACCCTCTTCTGCCCAAAACGGAAAGGAACAAAAGAGTTAGGATACAGAACGGAAACGAAAATGCGGGCAAGAATAAAAAGGAGAAAAAACGCGACGAGGCCACGACAACAGCATACTGAACCGGAATCAACAGCAACGCCCATCCATAGGATGCCTTGGAAGGTATGACATAGTAACATCCCACCGCTATCGAGGTTAGGATAAAATTGAATCCGTAAAAAAGATAGGGTATGCCATAGGAGTCGAAATCAAAAGCCACATACAAGAGATAGGCGAAGGCACATCCGACAAAAGAGAGACTCCAAACTATCCGTGAGAAGAAAAGCAGGGCGAAGAAAAGCACAATTCCACAGCATACGTTAGGTTGGAAAAGTATCAGGCCCAAACTCTTGAAAAACAGAATAAATACCGTAGGAAGGAATGTCCAAAACTCATCAGAAAGGAAAGGGAAAATAGCAGAGAAACAGGATTGATTTCCATCCATAAAGGTCACATAATCCACAATTTCACCCTTTTGCTGAATCATCAAAAGAAGCGTCCACAAACAGAAAAGAAATGGGAATGCGAGAAACGGCAGACGCAAGCGGTTACCCAACTCTTCCATGCCTACCGACAAGAGGAACGAGAAAAAGGAGACCGCGAACAAAAGCAGCCAATCGAACGGGGCAAACACCCCCACTGCCAAACCGACGAAGACCGTATTAAAACCGTAAAGTCCCGTAGCGACCCTCTGCCTATCCTTCAAAAGAACGAGCGCCAGCAAATTGGCGACCATACACCCCAGCAAACCACAAAGTCCCTGGACTGGATATAAGAAAGAGGCAAGCATCACAGTCCAACCGAACCATAGACTCTGGGAAAAGAATATGGAAGCGTAACTCAAGACAACTCCCTTGTAGAAGGGAATCAGATATGACTGCCGAATATCCTTCATACGCATGGGTCAAGAGTCAGAAAAAAGAGTCCCTACTTTTTATAGGCTTCGGCTGGCAAACCTTCTCCTTTTTCGTTAATATAATATCGACGACCGCCATAGACGGCAACTGCCATTCCATCGGACATCAAGGAACCGCACTCATCACAGACGAAAGGAACCAAAACCTTCATATCCTTCATACGGCAGAGACCATATTTTCCCTCCGTATTTCGGAACCACATATAGTCGGTCGATTCTATTTCCTGCTTTTTGGAAGCACAAGAATCAACGAACGGGTCAAAGGTGAGAACCTCGCTCTTCAGTTGCTTTCCTTTGTTGTTATAGAACTTAAACTTATCCTTCGAATGATCAGAATCGGTTGGATCGTATTCAATGAAAACCTTGATATGGCCACTGTGGTGGAATTGCACCGCCGCATAATCAAGAGGAATGACCGTCTTCCCCTTCATATTGACCAAGCCATATTTTCCATCATTACCCACAATAAACAAAGACTCCTCCTTGTCTTGGTCAAGGAAAGCAAACTCATCAAAAGGTCCTGCCAAACGCTTTCCACTTGTTGACTTAAACGTCCACTTGTTGTTCTTATATTGCCAACAGAGCTCATCCGTCACTTTCAAGATATGAACTTCCTTGCCGTTCTTATTCAACATTTTCAACGGAATATTACTGCCCTCGGCACCCTTGCTAACCACAACATACTTATTCTTCCAATAGCAGAAGTCCGTCGAAGGCTTCAATGCAACCTTCTTTCCATCAGAATTATAGATATAGGATAGAGAATCCGACTTATCCATCGCCACAAAGAAATTGACATCGTTATTCCAAAAAGAACAAGAATCTATATACTCCCTATAAGGCAAAACATCACGGAAAGTACCGCCGTCGAAAACGGAGCAGAGTCCTTGTCGATAGACCTTAAGATACTGATCCTTAATCTGCTTCGGAGCTTTGTCGTAGATATATTCCGTCTCTTGCCCATTTTTAGAAGAGCGGATAGCCCACTTGCCCTCGCTACTCTTCAAAGCGAACATACACTCCGAATTAGGCAATCCATAGAAGACGTAGTCTGACTCATTATAATTATTAGGCAATACCATCTCAAAGTTCTTGCCATAACAACCATGCTTTCCGGCCTTGTTGACCACCCGTGCGAAATTACCGTCCAAAACAATGGAGGAATACTGCGTTGAATCCAAGAGGAAAGTTCCCTTCGAGTTCAACAAGATGGACTTGCCTTTCTTAACCAAATTTATATAATCGGGAGAAAATGTAATCGTATCAAATTCAAAAGGATAGGCCAACTCACCCTTTTTATCAACTATGCTATAACGACCCGTTGCATTCTTCACCGCTGCAAATTCTCCACCGAACGGATAAATCGTATAGCCACTAACATTCATGTTCAATTGCTCCAACTGCTTTTTTGATATTGCCTGCGAACTTGCCCAACAACTCATCATCAATAAGATAATCGCACCAATGTTCTTCATATTCCCTATTTTTTTGTCCATTCAACGAATGTAAAATCAATATAAATTATCGCAACATATTGCATTTCTGCGATTTATATATCAAATATTTCTATTTCTATTACTTCCCACTTGTAATTTTCATGGATACGTCCTTAGAAAGGTATGCAAAAATAGCTTTTTTTTCGAAATCTGAAAATCAAATGCAAAATAGATGACATTTTTCATGCCATAATTTTATTTTTATCCTCAAAAAACAGTCTGCCCACACCGAAGTGCGAGTTTAAAAAATAGGGGTTTTCGACACCTAAAAATCCATCAAAAAATGTACCATCCTATTCTCTCGGCATCTCTTTTCCCTTCACATCCTGCAATGTCTCCGCATTCCGCAGGAGAGAAACAGCCCCTTGCCTATCCACTAGGACCACATTCGGGCGAAGGGTGATAAACTGCATCCATTGCGTCACGTTATAGGCACCCACATTGTGGATGACCAAGTGATCGCCACGGTTCAGCAAAGGCAAGCAGACATATTCCCGAATCATATCGATATTCATACAAAGAGGTCCGAACAACGTGACATCCTCAAAATATTTAGAATAAGGCTGAGCAGGGGAAATCTTATGGTCGTACCAAAAGGAGGTAAAGAGCAAATTGACCCCGGCATCGATCACCGTGTAGCGACGACCCTTCGCCGAACGCTTGTTGGAAAGCACGGTGGAAAGCAGATAGCCGGCATCGTCTATCAATGCCCTACCCGTCTCCAATACCAACAGCGGAAGCTCGGACGCCTTCATCGGAACTTTATAGATGGCGGACGTGATAGCCTCCGCATAATCATCAAACGACGGAGAGATGTCCGGGCCACCTAAGTAAGAGGCTTTCAACGTATTGTGCGAGGCAAATCCTCCTCCTAAATCAATGTACTCCAAACGAACGTTCAACTCCAGAGAGACCCGCAACGCCAAACGAGCCATCTTCTCTGCCGCCATAGCATAAGCCTTGGTGGTGAGGATAAAAGTACCGATGTGGCAATGAAGCCCCCTCAAATCGAACTTGCCCATCCGCTCCATCTTGCAGAGCGTCTCCCAAGCTTGTCCATTCTCGTAGTTGAAACCAAAGCGATCCCACTGCTGAGACAAACCAGCATCCAAATTCACACGCAGAGCCACCTTCGGACGCCCCCCGCACTCATCCGCCACCTCCGACAAGAGATAGAGCTCGTCGAGATTATCTATATGAACATACGCACCTTTTTGAACAGCCTTAAGCAGGTCATCCTTCGACTTGGAAGGACCGTTGAACAGAATCTGCGATCCTGACACCCCGTTCTGCAAGGCCTTTTCGAATTCAAAGCCGGAAACCACCTCCGCCCAAGAGCCCTCGTCGTGGAAGAGTCGGCAGATGCCGTCCAAATAGTTCGTCTTGTAAGACCAAGCAAACTGGACTTTAGGATAACGAGTAGAGAAAGCACGCTTTGCCGACTGGATATTCGAACGCAACTTCTGCTCCGAAAAGACGAACAATGGAGAACCGTACTCCCGCATCAAACGCTCGATAGGCACCCCATCAATATCCAAGACCGGCGAAAGATAGGCATCCGTACCCACCTTCCCCGGCAACATCGCCTTTATCGGCTTAATCAAAGGTCTTTCGTATCTTCGCTTTTCCATAAACTAATCTCGATTATGTTTTTCTCCCGTTACGGAAAACTCAGCAAATTCAGACTGGTCCACCACCATGTCCCATGAATAACGGATGAACATCTTCCCCACCTCGTAATCCAAACAAGGAGAGACCGGCTGCTCCAACGAGCAATGAACCAACATTTCAGGAATATTCACCCCCGCCGCTGTAGCCAAATAGACCCATGCGGGTATTCGAGGGTTGATCTCCAATATATACATATCGCCGCCATTCCTCGCCTTTATAATTTCCATCTCAAAAGCGCCGCGCCAACGTCCCTCTCCGACAAATTTCTCCGCCAGTCCGACAATGGCAGCGTCCTTGATAGTCACACCGGCCCAAGCCTTGCCCTTGTCCGTTATGTACTGCTTGCGCATCGGAACTGCCGCCAGGAGATGTCCCTCCCCGTCACAACACCCTATCAGGTTGAACTCCGTGCCTTCCACATACTCCTGCACGATGGCCGGAAGTCCCCACGAGGAGACAAGACGGGAGAATATAGAAGTGAACTGCTCCTTGTCCCGCACGACATACGCCTCATAGAACTTACCTTTCAAGACAACCGGAAAATCCCAATTCTCCTTGAAAAACTCCTCCGGCGAAGTACAGATGAACGAGCGTGGCACCTTTAAGCCGCAGGAAGCCCCAAAATCGGCCAAGTTATATTTCTGACGTGCCTCGAATTGCTCATACGAAGGGAGAAACAAACGAATCCCCATACGCAACAAATCGGGCTTCAGCTTGATATACGAAAAGAGTTCCGCATCGAAGTTGGGAATGATGACATCCACATGCTCCTTCTCCTGAATCTCCTTCAGGCGAACCAGCAGGACATCCGTCCCTGCGCTCGGATATGGGACTTGATAACAGACATCGACAAGGTCCTTCATATAAGCGCCCGGCTCCAACATCTCGTAGCATAACCCCACAATGCGACAACCAAAGGATTGAGCTTCCCGCAAACTGCGGACAACAGGAACCCCAGGCCCCGGATTGTCCACCGCATTCAAGCCCGTCACGGCAATCGTATAGAAAGGTTCACTCATTCGTCAACATATCATATTGGTGCAACATATCCAAAAAGTCGTCCAAATCGCAAAGGAACGCCGACTGAGAGACCTCATAGCGCGAAGTGATCTCCTCGACAATCTCCTCCCGACGTTTGCCGTCTTGAAGCATCCTTATCACCTCAATGGCAGTAGGGTTCAGGGAAAAACTCTCCCCCGTCTGAGGATTGAAAACATATCCAGACTGACTTATTGCTATGTCGCTATTCACCTTCATACTTCTATTTCATTAAGCAAATCCACAAGAACCCACTTGAACCAATCGACTGCGTTGGAACAACTCTTTCCAGCAAGGACGAAATCCCCGAAAAGTAACTTCCTCCGCATTTTTACAAATATACACCACAAAATGATTAAGTGAAACAGATTTCAACAAATAGAGGCTAATTAGGGGATAAATGGGCAATCGGAAAGGATGAAACGACAAAAAAGGAGATGAAAAAGAAGAATGAGTTTTGAATTATATCTTCCGAATCAAGAAAAACGAGCGACGAATATTCCATTGGCATACAGTTAAATAACAAAAATTTACAATACATGCCCAAAAGCATTGCTTCCCTTTTATGAAAATCCATCTTTATTACCTACATTTGTCTTAATCTAAAATAACAAACGATGAATAAGAAAAGAAAATCACTATTCTCTTTCTCCGCATGGCTGGCCATCGCTTTGCTCTTATGTGGTTGCTCACAAAAAGAGAAGAAGAACGTAGCCAATCCCATCCAATTTCAAACTTATACCTTACAGAAAGAGTTCAAGGGGGATTCCATCATTCCTCCAATCGCTGTCGATTTGAGAGTAGAGTACCCTACCCAATATCCCGACAGAACCATATTGAAGAAAATTCAATTGGCCGTCTTGCGCTCCGTTTTGGGAGACAAAGCCATCAACAATCCCGCCGACGAGATGGAGAAGATGGCAGAGAATATCATCAACGAGCACAAGGAAAAAATCATGGAGTTGACCAACAACCCACAAATAGAAGATGGTGACTGCCTCTCCAACACCTATCACCAAACAAGCCAAGAGGTCTTGTTCAACCAAGATGGCATCCTCACCATCCAAACGGCAGACTCCTCGCACTACGGAGGCTCCAAGGGCATCAAATTCCTATACTACAACAACTTCGACCTGAAAACAGGCAACGACTTGAAATATAGCGACCTTTTCATCGAAGATTCCGAAGAGATGCTCTCCTCCTTCATCATCCAAAAATTAATGGTGGACAACCAAATAGAGGACGAAAGCCAATTGGAGGAAAATGGGTTCATCGACCTTTCGGAAATTAAGCCAATCAACAATTTCAAGCTTGACACCGACGGCATCACCTTCGTTTACAACCCATCCGAAATTGCATGTCTCGCCTTGGGAATCATCAAAGTAACCCTCTCTTATGAGGAAATTCGGCTTTTGATGAAAGAGGGCTCTCTCCTATCGAAATTTGTCGATTGACAGGCTCTTTTTATTCTTTAACAAAGGGGAAAACGTAGGCAGGATTTGTGAAATTCATCCCGTCAGCGTATCTTTGCCTAAGGCAATCTAATCGGATGCCCAACACCCTAAAAAGAACAGGAATGGATATAATTCTAAAATACTTCAACAACTTGACGGATAGGCAGAAAGAGCAATTCGAAGCCCTCTTCGACCTCTATTCCGACTGGAACAGCAAAATCAATGTCATCTCTCGGAAAGACATCGAAAACTTGTACGAACACCACGTGCTCCACTCCCTCGCCATCGGGAAGTTCATCAACTTCAAGGAGGGAACAACGGTAATGGACGTCGGTACGGGTGGCGGATTTCCTGGTGTTCCGTTAGCCATTCTTTTTCCTGAAGTGCAATTCCATTTGGTCGAATCCATCGGAAAAAAGATAAAGGTGGCCACCGAAATATCCAACGCCATCGGATTGAAAAACATCACATTCCGACACTGCCGTGTGGAAGAGGAGAAGGGCAAATTCGAATTCGTTGTCAGCCGAGCCGTCATGCCTTTCGGCGACTTGGTCAGGCTCTGTCAGAAGAATATCCAACAAAAAGGCCAAAAGAACAGTTATCCCAACGGCATCATCTGCCTTAAGGGCGGAGATTTGGGAGACGAACTGAAACCCTTCATAAAAAAGGCCGATTCCATCGATTTGGACACCGTCTTCAAGGAAGAATTCTTCCAAACGAAGAAATTGATTTACATGCCTCTATAAAGGCGTATGCTATAAACTTCCCATTCAACAACAGGAGACTCAATCTATGACAAACTGGGGCGACTTAATACAAAAAGTATCCAACCGTTCAATCAGCGAATTAAAGAAAAAGACGGCCATAGACGACATATTTCCGCAGAAAGAGGAGAGCAAATACATTGCAAGAAGAGGCAAATTAGTTGACTTACTGCGCAAAAAGGGCATCTCCTCTCCCCTCGTATTGGAGGCCATCGGAAGAGTGCCCCGCCAAGTCTTCATGCCCGAGACCTTGTCCGAACTGGCCTACGAAGACAAAGCCTTCCCCATCGGGGCTGGTCAAACCATATCCCAACCCTTCACGGTCGCCAAGGAGACGGAAATCCTCGACATCCAGAAGAACGACAAAATCTTGGAGATTGGGACAGGCTCCGGCTACCAGTCTGCCATCCTTTTGGAATGCGGTTGCCGATTGTTCTCGTTAGAGAGGCAGGAAACGCTCCACAAACAGACGAAAGAGCGATTGGAGAAGCTGAACTACAAGGCCGTATGCCTACTCAAAGATGGTTTTGAAGGCTTATTGTACGAAGCCCCCTTCGATAAAATCATGGTGACAGCTGGGGCAAGCGAAATACCCAAGAAACTATTAAGGCAACTGAAGATAGGCGGCATCATGGCGCTTCCTTTCGGCGAAGGCCAAGAAAAACGGCTCTACCGCATCAAACGACTCTCCGAAACCGATTTCGAAAAGATGGACTGCGGGCCATGCGCTTTCGTTCCCATGCTGAAAGGAATCAACCGGAAATAGTCGCAAGGAGAAGTGAGTTCTAAAAAAAATACCGTTTCAAAAGCTATAGAACATGAACTTGAAAAAATTTTTCAGTGTTTTTTGTCTTCTCTCGGTCTCCTACTGCATGACGGTCGGTCAGAGTAGCGTTGAACGGTCAAACGAACTTGCGGCAAACCCAAAAATACAACAGGCGGAAGAATCGTCTCAAAAGACGACTCTCACCCAAACAAATAAAGAGACACCTCAAAAACAACGTTTTGAGCCCAACTTAAATAAGCAACGTATGGAAATTAAGATTTTCGTATTCAACCCCTTCCAAGAAAACACATACTTAATCAGCACCCTCAACAAAGAGTGCCTCGTCATCGATCCCGGCTGCTTGGAGAGTGAAGAGAAAAATGAGTTAGCCAACTACATCATCCAGAACGGGCTGACCCTCAAGCGTGTAATCAACACCCACCTCCACCTCGACCATGCATTCGGATGCAATTTCTTGGCACAGAAATTCGGCATTCAAGCGGAAGCCTCTCAGAAAGACGAACCGCTTCTAGATCGAATCAAAGACTACTCAACCGCCTTTGGGTTGTTGTCCGACGCCGTCGAATCGGCAAAATTGGGAGGCTATCTGAAGGAGGGAGATGTCATCGAATTGGGCGATCTGAAATTTGAAGTGTTGGAAAATCCGGGACACTCCTTGGGTGGACTCATCTTCTTGGAACGGAGTGAAGGCGTGGCTTTTGTGGGCGACTCTATCTTTAAGGGAAGCGTCGGACGGACCGACCTGCCCGGAGGCAATCACAAACAACTCATCGAAAACCTACGCAAGAACATTCTGACACTTCCGAAAGAGACGGTTCTCTATCCCGGCCATGGACCTTCGACAACCGTCGATTGGGAACGTTGCCATAATCCCTACTTGGAATAAAACCACGTCAAAAGAACGGATGTTCCAAGAGATTTCTATGGCTTGACACAATTGATCAGACATTCCTGCTCTTTTTTTACAAACAAGGCCAAAATCCATTCGACTATTTTAGAAAAAAATTAGTCGACACCCCCTATTATTATTGTTTTTTCACGATGGAAACATCGATAGAAAATAGCCTTTTCTCCTTCCGAAAAGCGAGAAAGTAGGCCCAATATGCAATGCAAACAAAGAGATAACATAAAGATATTCAAACCTAAAGCGCCATAAAACCTGCCATTTCATCGAAATTCAACCATAAATAATATTCGCCACCAACAAACAATATTGTTCAATACCAGCAAATAATATTGTTCGCTATCAGCAAACAATATTATTCGGTAGAACAAAATAATATTATTTGATATAAACGAACAATAATGTTTGGTAATACCGAATAAAAATCGTAACATTGTGACAATTTAAAGAGAGAAGTTATGATACTAAGGAATCAGTTAGAGCAAATAATAGAAGGGCAAACCGCATGGACTACGGCAAAGCGAAAAGAGATTGCGAGGGACACAACCGAAGCCACCGAAGCCATCGAAGGTTTTGCCACTATCATAACAGGTATGCGTCGATGTGGAAAAAGCACATTGATGAGGCAAATCATGAAAAAATATGCGAAAGAGGAAATCTTCTTCATCAACTTCGACGACATACACCTGACCGGATTTGAGGCTGACGACTTCACTCGACTCCACGCCATCATCCTCGACAAGAAAGTCAAAGTGCTGTTTTTCGACGAGATACAACTCATCCCCTCTTGGGAGATTTTCATCCATCAACTACTACGAGAGGAATACCTCATCTACATTACGGGCTCCAACGCCTCTATGCTGAGTATCGAATTAGGAAGCCACCTCACAGGTCGGCATTTGTCCACAGAGCTATTCCCTTTTTCGTACGATGAATATCTGAGTTTTACCAAACAAACAAAGAGCATAGACTCTTTTTCGCGATACCTCCACGAAGGAGGCATGCCCGAACATCTTGCGACTCGCGACTACCGCGTGCTGCCCTCTTTGCTTGACGACATATTGACCCGAGACATCGCCATCCGCCAGAACATCAAGAACATAGAACCCCTAAAACGGTTGGCACTCTATCTCCTGACCAATGTGGCTAAGCCCTTTTCTGGCAATAGACTCACCTCAATCATAGGCAACATAGCCAATTCGACCGTTCTTGAATACGTCGAATATATGCGTGATGCCTACTTGCTTGACACAATCGGGCAATATGCCGACAATTTCCGAACGACCGTAAGGAACCCCAAGAAAGTATATGCAATCGACACCGGTATTGCCCATAGCCTCACCCTCTCGAAAAGCGAAGACAAAGGCCGTTTGTTCGAAAACCATATTTTCCTTCAGCTACGTAAACGCGCCAGAAACCACATATACTATTTCCGAAGCGAAGGAGAGTGCGATTTTGTGGTAACAGGAGCCGACAACAAGCCCCAAGAGCTTTACCAAGTATGCCTTAGCCTAAACGAGGAAAACATGGCTCGTGAAATCAACGGATTGAAAGAAGCCATGCGCACCCTCAATATCAAAGAAGGCAAAATCATCACGCTCAACGAAGAAGAGACGCTAAACGTCCAAGAAGGCACAATATACATAAAGAAAGCCTTTTAGCCAGAATCGCTTTTCTTGTTCAAACCGATCGTTTAGGGCACCGTCATTGCCAGTCGCCCATCAGAATAGCGGGCCAAAAGCCCTCCAGACCGCACAGAAAAGGGGGAATGCATTTTGGTAATATTGCCAACAAACACTATCTTTGCATATAAATTCAAACAACGTAGATTCTTGACTAATGGGTACACTCAAAACAAAAGAAATATTGGTGGACGCGGCTCGAAAACTCTTTGCTGATCAAGGAGTTGAGAACACGACCATGAACGATATTGCCCAAGCCTCAAAAAAAGGAAGGAGAACGTTGTACACCTATTTCAAAAACAAAGACGAGATTTTCTTCTCCGTCATCGAGACAGAATTGGCTCAAGTGGCCAATAAATTGTCTGAAATAGCCAAAAGTCAAGAGAGTCCAGAAAAAAAACTTATCACCTACATCTATACTCGTATGGAGGCCATCCGGGAGGTGGTTTTGCGGAACGGCAACCTGAACGCAGACTTTTTCCTCGATATCCGTATGGTGGAACGGGTAAGACGCAAACTCAATAAAAAAGAGCGTTCCATCCTCACCAACATATTCCAAGACGGTATAGAGAAGAACATATTCGCCGTGAAAGACCCCGCTTTCGCCGCAATGATGTTCCACTTGGCCTTGAAGGGATTCGAGGTCTCCTACATCTTGGGAGGCATCAAAGACACCTTGAACGAGAAAAAGGAAGAATTCGTCAGATGCCTCTTTAACGGAATATTAAAGAAGAAAGATTAAATTCAAAAATAGGGTTCCTTGCTATTTTCCAAAGCTGTTTAAACCTATCCATAAAGTAGTCAGGGGCTATATTACTTGCCTCCGAAAAATCAACAAAAATTCCCATTTCATCCCAATTTCTCGCCTTTCAATCCATTGCCATTGCATTCCACTCCGCGAAACTAAAACTACTAATGCGACCATCAACACCCTTCCGATAAACACTATCCTTAGAATTCCACTCCTCGAAACTGAAACTTCTGACACGACCATCAACACTCTTCCTATAAACACTATCCCCAGATATACTATACTGATCCGGAATCGCCACGTCATATCTGCAGCCAACATTCAAATACAAATATTTTCGCGTCTCCATGAATTGTGGAAACTCAGGATCTTGAATAGCCTCTATCGGAGGCAGTTTTCTCCCTATCCGTTGATATTTCTTACGTTCATCCAACATGTGATATTTCTGGGCGAACTTCTCCACTGCATTTTCCTTAACGGAAATGCGCCATTCTTGAATCAAATAATAGGAAATCGCAGGAAGAGCTAAGATACCCCCCAACAACACGATTTTCTTGAGACTCCACCGAACCTTATAGAAAAGGAAAACATGAAGTATCAACATAGGCACCCCAATGATCACAAGTAAAAACACATCTATCGAATGAAGCACGTGCCAATTGACCGAACGCCACAAAAGAAGGAAAGAGACCCCCAAAAACAATATCGCAAAGGCATTGACTATCCGCAAAACCATTTGCATGGCTCTTGGACTTTTCCGAATCGTAATCAAATGGAAATGAGCAGATAAGAAAAAGAGAACACAAGAAAAAGAATAAATTGTCCTTAACTGCATACGACCTCTATACATGTCAAAAACATCACAAAGAAGGACTGACAACGAGAAAAAAGCAAGAATGGCATTTAGCCAAAGTCCAGGATCATAAAGAATCGGCATCCGCTCCTCCTCCTTTTTCGTCTGAAGAAAGGAGAAACAAAGGAGAAACGAACTCAATGCAATCATACTGCTACTGTTCCCATCATCTGGACCCATCGATACGTTCACAACAACCTCCTCCACAAAGTGAGCGATGCAGAAAACCACGACAAGACACACCAATGCCTTGACAAAATCCACAGCCCAATATCGATAAATTAAGCAGAAACGCTCCTCTCCTCCTTTGCCAAAACATCCCATGAGAAAGAGAAAAGAGAAGATAAGCAAACATACGACCACATTATCCGAAAGCCATCGAAAGCCATAACACAAGACAAACAAGCCACACAAGCCTATCAGGATGGATAAAATTCTTTTCATTTTGGGATGAAAAGAGGAACGACGAAGCACAGAAAGGAACAAGCATAGTACAAAAATAAACACCGCTGACATCTTATACTTATGCATTTCCATACTCCAAAACAGATTAAGCAAAGGGAAAAGAAGAGAAAGGGCTATTTCTATGGGAATTTGAGCAAGTCGAGATAAAAAGGCCATACACAGAAAATTAAGGAGTTATTTCATTGTTTTTCAAAGTCAAATCTTAATAAATGGTAAAGAGACCAGCCGTAAAGAGACGAGATTTATAGTCCTCCTAGAGAGGAAGAAAAAGCCCCACACCAAAATGCAGGGCTTTCGTTCCTTACCTATTAGCGATTACTTCTTATCAATCAAGCTAACTTTGAAAGTCATCGTATTCAGCACCTCTTCTGGATCCTTGCCATCCAAGTCCTCGATGACAAAAGTCACGCGCTGCGGTTCATACTCAAACCGGATATTCTCACCGATAACCTCGCCGTCCTTGGTTGTGAACGGAAAGACGTAAGGCAAGTTGTTCCAACTCTGTAGTCCCTTATCCTGATTGTAGGTATAAAGAACGGAAGCCATCACAACCCCCTTCTCTGCTATTCTTGTCGTGAGATCCATGTTTTCGAACTCGGCATAGAGATAATTTCTACCATCTGTAGCATTCTCGATCCTCCAATCTTTTGGAAGGACATCATAAACATAGGTATAAACCTGTGAACCAATCTCTTGTGTAATATATTCCCTCGTAACGTACTCTTCTGTACAACTTGTTGCCAAAGCCAAGAGGGACATCAGCGAAATTATTCCTTTTAGTTTCATACGATTCAGTTTTAGTTATATATTGGGGTAATTAACACTCTATTCAATACCGGCCATTTCCGAAAGAAGGTCCATCGTATGGCAAGCCACCACGCCGGCCGTCTCCGTACGCAAACGGCTGTTGCCCAACGAAACAGGGAGAAAACCCGTCTTCAAGGCCTTCTCCACCTCCGCCTCGCTGAAGTCGCCTTCCGGTCCGATCAGGATGGTTGCGTCTTGGCCAGGTTGATAAAGCCCCGACAAGGACTTTTTGTCCTGCTCGTAACAATGGGCTATGAAACGTTGCCCTAAATCCTGCCTGCAGATGAAATCGGAGAAATCGCACTGCTCGTTCAGTTTAGGGAGATAGGCCTTTTTCGACTGTTTCATGGCTGAGACCAAAATTTTCTCCAATCGATCGCATTTTATGACCTTCCGCTCCGAAAACCGACAGATGATTGGAGTGATTTCATCGACACCTATCTCGGTCACCTTCTCCGCAAACCACTCCATCCTATCCATATTCTTCGTAGGAGCGATGGCGATGTGGACACGGAACGAACGTTTCCGATACTCTGCCACACTGTTCAAGATCCGCACTTCGCAACGTTTATGGTGGGGCACCGTAATCTCCGCCTCAAAATAGCCACCTCGCCCATCAATCAGCTCCACCCTATCTCCAGCTTGCAAGCGAAGCACTTTGATAGCATGGTTGGATTCCTCCTCCGGAAGAAACGGAGTCTGTGCGATATCTGGCGTATAAAACAACATAAACCTCTACAATCTAAAAAATTCGATGGATTCGGCAAATTTTAGGGAAACCATCCTATATAAAAAAGGGAGGATTGCCCCACAAGAGACAATCCCACCATTCTATTTTTATCACTTATAAATAGCCTTTTTTCCTGCCAAAAGCGTATTACGCAACAAAGAACAGATAGTCATAGGTCCAACGCCCCCAGGGACAGGGGTGATGTAACTACACTTAGGAGCGACATTCTCGAAATCGACATCGCCCGTAAGTTTGAAGCCTGTCTTCGTCAATGGAGATGGCACACGAGTCGTACCGACATCGATAACGACAGCACCCTCCTTCACCATATCCGCCTTCAAGAACTTAGGAGAACCCAAAGCTGCGATGATGATGTCCGCTTGAAGGCAAAGTTCCTTCAAATTCTTGGTGCGGCTATGACAAACCGTCACTGTCGCATCACCTGGACAAGCCTTCTGCATCATCAACATGGAAACCGGCTTACCGACAATGTTGCTACGTCCGATAACCACGCAATGCTTACCTGAAGTCTTTATGTCATAACGCTTCAACAATTCCAAGATACCGGCTGGAGTAGCAGAGACGAACGAAGGCAAACCAATGGACATACGTCCCACATTGATAGGATGGAATCCGTCCACGTCCTTTCTATAATCAATCGCCTCTATGACCTTCTGCTCCGAAATATGTTTAGGCAAAGGCAATTGTACGATGAAACCGTCCACATCAGGATCCTCGTTGAGGAGTTTGATCTGCGCCAACAACTCTTCCTCCGTGATTGAGGCCTCAAACGCCAACTTCGTAGATTTGAAACCCACCTGCTCACAAGATTTCACCTTATGGGCCACATACGTTTCGCTACCACCATCATGGCCGACAATAATGACAGCCAAATGCGGAGTCTTACCACCATTCGCCTTGATTTGGGCTACCTCGGCAGCAATCTCCTGTTTAATTTGATCGGCAACCGCCTTTCCGTCTATCAACTGCATATATTAATTCTTATGGAGTTATTTTCTAAATCCGAATCTCATCTTACCCTGATTCTGCGTCACCATACGCATCATCTTACGGGTATCGTCAAATTGCTTCAACAATCGGTTCACCTCTTGGATGGTCGTTCCGCTACCCTTTGCGATACGGTTACGACGCGTTCCGTTCAAGATGGCAGGATTGGAACGCTCCTCTGGCGTCATCGAATAGATGATGGCTTCGATGCCCTTGAAGGCGTTATCGTCGATCTCCACATCCTTCAATGCCTTTCCGACACCAGGAATCATGGAAGCCAAATCCTTCAAGTTACCCATCTTCTTGATCTGTTGGATTTGTCCTAAGAAGTCGTTGAAATCGAATTGGTTCTTCGCAATCTTCTTCTGCAAACGCTTCGCCTCTTCCTCGTCGAACTGCTCTTGCGCACGCTCTACCAAGGAAACGATATCTCCCATTCCCAAGATACGGTCGGCCATACGCTCAGGGTGGAACACGTCGATTGCCTCCATCTTTTCGCCCGTACCGACAAACTTGATCGGCTT
>JAGCWQ010000122.1 GCA_017961765.1 Paludibacteraceae bacterium | reverse complement strand
GATTCTATGAGACATATAATAGTAAATGGGTTTAGGAGGACGTCTCGCTGCCGAAGGACAGAGACGTTGTTCATTGTGACATCGTTGTCGATACTTGACATTGAGAGTGCAATGACCGTATGTAAGTACCGTTATGAGACGCTGGTCGACGTGGATTCGTTCACCGATAGGCCGATGGAATGGTATCAAGCAGGCATGAGGAAGTTGTTACTGACCCTTTTCGACGAGTTGCGCATTGTCAAAGCGATAAGTCGTTAGGAAATGTGGTATGTACTCAAATGAGTACAAACCATTGGCTGTTTTTCAACGGGAATTTCAAAAGCGTGTGCGCAAACGCACATTACAAAACGCTATATTACGAGATTTGAGAATTTGAAGGAATATCTTCTCTCGCAAATCGGTAATCTTCAAGATTTGGGATTATGTGACGTGGATTTTGATTGCATGGCTTATGACTTCTTGGGAAGATAGACCGAATCAACATTGTATAGATACTCTTACAAGACGATGTTTGAGAAATACAAGGAATTCGTCATGGAGAATTACGAGAAATATCCTTTGGATGATGATTTTTCTTAAAAATTAGTAATAATCTTTAATGTTAAAAGAAAACTATGTGTCTTATAACAAACTTTACTAGACCCCTCGTGTCTGATGATGATATACTTGTCTGCAAGTACCTTACGCAAAGAAAGGATGGATGGTATACACCGTATATGAATGTCCCTGTCGTCTTCGATAAGCCATTTGTCGCAGAGGGTGAGGGTAAATGCAGCGTCAAAGAAACAAGGACAATCGGTACCATCCGGGAGATAAGCAACGGTTACATACACGCCAAACTACGGCCAGAACCATGTCGTCTTTTTTCTAAACCGTTCAGGGCTATTATACCGGCCGATACTCCGTTCTACTTGTCAATTGGCATGGATGAAATCTGTGCTAAGAAGATGATAATAACGCATTTTCCTTACTTTAACGAACACATTGATTTGAGGACGGTTTTGAAGAGGACATTGCGTGGTGCCAATCTCATAACGGATGGGGTGGTTTCCCCAGGTTGGTTGCTTATGCCTGACAAGTCGTTTGTCAACCCTTTCTATCACACGTCTGACGTTGGCAAGCCAATTGGTGTGGTGTGTGGTGTAGTCAACAATAAAATAGTGGTTTGCTCCCTTGATAGGGAAATTGGCAACTACGACGAGTGTCTTGACTGGTGTTTGGACTACAAGACCGAAGGAACCGGGGAAGGTGATTGGCACTTCCCGTCCAAAGACGAACTATCATTGTTGGAGACTAACTCCATGCCAATAAACGTTGGCTTGATACTATCCGGCGCATTTGAAAAATTCTATTCGTTTGATAATGTCGCCGAAATATATTGGAGTACAAATTATTATGATGAACTATACTGTGGCGTTTGCCATTGCCCGCCGCACAAAGCGTTCGCGTTCATTACGTTTAATGACGATCACTATTATCCATGGAACGGTTGGGCAAAGAATTATTAACAAATACGATAAGTAATGAGCAATAAAGTTAGACCAATTTCACCGGATGAGGTGAAACATGTGGTGCCAGATTTCATCATCACGGCGGTTAACAAACTTATTATGGAGAAATGGGATGGTGAGAAAGCCAAGATTCTTCAGGATGAAATACTGGCGATTGTGGCATCTAATGGTGAAGTTGATGACACTCGACCGTCATGCCATAGCGTGTTAGAGAGACACTGGCTCGATTTCGAGGATATCTATGAAGATGCTGGTTGGCATGTCGACTATGACGCGCCGGACTATTGTGACGATTATTCCCCATATTTCCTGTTCACCAAGAAGCATGATCACGTTTAACAACCATGTATTACTATAAATGT
>JAGCWQ010000121.1 GCA_017961765.1 Paludibacteraceae bacterium | reverse complement strand
CCACAACCGATGATATGCCGCTGCTGGCACTCGATACGATCAAACTTATGTTTTTTCCTCCCATCTCGTCACCATTTTGGAACAGGAAGGATTGCATGGGTGCTGCCATATTACTCCACCAAAGCGGAGTGGCGATGATAACGTTGTCATATCTGCTGAAATCAATGTCTACGGGTTTGATGGCAGGGTAACTCTCCGCATCGTCGGGATTGTCGCGTATGGCTGATATCAAAGCACTTCCGATAGCATAGTTATCCGCTTCATACCTCAACCCCTCTTCCGCAGGCAGGATCTCCACAATGTCAACGTCCAAATGGTTCGATAATTCATTAACAATTGAACGGACATTATTTGTATAGCTATAATAAACCACCAGTGTATTTTGAGCGAACACACCGCTAATCATCAGCAATCCGGATAATAAAAAAAGAATTTTTCTCATGGCAATAACTGTTTTAAATTATAATCCAAAGATACACCAAGCACAGCTAAGACTTGGTTGATGAATTATGGGGGATATTACCAATATTTGGGATGTGATATGGCGGGTGCTCCCTGTACATAAAGAGACATTATGCCGCACGGTACTCCGTCGGTGTCTTACCCGTTTTACGTTTGAAGAAGCGAACGAAGTGCTGCGGATAGCCGAAACCCAATCGATCACTTACTTGTGCGATGCTGAGAGTTTGACTATTAAGTAGTTCCTTGGCTCGGAGAACGATTTTGTCGGCGATAAAATCTTGTGCCCTTTTGCCTGTCTCCACCTTAACCAGCTCGCCAAAATATCCTGCCGTGAGGTTGCATTTGTCTGCGAAATAGGCCACTGTCGGGATGCCCGTTTTCTCAGCCTGATTGTCGAGATAGTCTGTCAGCAGTGACTCAAACTTTTGGACCGTCACATGATTGATCTCCTCGCGGGTGATGAATTGTCGGTCGTAGAACCGCAGGCAATAGTTCAGCAATAGTTCAATGTTCGATACGATTAGTTCGCGGCTATGTTTGTCGATGGCGTGTTGGAGCTCCTGTTTGATCATATCCAGCACGCTACGGAAAATCTCTATTTCTCCAGTTGACAGGTGGAGCGCCTCGTTGCTTGAGTAGGAGAAGAACTCGTAGCGTGAGATTTGTCGTCCCAATTGAGTGCGAGCCAAGAAGTCGGGATGGAAGAGCAAGGCGGTCCATTTCGGGTTGGGCACGTCGGGATTTGGTTCCACATGGATGCTCTGTCTTGGTGCAAATGAAGTGACGGTCATCTCGTCAAAGTCATATTTTGTGCGTCCGTAGGAAAGTTTGCAACCCTTGTTTTCCTTCAGAAAGAGCGCATAGACACCGTAATGCACCACGCACTCCTCAATGGGCAATTGTTTGTCGTAGCGAACCACGCTTACAAGCGGATGCAGTGTCTCAAATCCGTAGTAGTCGTTGAATTGTTGAACCGAGTCGAAATGGATTTCATTCATAATCGTTTTGTTTTTTAGACAAATTTACAGAAAAATGGATTTGGCAAGAGACCTCCTTTTCGGTTTTGTTTACCTTAATTTGGGGAATGTATGCTTTCTTAAAGCGCAAACGGCATCGCCTCATTAGAAAACGATGCCGTTGTATTGGCTATATAAAAGAGATTTTAATCTAAAATTGCTAATTATTTATCCAACGTTTCCCAATAGCCTGTTTTTTTAGAACCTACTCTACGAATATACCCTAATTGTTTAAGAACCGATAATTCACGGAATATGGTACGTTCCGAAATGTTCAGTTTGGAAATAATATCACTAGAGCCAACCCCATTTATCCTGCCATTTATCCTGCCAACTACCAATCCTTCCTTAATGATCGAAAGTATATCTTTTTGTCTTTGAGTTAGTTCACTTAAATTTATCCTGCCATTTATCCTGCCATTTATCCTGCCAAGTTCATCATTTACATTGCCAAATGTGTGTTCAAATTCGGGATCGTTTATCAATTTCTGCGAATGGAAGGGAATAGTTGTCCGTATAAAATTGGTCGTAAATGAGAATATCTCTTTTGTGTAAACTTTCTGAATGCGTTTCAAGCCAGAACCTAAAGACTCTACCATATCAACATCACGAAAGACCCTCATTAGTTCTTTATTGCGTGGTGAACTTATGCCGCCGAAAAATTCTTCTTTAGTCATATCAACAGGCAGACGTCCAGCCGATGTTATTTCAATATGGTCGGAGAAAATCTCAAACTTTTGTGGAACTTCGTTTGTGTAGTAATCGTTGTGAACAATAGCGTTAATGACTATCTCTCGCATCGCTCGCTCATCCCAAAGCGGTTTGTCGATACGGCGCTTGTAGGTTATTTCAGAACTGACATTGTTCTCTATTTTGAGTTTGTCAAGAACTTGATCGGTTGCTTTCAGCAGGGAACAAAAGCCGAATTCGTTGTTGGCTACAAGAATGTCACGATCGACTCCTGCATATTTTGCCACTTTAATCGACATACTGTTTTCATCAGCAAGCAGATAGGCTACATAGTTTGGCTCATCGACGTCCGTTAGCAAATCAAGATTTTCCATAAAATGCTCATTCAATACCAATCCTTTACTTTCGTAGTATATATGTAATTGACGGAATGTGAGATTCTTTCGCGGTGAACGAATATTCCTTAATGAATTTCGGATGCGATGAGTGAACATATCTTCAATTTGTGAGGTTGTCATTGGCTCGGCGGCAGTACCTACACGCATATAACAACCTTTTGGCGATAAGCCGTAAGTGGTTTTATAATAAGGTTTTTCGCTTCCACTTGCGACAAAAATTTTAATCACCTGCACACCCTGTATGTTTTCAACCAGCACATCAAACAGCCCCATTGGGGAAGGAGAAACACCTGTTCGTATGCGGTCTTTGATTTTGAGCATATCGCCGTCTATATCCTTCACACCGATTGGCTCGCCATCATCGTTAACGCCGATATAAATAATGCCCCCTTCTCTGTAATTGAGAAAGGCAACAACCTCGCGCTCAATGTCGAGTTCACGGGTAAGTTCTCGTTTAAATTCTATGCGGTTGGTCTCAATCATTGGTGTTGGTTTTGTGCCTATCGTAAACAATTTTATTATACAAACCAAACAGTTGTTTCTAAAAGCTTTTGCTTAGTCTTGCACAAAATTACAAAAGAATCTCTAATATAGTAGAATTGCAGACGATTTAGGTTTGGTAAAAATGAAATGGTTGCCGTTTCCTCTCTTCGTCAACCATAGTTGTTTTTTTGTCTTTAATGGGTTCTCTTACTATGAATTCTCACGGAAGAAATTCTCGATTTTGTTGTGTGGAATCACGTTGCCTGCACGGTCATCATAAAGGTCCGTATGATTATCCCCGTCATTCTTAAAGCGCAAACGGCATCGCCCCCATTAGAGAACGATGCCGTTGTATTGATTGTATATGTATAAGCTTAGAAGAATTTTACGATTTCATCCAAATCTCTTCTGTTTGGATATTTGGGTTCTTCTGCTCTGTAACCCAAGGCGATGACAGCCATGATGGTCTCGTTTTCGGGAACGCCGAATAGTTGACGGAGCTTGTCAGAATCACGCATTCCCATGATGAGCGAGTCGAAGCCCATGGCACGTGCTTTTAGAATGAGGTAACAGTTGCTGAGGCCGTTGTCGTAGGCACCCCAGCCGTCGCCAATCTCGTTGGTTTGGTTGCCTTGGAAGAAACCCGATTTCCCCTTCTCAAAAGTGGAAAGGATGAGGACTGGCGCATTGACGATTCTGGATTTGTTCGTCTCTCCGACCAACTCCTGAACAGCCTCCAGTTTCTCTTGGCTGATGGCTACGTAGTACTTCGTTGGTTGCTGGTTGGCCCAAGAAGGAGCCTCTTGGGTGGCTTTGAGCAATTCTCGTACTTCCGCTTCCGTTATCTTCTTTGACGCGTCATAGTTGCGTATGCTTCTGCGCAATTGGAGAACTTCATCGAAGGATGGTGATTTCGTCTCGTTTACTGTTTGGGGCTTTTCAGAAGAGCAACTACTGAATAGGAACAATGCCATAGTGGCCCATAGAAAAATCAATTGCTTCATGTTACAGATTCCTTTGGTTAATATTCTTTTGTCATGCAATGATACGAAAAAATATTCATTTGGAGCGTTGTTTGTGGCGTTTTTCCAATCTGTTTTTATCAACAAAGGGAAGCCTCCTTGTCGAAAAACTTCCCCTTGCTTTCTGTTTTATGTATGGGTGAAGACGAAAATCTTTTAGCAGATCTTGCCGTAGCCCGTCTCTTCTTTCTTTTGCGTGACGCACTCTTCCAAGTAGCTTTGTACGTGGCGGATGCGTTTCTCCTCGAAGATCTCTTGGATGGTAATCATCAATCCGGTCTCCTCCACATCGCCAAACTCGTCATTGATACAAGTTCCGAAAGTCCTCATGGAAGGGGAGAGGGACATGTAGGCGTTGATGAGAGGCGGAATGTTCCTGCCGAATTTCCTTACTTGCTCTTTCAGTATGGTGTAGTCCTCTTTGTAATTTTTCCCGTGGAAGATGGCCTCCATATCTTTCTCCTTGTAATCTACCGGCATGGGTTTGTAAGGATAGACCAAGTGGTCTCGGTCAGGGAAATATTTCTTCATGAAGTAGAGGATCATGTTCCTTGCTTCGATGCCGAAGGTAGGGTACATGGTGGCCTTGCCGAAGAAGTAGTTGGTGGCGGGGATGGTGACCATGAGGGCGCCGAGTCCGTCCCAAATGTTGTCTAAGGCAAAGAGACTCTTGGCTCCCATCTTCGTGGATTGGTATTCGGGGCGGACGAACGACCGTCCCAACTCAATCGTGTAGGGGAGGTATTCCTTGATGAACTTTTCGGAGTAGTCGAACAAGTGGGAAGAGGTGAGCATGGGTTTCCCGTTGTTGTCGAACGTGACGTTGGAGCCGTGGATGTAGCGGTAACCGCCGATAATCTCTTTCTCCTCGGGATTCCAGACGATGAGTTGCTCGTAGGGAACGTCCATCGTGTCATAAATGTCGATGTCGCAAGCCAAGCCGGATCCGCCGCCTGAGCTTCGGAACGAGATTTCTCTCAATCGGCCAATCTCTCTGATTACGTTGGGCGCATTGTGGTGGTTGACCACATAGATCTCGTTGTTGCCCTTGTTCGTCTTTCTGAGTCGGCGTTCGGGAGTTAATTCAGACTCAAACAGTCTTGGGTCGATTGGATTTATAATGTTCTCCATTTGTCCTTCTTTTCGTTATAAGTTGTAAACGATATCTTTGATTTGCGCCGCCCATTGAAGTGGCGTTTTCTCTTTCGTGAATGTCTGCCAAGGAATTGGCTTCCCTATCTTGGCTGTGAAGACAGCATTCTTGTTTTTGAATAGCTCGTCGACCAAGTAGAGCATTTCTATATTTGCCTTGATGCCCAATTTGGTTCGATAGTAGGCGAGGTTATAGAAAAACTTGGAGTTGTGTCCGATGAAGTGGAGGGGGACGATGTCCCGTTGGTATTGGACGGATTTGACGATGAACGTCTTTTTCCATTCCAAATCCTTGATTTCGCCGTTGGGTTGGCGACGGGAGACCATTCCCGCAGGGAAGTAGAGGATGGTGGCATCCGATTCGTAGGTCTTGTTGATCTCTACGGTCGTCTCCTTGGCCTGTCCTCCGAATTTGTTGATGGGGATGAAGAAGTTCTGCATGTTCTCGACGTGCATGAGCAGGTCGTTGACAGGGGCTTTCACCTCTTTGTAGCGTCTGCTGAGGAAGTCCAGCAGGACAACACCGTCGGCTCCTCCCAAGGGATGGTTGGATGCGAATATGACGCGTCCGTCTTCGGGAAGGTTCTCTTCCCCTTCGATGTTCAGTTTCCAATTGAACCGAATCATGTTCGATCCCGTGAACTCGTTCCCCATCTTATCCTTGTCTGCGCTGAAAATCTCATTCAGGTCGTCTTGGTGGATCGTCTTCTTCAAGTAGGAGACGATGAAGTTGGGTAACCTCTTCTTTAACCCGGGCGCTTTGTTCTCGAGAATCGCGTCTATGTCAACCTTCTTTTTGTCGGTGTTCGTCATCTTGTGCGACATTTATGATTTAGTTTCCTATAATCAAATAAGAGTTCAAATTTATATCTTTTTTGTCAATCAAGTTACTTTTTCTTAGGATAAAATGGCGAAGGTGCCTTCTTTCTTGTTTTGAGTCGGCTTCTCTCTTGTCCCTTTTGAGGTGAAAATGTATTTCTGATGGAGGCATTTCCCCATTGCCCTACGACTGAAAATTTGCTTTGAATTTGAGAAAAATGACCAGTTGGGGCAGGTTAAATTGCTCTTTGGACTGATTTTCCCCGTTTTTCCACTCCACTTTGCCCCATTTTCGTGTGGCTTTTCCTTAAATATAAGATTTCTATGTAGTTAAAGAATGCAGATTGGAGGCGGAATGGAACGGTTTTTGTTAATAACTTGTTAATAATAAGTTGAAGTGCTGTGAAAAAAAATGATAGTGGGGGATAGTGGGGGAATAAATTAATCGCTATCTTTGACATTTGAATATTGGCATGAAATGGGTATGCTTAAATTTTTGGGAAATATTGAAGCAAAGGCAGATAGCAAAGGACGCTTGTTCGTTCCTGCCCTCTACCGGAAGTCGCTGGAGAAGTCTGGCGAAGCATCCCTTATTATGAAAGTGGACCCCATCAACAAGTGCGTGAAACTCTATCCCGAGTCGGTTTGGGAGAAGATGGATGCCGAGTTTACTGCCAATTTGAATTTGTGGGATCAGAAGGATCTGGCTCTTTATCGTCAGTTTACGGCGAGTGTGGAGCCTGTCGAGTTGGACGCCAGTGGCCGTGTCTTGATCGCAAAGAGGTATTTGGACCTGATTGGGGTGGAGACGGATGCACTGTTTGTCGGAATCGGCAGTTACTTCGAAGTCTGGAACAAGGATAATTTTGAAGCAAGTCTATATGGAGTGGAGGACTTCTCCGCTGCCATGCAAAGTAAAATGGGGAATAAAGGTCCTGCGCTATAATTAATATGGAAGAAGAGAAAGTTGTATATCACGTTCCTGCCCTCTTACAGCCCTGCATGGATGCCTTGGACATTAAGTCGGACGGCATTTATGTGGATGCGACGTTTGGTGGCGGAGGGCATTCGCGTGAGATTATGGGGCGCTTGGGAAAGAAAGGTCGCCTCTTTGGCTTCGACCAAGATGAGGATGCGTTGCAGAATGCGTTGGATGATAGTCGTTTCACTTTCGTCCGTGGCAACTTCTGCTATCTTTCCAACTTCTTGAAATATTATGGTGTGGAGCAGGTGGATGGAATCTTGGCCGATTTGGGTGTCTCTTTCCACCATTTCGATGACCCGGAGCGTGGGTTCTCCTTCCGTTTCGACGGGAAATTGGATATGCGTATGAATCAGAAGGCCTCCATTACGGCGGCTGATTTGATTGAGAACTATTCTGAAGAACAGTTGTCCGACGTGTTTTATCTCTATGGCGAACTCTCCAATGCCCGCAAGTTGGCATCTGCCATAGTAAAAGCTCGTTCCTCAAAAAAAATAGAGCGTATCTCGGATCTGTTGGAGGTCTTGGACCCCTTCTTTTCCAAGGATAAGCAAAAAAAGGATATGGCGAAGGTGTTCCAAGCTATCCGTATCGAGGTGAACCACGAGATGGATGTGTTGAAACGCTTTTTGTCGCAAGCGCAGGCTGTCCTGAAACCAGGTGGCCGCATCGTCATCTTGACCTACCACTCTTTGGAGGACCGTCTGGTGAAGAATTTCTTCCGTGCCGGCAATTTCGAGGGTCGGGTAGAGCAGGATTTTTTTGGTAATAGATTGACTCCGTTCCGCTTGGTGAACAATAAGGTGATTGTGCCTGACGACGAGGAGATTGCTCGCAATCCAAGGTCGAGAAGTGCCAAGTTGCGTGCGGCGGAGCTTATTAAATAAAGGAGTGTATGTTCGGTTGGTCTAAAAAAGCATTGGGAAACGTGAAGGAGTTCTCCGACTTGACGGGAACTTCTGCCCGGAATGTCATTGCTGGCAATTTCTTCAAGAAGGAGTTCTTCTTGCGCCAGGGATGGCTCTTCTTGATGATCTTGGCGATGCTTTTTTGCTATGTGGGCAACCGCTACGTATGCCAACAGAAGATAATGGAGATTGACCGCTTGCAGAAGGAACTGCTTGACGTGAAGTTGGATGCGTTGACGCGTACTTCCGATTTGATGTTGATCAGCAGACAGTCGCAGGTCAAGAAGATAATAAAGAACCATGGCGTGGATTTGACCGAGTCGACTACGCCTCCGTTCCGAATCGAATAGTAAGGAGGTCGCTGTCGTGTCTGTTAAGAAGGGTATATTGGTTCGCTTTTTCATCGTCTATGCACTGGCCTTTTTGATGGCTTTTTTCATCGTGGGCTCTGCAGTGAAGACGATTGCCAGCGAAGGCGAGCGTTGGCGGCAGGTGGGCTCCACCTATAAGCGCGACAGCTTGGAAATAGCTCCGAACAGGGGAAACATATTGGCGTGCGACGGCAAGTTGCTGGCAAGTACCATCCCTTCCTATACGCTCTATATGGATTTCCGTGCGGACGGATTGGTGAAGGATACGCTATATAAGTATATCGACTCTTTGTCCATCTATTTGTCCCGTGTCTATACGGACAAGTCGCCAGCCGAGTTGAAGAACCATATTTTGAAGGGCTTCAAATCTCAATCCCGCTGGTATAAGGTGAACAGCAAAAAGTTGACCTATAATGAGAAAAAGGAGGTGCAGCAGTTCCCCTTCTTCCGAATGGGTCCGAACAAGAGCGGCTATGCTTTCTATGAGCAGGTTTCGAGGAAAAAGCCGTTGGGTTCGTTGGCTTCCCGTACGATAGGTGACATCTATGCTGAGTCGGACAAGGGTGGAAGCTGTGGCTTGGAGATGAAGTACGATTCCTATTTACGGGGAAAAAGCGGAATCAAGACCAAGCAGAAGATCGCCGGCCGTTTCCGTGACATCAATTTGATCGACCCGGAGGATGGCTATGATGTGAAGACGACGATAGATGTCAATATCCAAGATATTACCGAATCGGCTTTGTTGGCAAAGTTGATGGAGGTGGAGGCGGACAGAGGCTGCGCCGTGGTGATGGAGACGCAATCAGGCGAGGTGAAGGCCATCAGCAACTTGCAGCGCAGGGAGGATGGCCGGTATGTCGAACGACAGAACTTCGCAGTGAGCAGTGAGACGGAGCCGGGCTCCACGTTCAAAGTCGCTTCTGTCATGGTGGCTCTCGAGGATGGAGTGGTCGATACTTCTTATAAGGTGGATACGGAAAACGGTATCTGGAACTATAAGGGAGTCAATGTGAAAGACCATAACTGGAACAAGGGCGGTTACCATGTCATCTCTCTAAATCAGGCGATTGCCTACTCTTCGAATATCGGTGTGGCTAAGGTGATCGACAACTATTACGGAAGTAATCCGAGTCGATTCGTTGACCGCCTGTATGAGATGAAACTCAACGAACCGATGGATTTGGAAATTCCGGGGGCGGGTAAACCGAAGATTAAATATACTTCTTCGCAGAATTGGTCGGGAACCTCCTTGGCGTGGATGTCGTTCGGTTACGAGACGCAGATTCCGCCCATCTATATGTTGACATTCTACAATGCGATTGCCAACAATGGAAGGATGATAAAGCCCTATTTCGTGAAGGCCATCTGTAAGGACGGAGTGGAGAAGAGAAAATTTTCGACAAGCGTCATTACCCCCTCCATCTGTAGTCAGAAGACTTTGAAAAAGGTGAAGGATATGCTGGTCGGGGTGGTCGAGTTCGGTACGGCAAGGAATGTCAAGTCCGAGCATTTCCAGATTGCGGGAAAGACGGGTACGGCTCAGGTGGATTACGGTAAGCGTGGGGTTAGAAAGTCGCATCAACTTACTTTCTGCGGATTCTTCCCGGCTGACGATCCGAAATACTCCATGATTGTCGTCGTTTGGAGCCCGAAAAAGGGTTACCCTTCGGCGGGTGCCATTTCGGGGTCGGTGTTCAAAACCATTGCGGAGCGGGTCTATGCCCAAAGTCCGCTCATCCATACGGATCCCTTCTCTTCGGATGCAGACAACTGCAAGATTCCGATTACGAAGGATGGCGATTTGGCTAGTTTGCGGTTGGTTATGGACGATTTGAAAATTCCGTACCAGAACCAAGATGCGAACAAGAAGAATCCTTGCAAATGGGCCTTCTCGGAGGCACGAAGGAACGATGTGCTCCTTAAACCGCACAAGGTGAGTGGCAACTATATGCCTGATGTCCGTGGAATGGGGGCGAAGGATGCCATTTATCTCTTGGAAAACAAGGGATTGCGTGTCAGACTCGTAGGAAAGGGACGTGTCTTTGCCCAGTCGAAGGAGTCCGGAGATAGGATAGAACCTAATGAAACGGTGGTGATTGAATTAAAATAGAATTTTATTGAATTGAAAATGAAGATATTAAAAGACATACTACGCACATTGGATGTACTGAAGTGCATCGGCTCCACGGAGGTGGAAGTGTCGGGTGTCCGTGCTGACTCCCGAAAGGTGGAGAAGGGCGATTTGTTTGTCGCCACTGTCGGTACGAAGGTGGATGGACATGATTTCATCCCTTCTGTCATAGAAAAGGGGGCTTCCGTGGTGGTCTGCGAGAAGTTGCCTGAAAACCTGGATGACAAGGCGGTTTTTGTTCAGGTGGCGGATGCAAACGAGGCGTTGGGGCGATTGGCCTCTGCGTGGTATGACTATCCTTCCTCCCATTTGCGCTTGGTCGGTGTGACGGGAACGAACGGAAAGACGACGACAGCAACCCTTCTGTATCAACTCTTTGGCCGTTTCGGTCATCGTTGTGGCTTGCTTTCGACGGTCTGCAACTATGTGGCAGGCGAGGCTCGTCCTTCCACTCATACGACTCCCGATCCGCTCTCTCTGAACGCTTTGCTGGCGGATATGGTGGCGGCTGGTTGCGAGTATGCTTTCATGGAGGTGAGCTCCCACTCAATCGACCAACGTCGTATTGCAGGACTCTCCTTTGTTGGCGGACTCTTCACAAACATCACGCGTGACCATTTGGATTACCATAAGACGTTTGCCAACTATTTGGCCGTGAAGAAGCGTTTCTTCGACGAACTCCCTGCCGAGGCTTTTGCCTTGACGAATTTAGATGATAAGAATGGCATGGTGATGTTGCAAAATACGCCTGCCTCCAAATATACGTATTCGACTCGTGCGATGGCCAATTTCAAGGCGAAGGTCTTGGAAGACAATTTCGACGGTATGCTCTTGGAAATGAATGGCCGTGAGGTAGTCGTTCCGTTTATCGGTCGCTTCAATGCCTCCAACTTGTTGGCTGTCTTTGGGGCTGCCGTTCTTTTGGGCAAGCCAGAGGAGGAGGTCTTGGTTCATTTGAGTGCCTTGCGCTCTGTTTCGGGTCGTTTCGAGGTGGTCAAGTCGAAGGATGGCTACCGTGCCATTGTCGATTATGCGCATACGCCGGATGCTTTGATGAACGTGATCAATACGATCAACGAGATTCGTTGCGGCAAGGGTCGCTTGATTACGGTGGTCGGTTGTGGTGGCGACCGTGACAAGGGTAAACGTCCGATGATGGCGAAGGAGGCTTTGGCTGGCAGCGACCAGGTGATCCTGACTTCCGACAATCCACGGAGCGAAGACCCTCAGGCGATTCTCGATGATATGATGGAAGGCGTTGACGTGGCTGACAAGCGTCGGGTTTTGGTGGTGGTGGACCGTTACCAAGCAATCAAGACGGCGTGCATGTTGGCGCAGCCAGACGATGTCATCTTGGTGGCTGGAAAGGGCCATGAGAATTATCAGGAGATAAAAGGAGTCAAGCATCATTTCGACGACAAAGAGGTACTTGCTGAAGTAATGTAAAAAATAATAGAAGATATATGTTATACCAATTTTTCCACTATTTGTCAGAATTGAACGTGTCGGGAGCGGGTATGTTCCGATATGTCTCCTTCCGTTCGGCTTTGGCGTTTATCTTATCGTTGCTCATTGCGACGATCATAGGTAAGAAAATCATTCACAAGTTGCAAAAACACCAGATTGGGGAAATCATCCGTGACTTGGATTTGGAGGGTCAGATGAGCAAGCGTGGTACGCCTACGATGGGAGGTATCATCATTATCGTCGCTATCTTGATTCCTTGCCTCTTGTTGGGAAAATTGGATAATGTCTATATGATACTCTTGATGGTCTCCACCGTTTGGTTGGGCTGTATCGGCTTTTTGGACGATTACATCAAGGTCTTCAAGAAGGACAAGGAGGGATTGCATGGACGTTTCAAGATTGTCGGCCAAGTCGGTTTGGGTCTGATTGTCGGTTTGACTCTCTATTTGAGCGACGATGTCATGATGCGTGAGAACACGGTGACGGTGGTCAAGACGGAGGAGGTGGTGCAGTATGCTGCCTCTTGTGAGAAATCGACGAAGACGACCATTCCTTTCGTCAAGGACAACAACTTGGATTATGCCGACCTCTTTACATTCATGGGCGACAAGGCGCAGGCTTGCGGATGGATTTTGTTCGTTTTGGTGACGATTTTCATCGTGACAGCGGTCTCCAACGGTGCGAATCTGACAGACGGCTTGGATGGCTTGGCCACGGGTACCTCGGCCATCATAGGAACCACGCTGGGTGTGCTGGCCTACTTGTCGAGCCACGTGGAGTATGCCAGCTATTTGAATATCATGTATATCCCTTATTCCGAGGAGATGGTGATTTTCATCTGTGCTTTCGTGGGAGCTACCATCGGATTCTTGTGGTATAACTCCTATCCGGCTCAGGTCTTTATGGGCGATACGGGTAGTTTGACGTTGGGTGGCGTGATTGCCGTCTTTGCTGTGATTATCCACAAGGAGCTGTTGATTCCGATTTTGTGCGGAATCTTCTTGGTAGAGAACCTCTCCGTGATGATTCAGGTCTATTATTTCAAATACACGAAGAAGAAGTATGGCGAGGGAAGGCGCATCTTCCGTATGGCACCGCTTCACCACCATTTCCAGAAGTTGGGCTTGCCTGAGGCGAAGATTGTTTCCCGCTTCTGGATTGTAGGTATCCTTTTGGCCATGTTAACGATTGTGACATTGAAGATGCGTTAATTGATTGGAAATAAGTTCAATAATATGAAGATAGTTGTATTGGGAGCAGGTGAGAGCGGTGTCGGATCCGCCATCCTTGCGAAGGTAAAAGGTTTTGAAGTCTTTGTCTCCGATAAGTCTGAGATAAAGGAGAAATACAAGAAGGAATTGAACGACTACTCAATCGAGTGGGAGGAAAAGCAGCACACGGAAGCTCGTATTTTGGCTGCCGACGAGGTGATAAAGAGCCCTGGTATTCCGGAAAAGGCTCCTATCATCAAACTTTTGAGGGAGAAGGGAACACCCATCATTTCTGAGATTGAGTTCGCCGGCCGCTACTCCAATTCTAAGATGATCTGCATCACGGGTAGCAACGGAAAGACGACTACGACGACTTTGATCCATCACGTTTTGACTCAGGCTGGCTTGGATGCAAGTTTGGCAGGAAATGTCGGCTTCAGCTTGGCAAGGCAGGTGGCGGTTGATCCGCACGACTACTATGTCATCGAGTTGAGCAGTTTCCAATTGGATGGTATGTATAAATTCAAGGCGGATATAGCCATCTTGTTGAATATCACGCCTGACCATTTGGATAGGTACGAGTATAAGTTCCAAAATTATATTGATTCTAAGTTCCGCATTGTCCAAAACATGACGGAGAACGACTATTTCATCTATTGGAATGACGATCCTGTGATTCAAAAGGAGTTGGCCAAGAGAGATATTCGTGCCACGAAATGTCCTTTCGCTTTGGAGAAGAAAGAGGGCTTGGTTGCTTATGTAGAGAATGAATTGTTGAAAATAAAAGTAAAAGATAGCGAGTTTGATATGGAATTGAATAAATTATCGTTGAAGGGACAGCATAATGTGTATAACTCAATGGCTGCTGGTATTACATCTTGTATCTCTGGAATCAAGAAAGAGAGCATCCGTGAGTCATTTAGCGATTTTCGTGGGGTTGAGCATCGCCTTGAGCCAGTGGCAAAAGTGCGCAATGTCTTGTTCGTGAACGATTCGAAGGCTACGAATGTGAACTCTTGCTGGTATGCTTTGCAATGTATGAAGACACCAGTTGTCTTGATCTTGGGAGGAACGGACAAGGGCAACGACTATTCCGAAATCGAGGATTTGGTGAAGGAGAAGGTTCGTGCTATCGTTTGTTTGGGTGTTGACAACGCCAAGTTGCACGCCTTCTTCGACGACAAGGTGCCTGCTATCTCGGATGCCCTTTCCATGAAGGAGGCTGTAGAGAAGTGTTTCGCATACGCACAGAAGGGAGACACGGTGTTGCTTTCTCCATGTTGCGCAAGTTTCGACCTCTTCCAAAGTTACGAGGATAGGGGCCGTCAATTCAAAGAGCAAGTAAGGAATCTATAATAGCCGTCAGTAGCGGCATACTCATTCCTGCTGTGGTCTATGAAAGAGTTTTTGAATAATACGTTTAGGGGAGATAAGATCCTATGGATTATATTCGGACTGTTCTTGTCTCTTTCCGCTTTGGAGATGTATAGTGCATCGAGTTCGCTTGCCTATAAACAGGCGAGCTACTTCATGCCGGTGTGGGGTCATATCACGTTTCTCTGTGGTGGCTTCCTCTTCGCATTCCTCTTGCACCTGCTCTCTCCGAAGGTCGTCATGGTCTTCGCACCACTTCTCTATCTCTTTTCGATAGCCACGTTGGTTTGGGTGCTCATCTCCGGTGTGTCGGTCAACGAGGCGGCGCGGTGGGCCAATTTGATGGGAGTGCGCTTCCAGCCTTCGGAATTTGCGAAGTTGGCTTTGGTGGTTAATCTCTCCATCATCCTGCAGTTGTTCACGCAGGAGCGCTTCTTTTCGAAGAAGGTCTCTTATGGGATTGCGTTGGCCATGGCGGGTTTCGTCTCTCTCCTGATCTTTCCGGAGAATTTCTCCACGGCTCTTCTGTGTGGAATTGTCACGTTTACCATGATGTTCTATGCAAAGGTTCCGATAAAATGGTTGGCCAAGACGATTGGTTGCCTGCTCTTGTTCGTCGTCTTGTTTTTCTCCGTTGCGCAGGTTTTGCCTGAGAATGCGGTTACCCACCGTACGAGCGTATGGGTGAATCGTCTGAAGAATTTCTCGGAGCCTACGGACGAGGAGGCGAAATTCAAGGTGGACGACAAAAACTATCAGGTGGCGCACGCTAAGATTGCCATATCGAACAGCAAATATACGGGAAAGGGCGTAGGCAATAGCATTGAGCGTGACTTCCTGCCGCAAGCCTTCTCGGACTTCATCTTCGCCATCATCATAGAGGAGATGGGAATCGGTGGAGCTTGTTTGGTGCTGTTTCTGTATTTGATACTGATGTATCGAGCGGCCATGATAGCCAAGGAGTGCGATAGTATCTATTCCGCCATTCTGGTCTTGGGTCTTTCGACGATGATTGTCTTTCAGGCATTCATAAATATGGCGGTCGCTGTCGGGTTGTTCCCCGTTACGGGACAGCCGCTTCCTCTTATCAGTAGGGGTGGTACTTCCATCATAATCACGAGTGCTTACTTCGGCCTGATGTTGGGGGTTAGCCGTGAATCCGCTTTGCAAAAAGAGGGAGTAGAACAAAAGGAGAAAAAAGAAAAAAAAGATAAAAAGGGAAAAGATGAGTAAGTTGAAATTCATAATCAGTGGAGGTGGAACTGGGGGACATATCTTCCCAGCCATATCAATAGCGAATGCGTTGAAGAGGCGCGTCCCTGATGCGGAGTTCCTTTTTGTTGGTGCGGAAGGCAGAATGGAGATGGAAAAAGTCCCAGCTGCCGGTTACCAGATAAAGGGACTTCCTGTATTCGGATTCGACAGAAAAAATATGCTGAAGAACATCAAGGTGTTGTTCTGTTTGGTGAAAAGTTTGTTTCAGGCAAAGCGTATTGTCAAGGAGTTTAAGCCGAATGTAGTGGTCGGTGTCGGTGGCTATGCGAGCGGTCCTACACTCTATGCTGCCAATTCGTTAGGCATTCCGACAGTCTTGCAAGAGCAGAATTCCTATGCGGGCGTGACGAACAAGCTATTGGCCAAAAAGGCAGCCAAAATATGCGTTGCCTACGAGGGAATGGAGAAGTTCTTCCCCAAGGATGTCATTTTGTTGACGGGAAATCCCGTCCGCCAAGATTTCTTGGAGGTGGCGCCCAAGTCGGAGGAGGCCTACAAGTTCTTTGGCTTCTCTCCCGAGAAGAGGACATTGTTGATTATCGGCGGTAGCCTTGGAGCCCGTACGTTGAACAAGAGTACGTTGTTGGGCTTGCAGAAGTTGAGCGATGCGGGCATTCAGGTTTTGTGGCAGACAGGTAAATATTATTTTGAGGAGATGAAGAAGCAATCCGAGGCTTTCGCTTCCGATTCCCTTTTGGTGACGGATTTCGTCAAGCGGATGGATTATGCCTATTCGATGGCCGATTTGGTGGTGTCGAGGGCGGGTGCCAGCTCCATCTCCGAGTTGTGCCTTTTGGGTAAACCTTCCGTATTGGTGCCTTCTCCGAATGTGGCGGAAGACCATCAGACGAAGAATGCCATGGCTTTGGCCAGCCGGAATGCGGCGGTCATGATTTCGGATGCTGAGGCTCCTGAGAAGATGGTCGATGCAGTCTTGTCGTTGATTTTCGATGACGAGCGCTTGGCTGCCCTCTCGAAGAATTCGCATGACATGGCGCAGTTGGATTCGGCCGACCGTATAGCGTCGGAGATTTTGTCTTTGGTTAAGTAATGAGTTGACGAATGGAAAAAAAGAACATATATTTCATCGGTATTGGTGGCATCGGAATGAGTGCTTTGGCTCGTTATTTTAATGCCAAAGGTTTCCGTGTGGCTGGCTATGACCGTACGGCTTCCGCTTTGACGAAGGATTTGCAGTCGGAAGGCATCGCCATTCACTATGAGGATGATTGCTCGTTGATTCCGGCTCCCTTTAAGGAGAAGGAGACGACGCTGGTGGTCATTACTCCTGCCATTCCTCAGACGAATACGGAACTTCAATATTTCAAGACTCAAGGCTTTACTTTGATGAAACGTTCTCAGGTCTTGGGTGAAATCACGAAGATGCAACGGGGTATCTGTATCTCAGGAACCCACGGGAAGACCACGACCTCGACGATGACGGCGCATCTTTTGCGTAACTCACATTTGGATTGCAACGCCTTTTTGGGTGGTATCTCCAAGAATTTCAAGCAGAATCTGCTTCTGTCGGATAAGAGCGATTTGGTTGTGATTGAGGCGGATGAATATGATCGTTCCTTCTTGACGCTCTCCCCATACATGGCAGTCGTTACGGCTGTGGATGCCGACCATTTGGATATCTATGGCACGGAAAAGGAGTATAGGGCAGGTTTCGAGTCTTTCACCTCTTTGGTTCGTGAAGACGGCGTTTTGTTGGTCAAGAAGGGCTTGCCTATAAAGCCACAGTCTGCGCCCTCTGTTCGTATCTATTCCTACTCTTCGAAGGAGGGCGATTTCCATGCGGAGAATATCCGTGTCGGTCAGGGTGATTTGGTATTTGACTTTGTCGCTCCCGATACGGTCGTCCGTGATGTTAAATTGGGCGTTCCCGTCATGATCAATGTTGAGAATGCGGTGGCGGCGATGGCGATGGCTCATCTGAATGGCGTGACTGCCGATGAGATGCGTGCGGCTATGGCCTCTTTCGCAGGTGTGAAGCGCCGTTTCGACTTCCATATCAAACGTGACGACCTCGTCTTTATCGACGACTATGCACACCATCCGATGGAGTTGAAGTCGTGTATCGAGTCTGTTCGGGCTTTGTATGCGGATAAGCATATCTGTGCGGTCTTCCAACCCCACTTGTACACACGTACCCGTGACTTTGCCGACGATTTCGCCCGTAGCCTCTCTTTGCTCGACGAGGTGATTTTGCTGGATATCTATCCTGCCCGTGAACTTCCGATAGAAGGGGTGACATCCCAATTGTTGCTGGATAAGATAACGATACCCAATAAGCGAATATGTTCAAAAAGTGGACTTGTTGAATATCTTCGCAATCATAGGCAGGAGGTCTTCTTGACGATAGGGGCAGGCGATATAGACTTGATGATTCCAGAATTGAAACAAGTACTTTTAGATAAGGCGAATGCGTGAGAGATGGGCTAAAATAATTATATCGGTAGTCATCTTTGGTTACTTGATTTTTGCGATCTTTGCATTTACGTATAGATCGGAGGAACAGGTTTGCCGAGGCGTATTTGTGGAAATTAGAGATAGTGCTTCGCTTAGTTTCATAAAGGGACCGGAGATTAAGCGGCTTTTGGAAAGGGAGAATGTGAATCCTGTCGGCAACACGATGAAGAACATTCAATTAGACCGCTTGGAGGCATTGCTACGGAAGCAACCTCGCATAAAGCGTGCGGAGTGTTTCAAGACCCCGAACGGAAATGTCGGTATCGTGATCCTGCAGCGTGAACCAGTCTTGAGGATTATGACACAAGGGCAAGGCTTCTACATCGATAGCGATGGGGAGATTATGCCGGTCTCCAGCGAATATACGGCCTATGTCCCGGTAGCGACGGGGTCCATATCGGTGAATTTGGCAAAAAACGGATTGTACGATTTTGCCATGTTCCTTCGAAAGCACAAATTTTGGAATGCCCAAGTGGAACAGATCTATGTGGATAGCAATGAGGAGATTGAATTGGTGCCAAGGGTAGGCGACCATGTGATTTTATTGGGTCCGTTGGAGAATTACGAATATAAGTTGGAGAAGTTGTACTCTGTATATGAAAAAGGATTCAGTAGGACAGGCTGGAACAAGTACAGGACAATTAATCTGAAATTCGACAACCAAGTGGTTTGTGTGAAAAGGTAGAGAAAAAAATAAAAAGATATATATATGACGGATTTGAATGACATTTCAGTTGACGACCTGGTTGTGGTGATGGATTTGGGTTCGTCCAGATTCAGGGCTGCTGCCGGTGTTCGTTGCAAAGATGGAGAAGGTCGGGATTGTGTAGAGCTACTATGCTATGTTTCGGATGCTTCCCAAGGCGTGAAGCGTGGGCGTGTCTATAATTTGGCGACGTCGGCTTTCGTGGTAAAGAATCTTCTCCTAAAATTGGAAAACCAGTTGAACAAACTTTTCAACGAGGAGCGGGAAGCGGATGATCGAATCAAACTCAAGATTCGGAAAGTCTGTGTTGGATTGAATGGCAAATCTATTAAAACGACGGAAAATCAAGTTCTTCGCAGCCTAGGATCGGACCAAAAGGAGGTGACGATGGAGTTGATGGAGTCACTCTACGAGGAGGCAAAAGGAATCAAGATGATCGATTCCGAGATTTTGAAGATTGTCCCTCAGGAGTTTTCCATTGACGATGAGGATGAACTTAATCCGATTGGTTGTCTGGCTAATAGAATATCAGGTCGTTATAAAATTGTATCGGGCGATGTCTCCTTGCGTAAAAACTTGGAGACCTGCATCGAGAGGGCAGGATATAAGATGGCGGGCTCGCCTCTATCCATCGAGGCTTCAGCTCTCTCTGTCTTGTCGCAGGAAGAGAAGAATACGGGATGTGCCCTCTTCGATTTTGGTGGAGGTACTACATCGGTTGCTGTCTATGACAAGGGCGTGCTCCGTAATTTGTTGGTGGCTCCGTTTGGTGGAAAGGTCATCACTAGTGACATTGCATCACTGAAACTTCCGGAAGAAATGGCGGAACGTTTGAAGGTGAAGTATGGTTCTACTTTGCCGGATAGGACGGAGGATTTTGACTTCGGTATTGGTAACATTACCGTTAATTCCCGTTTCTTGTCTGAGGTGATCGAATCCCGTATGGATGAGATAATCGATTCTATATGGCAGCATTTGGAGTCGGTTCATGCCTTATGTCATATCAATGAAATCGTATTGACGGGTAATGCCTCCAAACTTCAGGATTTGCAGGAGAAGATGGTATTGCGTACGGGAGTGGATGTCCGGATTGGAAAACCCAACTATGGTCATGTCCTTTGTGATGCTAATTATGCTTCCAATCCTGAGTTCGCCCAGATGTTTGGCTTGTTGGAGATGACGGAAGGAACCTGTGTGGAGGATGTCACGAACTTAACAATGGAAGAGAAAAAAGTGACAGCGGGAACTCGACCATCTAAAACGGAGAAGCAAAAAGGACCAAGCTTGTTCAGCCGGATTAAAGGTACGATAGTCGGACTGGCTGACAGCGTTTATTACGATGGGGAACAGGATAGGTAGTCCACTTTTAGGATATTAGAGGCGACCCCATGCGTCGGAAGCCTTTCCAAAAAATAGGAAAATAAAAATAGAAAGATATAGGCTTATGGAAGAAGTTAAAATCGATTTTGGGAACACCCCGGAGAACACCCCGATCATCAAGGTGATTGGAGTCGGAGGGGGCGGTGGTAACGCAGTGAACCACATGTTCAATCAAGGCATCTGTGACGTGGATTTCGTCATCTGCAATACGGATAAGATGGCCTTGGATAAATCTCCAGTTCCTATTAAGGTCCAGCTGGGTGAGAAGGGACTCGGTGCGGGAAACAAGCCAGAGAACGGTGCTGCCGCTGCCAAAGAGTCGTTGGAGAAGATTCGGGAGATTTTGTCACAATCGACAGAGATGGTGTTTATCACAGCCGGCATGGGAGGTGGTACGGGTACAGGTGCCGCTCCAATCATCGCTCAGACTGCCAAGGATATGGGTATTTTGACCATAGCCATTGTAACCATCCCGTTCTTGTTTGAGGGAAGGCGACGTGTGCAGCAAGCTATCGCCGGTGTTGAGGAGATGCGTAAGCATGTTGATGCCATCTTGGTTGTCAACACGGAGCGTATCAATAGCTTGTATTCCGAGAGTAGCCTTGAGGATGCCTTCGGAAAAGCGGACGATGTCCTGACCATTGCGGCCAAGGGTATTGCTGAGTTGATTACAGTCCATGGAACGGTCAATGTCGACTTGGAGGATGTCAAGACCGTCATGAAAGATAGCGGCGATGCCGTGATGGGTTCTGCCCGTTGTACTGGCGACCATCGTGCGGTAGATGCGATAGAGGCTGCATTGCATTCACCACTCCTTCAACGGACAAACTTGGAGGGTGCGAAAAATATTCTCCTCAATATTGCCTATAGTAGTTCCCATCCGCTTTTGGTGAACGAGTTGCAGGCGATTACAGACTTCATCGACGACCAAATCGATAGGGATGAGACAGAGACAATCTGGGGATATACGGTAGATAATACGTTGGACGACGCTGTGAATGTGACGATCGTCGCTACTGGCTTTGACCTGACGACGGCAGAGCGTTATGGAGAGGAGACGGCTGCTAGATTCATTCCGCAACCAGAACCTAAGAAGGAAGTGGAACCTGTGAGAGTCAACTTGTCCGACTATTACGGAAGTGCTACAACCAACCGTTCTAGGCAAAAGCCAGAGCCAGAACCAGCTCCAGTGGAGGTCGCTCCTGCTCCCGAAGTGGTGGAGCAGAAACCAAGGCGGGTTATCACGTTGGATGGCTCCGACGATCTCTTCGATTCCTACGAATCGCAGCCAGCCTATATGCGTAAGAAGGCGAATATGGCAACCAAACCCCTCTTCGATGGAGAAGTCTCCAACTTCTCATTGAGCAACGATGGGGATTCGGTAGAGATAAAGGATACGAATAGTTATCTTCATAATAACGTAGATTGATAGAAAATTAAATTTGAATAATATGGCATTGTTTGATCAAATCAGTGAAGATATTAAGCAGGCTATGCTTGCTAAGGATAAAGTGAGATTGGAAGCTTTGCGTGGCGTCAAAAAGGAGTTTTTGGAGGCCAAGACGGCTACGGGAAACGACGGTGAATTGTCGGATGAACAGGCTGTTAAGATCATCCAAAAGATGGTGAAGCAACGTAAGGACTCCGCAGATATTTTTACGCAACAAAATCGTCCAGACTTGGCCGAGAATGAGTTAGCTGAGTTGGCTGTCATCGAGAAGTATCTGCCTAAGCAGATGACGGACGAGGAGTTGACAGCCGAGGTGAAGGCCATCATTGCCGAGGTGGGCGCCACTTCCGCCAAGGAGATGGGTAAAGTGATGGGTGTGGCTTCCAAGAAGTTGGCAGGCCGTGCCGATGGTAAGGCTATCTCCGAAAAGGTGAAGTCTTTGCTTGCTTAATGTGAATAATTACTTTGTCGATTTTTGAATAGAGGGGGTGCATCAGATTTGATTACGCCCCTCTTCTTTCATTTATATGCCTATGCAGTTCAACAGAATTCCAGTCGTCGTTTCTTTGCTCCTTGCCTTCCTATGGTTTGTTATCACTACTGTCCGGGCTGACGAACTCAAGTATGTTTTGAAAGACTCCACCTTGATGATCCAAGAGGGGGTGACGGAGTTCGATTCTTTGGATTTTTGGGGCTTGGATAAACATTCTATAAAGAAAGTAACCTTTCCTTCTTCTTTGCGGAAAATTGACAATTATGCCTTTCGTGACTGTAGCTCATTGAAAGAGGTGCTCTTTTCGGAGGGGTTAGACTCTATTGGTGAGTATGCTTTTGCTAATTCGAGAATTGAGGAGGTCGTAATGCCCAATTCGGTAAGATATTTGGGTAAGTGCGCTTTCTCGAAGTGTTTGGAGTTGAAGCGTGTGCAACTTTCAAAGGGGTTGAATTCTATTGCGTGGGAGGCGTTCGAGTCGTGTGTCTCTTTGAAGGAAGTGACTTTTCCTGATTCGCTCTCTTCGATAAAAAATGGTGCGTTTTCACAATGTAAAGCCTTGGAACGTGTCACCTTTCCGAGTGCGTTGGAATACATTGGATATTGGGCTTTTTCGGAGTGTGTGAGTCTGAAAACTATTGATATTCCTGCTTCTGTGACGCATGTGAGGGCGAGAGCTTTCAGATGTTGTGAAAATCTTGTCAGTGTCACAATGCCGGATTCGCTGGAGACGATCGAAGAAGAAATGTTTGAAAACTGTTCATCGCTGGAGCGAGTTCACCTTCCTTCATCTTTGAAATTTATCGAGGCCAATGCTTTTGATGGATGCCCTAAGTTGGACAAACAGAAACTAGCCATAGGTAGGAAAGTGAAGGTGGATCGGGATGCTTTTGGCGATAGCTTTCTTACTCGGTTTTCTGACCGTCTTTCCGATGTTTGGTGGGGTGTGCTTGAGATCTTGTTTTGGCCTTTCATTCATTGAACGAGGGTGTGTTTTATGGTAAGAGGCACTTTACCCCAAAATATGGGGATCAGGTATGGACAAATGATATAGAAATGAATTATCCTACATCAAAATGAAAGTTATGAAAAAAAATAAGAAATTTATTGCTATTGTTGGCCTTTGGTGTTTTTGTCGTGACTTTGCCTTCTTGTCATAAGTGGTTAGGTGATGATGAGGAAAATGGAGTGATGTTGAATAATCTTTCTCCTTCGGATGTGTATGTTTTATATGAGTATGATTCTCATTCTGAGTACAATCGTCAGAGTCAATTGCATTTGACAGAGGACTCTTCTTTTTATTATGTTAAAGTGACAAAAATACTTTCTAACACAAGTGAGCATTGCCTTCATATTTCATCAGATGAGGGACCTAATGCTTATTGGTCTTCTGTTGACACGCTATCCCTTTTTATATTGGACAAGGAAGAGTATGAAGGAAAAACATGGGAAGAGTTGGAACATTCTTGTCAATTCAAACAGATTTACCATCTTTCTGGTGACGACATCCGACTTTTGGATGCCAAAGTTCCTTACCCTCCAACCGAGATAATGCGCAACATGGACATGGTGCCATCTTATGAGGAGGCGGTAAGATAATTTGTTTCTATTTCATTTCAAAGGTTCGGCAGGGGTGGCTAAGGCTTGCCCCTGCCGAATTGTTTATTGACCCCATCATTGCGTCACCCAAATCAATTTAGAGAGATGCAGAGATTGAAAAGAATTTCGGTTTCTTATAGGCTGGAAGCCTTCGTATCCTACCTGTATTAGGGGTGGCTTCCAGCCACGTGGTCGCCTACCATGCCTACCGGGCACTCCGTACCCGGTTACTAGTGGGGTTGGCTTTCAGCCAAAGAGATGCAGATTCCTGATTCAAAACAAACTAACATATGTTCACATGACTGGGGTGACGCATCGTCGAAGTCATAAAAAAGCAAGGGAGACATTTTCCAATGCCTCCCTTGTCATTTATTAGACAATAAGCCTTATTTCTTGATGAACTGTTTTGTGATGGTCTCGTTGCCTGAGATGATCCGTACAAGGTATATGCCCTTGTTGAGGCCTTCCAAATTGATGGTGTGGATGGATTTGCCCGAAACTGCATTGCTTATGCAGAGGCTTCCCATCATGTCGATTACTTCTATCGTCGTCTTTCCCTCAGGTTTTCCGCCGAAGTAGATGTTCAGGTGGTCTTCTGCTGGGTTTGGACCCAAAACACAGGCCATCTCCTCTTTTGTGACCGTTTCCACTGAAGTTTCTGTCTCTGGAACTGGGTTCATCTTGGAGTTGATGTAGCCCAAGGCGCCGACCAATCCTGCATTGTAGTCGATACCACCTTCTGTACCTGAGTAATTGTTGATATCGTCATTGTAATCTCCGTCGTTTCGAGAACCTCCGACTAGGTAACCCAATTGGGCGAACTTGTAATTGTTGTCTATCTTCGGCAATTTGTCCGTCTCTTTCTCCAAATCATTGATATCGGTTCTGTATAGGTTTCTGTGATGGGCGTAGGCTGGATATTTGTCTCCGAATCCCACAATGTAAGAGAAGTTCTTTCCGTTGTGGCCCATCATATAGTCTATAGTGGTTGTGATGTACGGGCTGATAGTTTCCTCGCCTGTTAGTTTGTCGTATAGTGCGCGGACAAAAGCTTGATTACATGGGAAACGGAGCACGCCCCATGGCTCGCCACCCCAACTCTTTCCTGGTAGTTTGTTCAAGAAGTAGCCGGAATTAGGAATGTACATGGTGGTCGCATAGAATTTCAAGACTTCGAGCGCTTTTCCCCCGTAAGATGATTCATCGCCAAGGGATGCCATATTGTAGGCTGCGAGGTCTTCTCTATGGTCGTAGCAAAGACTATAGTTGTAGTTGTACGACTTCTCATTATCCATCCAGGAACAATTCTCCTCTGCCTTTTTTAAGTACTCAGGATCTTTAGTCGTCTTGTAGAGTTCCACGTACATGGAGACCATGTCGTGAATGTAGCGGTTTTCTACTGGATAATATGTAGCCTTGGTGGTTCCCTTTTGGGTGTTTTCCACGAATTCGCAGGCTACCTTAGCCTTCTCTATGCAGGCGGCAGCGTAATCCGCATCGTATTTAGCGTATGCGCGCGCCATTGCGGCAAGTGCGGATGCTGCTTGTGAAGCCATGGCAGTGGCATTTCCTGTCGCTTTCAAGATCATACGGGAACCGTCTGCTTCTCCTCCCAAACTTTTTGGGAGAGCTGATTTGACCGTTGAGGTGCACCACACCTTGTGGTCCACGTCTCCATCTCCCTTTTGGTAGTAGAAGGTACGATTGTCACGAACAGCCTTCAAGATGAAGTCTGTGGCATATTTCACCTCGTTCAAGATGTCAGGAATGCCGTCTGGCACACCTTGTTTTCCTTCCCAAGTGTAATCGTCTGAGTTGACATATCCGTGGTAGTCTTCCGAGTAGAAGTCTGGATAACCCTCGGGGAAGGCGTTATAACCTAGCACCAACATGTAAGCAGAGTAGAAGAATGTTTGTCCGAAGAGCACAAAGTCTCCACAATCAGCCCATCCTCCGCGCAGGTCGTAGTCTCCGTCATAATCCTTCAGAAAGGATTTTCCTTGCACGAATTTGCTTCGGTCGAAATTGATGTTAGCGGATACGTTGTTGGCCTCGTGTGTCTCGACGAGCCAATTGACGCCTTCGCCCATACGCTGGGCACCATAGAAGCGTGTGGTCATCCACAACGCCTTTTGATACTGTTCCTTGTCGAATGCTGGTTCGTTCTGAGCAAATGTGTTACAACAGAAAACACTGACCAAGGAACCCAATACAGAATACTTTAATTTTACCATCTTTGAATTGTGTTTGTCATGAATATCAACATTAAAAAAACATTTATACTTCCCTCACTTTTGCAAATGAAAGGTTTGCAAATATACGAATATTTAGGATTTTTGTATGACTTTCAACCATTTTAACAAAAAAAAAGACCACCAGCGGTTTCCCGTTGATGGTCTTTTGCTTATTTGTCGGTCCTGTTTAGTTTTCGCCCATAACAATAGGGAACATCACTTTGATGCCAAAGTTTCGGCCCATGTTGTTGATGCCGTGACGACCCGTGAGTGGATAGGTCTCGGCATATTTCAATCGACTCAGATGCGACTGGTAGGCTTTGTCCAATAGGTTGGTGGCCGAGAGCCCGACGGAGCATAGTTTGCGGCCGTTGGCCAAGTGGATGTTTGTTCCAATGCCAAAGTTCAGCAAGGTGTAGCTGGATGTCGGAGTCTCCGTGTCGTTTGCCTCTAAGATGTGCGTCTGTTTGAAATTCATGTCGCTTTCCACTTCGGCATAGGCTCCTCTGATGATTTTGGAACGGAACGGAATGTCGTAGTGAAGGGAGGATAGCCAACGTGGAGCCGGAGTGAAAGGTAGATATTTGGAATCCCTTTCCGCATGAAGCTGCTGTGCGTTCACGTAGGAGTAACAGTTCTCGAAGTGTAGGTGGTGGAGCAGGTGGAGGATGACACGTGCCTCTCCGCCTAGGATGCGTGCATCGCCGGCAGAGAATTGGTAAAGAGGTGTCCCGTCCATTTCACCCTCTGCCCGTTGGATATAGATGTAGTCGTTGATTCGGTTCGCAAAGAGGGCAAGGCTGTAGGAGAGGATGCTGCCTGCATAATCTAATCCGAGGTCGAATTGCCAGCTATGTTCCGGGTTCAAATCTTGGTTGCCCAACTCGTAGCGGAAGGTTCCTTCGTGTTCGCCGTTGCTCCCTAATTCGCTCATGTTGGGTGCGCGGAATCCGTGGGAGATATTGGCCTTCAAGTCGAGGCGTTGGCTGAGGTTGTAGATGGCTCCTAAACTTCCGGAGAAATCACCGAATTTCCGGTGGAAGTCGGAGAAACGCTCTTCTCCTTCCTCTTCCAGAGAGAGACTGTGGAGGTTGCGGTGGTCGTAGCGGAGGCCTCCGCTCACGTGCAACCGATCGAGGAAGGAGCGTGAAGCCGTGGCAAACACACCAAAGTCGAAAAGGTGGTAGGCTGGAATCAGAAACTCTTCTCCTAGATTTTCTGACTTTTGGTACATTCCACCGATTCCAATGTTGGTGTTGAACTTGTTCCATTCCGGCAATACGTAGCGGAGGTCGTAGTTGACGGTGTGCAGGCGGAAATCAAGTCCGCATTCGTCTTCCTCCTCAAACTCTTGCCTGCGGTTTTGTTGGTAGCCTGCTATCGCTTTTAAATAGCCGTCTCCGATGCCGAAGTAGTTGTTGAGGACTGCCTTGTAGTGCTTGACCTCTTGGAACGGAGCGTCGATTTTGTAGTCTTTGCCTCCTTCCTCGTATTCATCTTCTACCTCAACCATGCCTGGCGTCAATTGGTAGAAACTGACGTGGAGACGGGAGTAGCCCCAGTTCTTTATCACTCCGAGAGCTCCGTTCAATGCTCGTTCTCGGAAAGCGCTGTTGGGAACATAGCCGTCTTCAGGCGCATGGTAGTCGTGGGCCAGTTTTTGGCTCCAACGCCAATCCCATGTGAAATCGTGTTGGTTCCCTTTGAAGTTGAGCGTATAGCCGAATAGTCCGTTGTTGGTCTGGTATTCGGAACCCGCTTCGGCATACATGCTTCCCGAAGGCATCACGGGAGCCTCGTGCATGATGATGACACCCGCCATGGCATCGGAACCGTACATGAGGGAGGCTGGGCCTTTCAGAATCTCGACGGAGTTGACCGAGTTGCCGTCTATCTCGATGCCATGTTCGTCTCCCCACTGTTGACCCTCTTGACGTATGCCGTTGTTGACCACGAGGATGCGGTTGTAGCTAAGGCCTCGTATCACGGGCTTGGAGATGCCGCTACCTGTCGTTACTTGGTTGACACCTGGTTGGTGGCTGATGGCATCTATGATATTGGTTGATTGGTGGCTTTGAAGAGCCACGTTGGATATTACGCTGACTGGCGTTGCGATTTCTCTTATGCGTGTGTTGCCGGTGACACCTGTCACGACCACTTCGTCCAAATGGTCGCATGTGTCAAGCACTGTCGTTGGCTCGCTCATCTGTGCATGGGTATATACAGCAGGACAGAGCAATAGGACGAAAAGTCTAATTGCTTTCATTATTTTTTGCCTTTAATAAATACATACTAGTTGTGCGGGCCTTTTCTTATGGCTCGCTTAGAAGAATTGTCGGTATGTTATTAAAGACAGGGTGGGGCACGGAGTGTAGGAATGCTGCCTATACGGAAAGCCGTTTTTTGAACAAGCCTAATGATGTGGCTGCAAAAATCAAAAAGTAGAAATGGTAGTGCGAGAAGATGGATGGGCAGGTAAAGCGTTGATGAAAAGTCGCAGAGGAGACACTCTCCCACGGAGGGAGAGGCCGTGCTGATGTGACCGCTATGCTTTACGTGGCTGATACAGTCTTGACACAAAAAGTCGTGCTTCTCGTGCTGGTGGGTGTGCAAGGAACTTGCTGACAATATCATCAAATATATTGCCAGTAGGAAAATTCCAGTCCATCCTCTTTTCGTGTTAGACCACATCGACATCCAATCTTTTTTTACGAAACGTTGGCAAAGATACGATTTTTTGGGGAATATGCTGCTATGCTATGGAAAGATGGACGGAAATAGGTTAATGCTATTATTGTACATATAGAAGCTATGATGCAACCTATCCTAATATATTTTGGGGGGTAGATATTCCTTTTGATTTTCCGCTATTCTTCCTCTTTGCCGCTTTTGAAGATGGTAGGGGAGACGCCCGTGTATTCTTTGAATACGCGGTTGAAGTGCTGAACGTTGTTGTAGCCGACGGAGAAAGCGATGCTTGAGATTTGTTGCTTGCTCTCTTTCAAAAGTCGTTTGGCCTCTTCCATTCTTATTTGGTTGAGGTATTGTCGGAATGTCTTGTCGCAGTATTCCTTCAAGATATCGGCCACTTCGTTTTCTGTCAATTTGAAGTGGTTGGCCACATCGCTGATCTTGAAGTCGGGGTTAGGGTAGTTCTCTCCGATGAAGGAGACGATTTCAACATCTATCTGAGAGTCCTTGTCTCCTTTTGTCTCTGTCTCCTTGATAGGTACGACGACATATTTCACCTCTCCGTTGGCTTTGGATTTCTTGACGAAATAGAGAATGGTGATGGCGATGTAGTAGAGGAATACGAGAATGACGTAAGGAAGTAGGCCACTCTTGTCATAGACTAGCTGGAACTCTTCGATGTCCAACTCGATCTTTTTCCCGACAGGGACGCCGTTTTCGAAGACCAAGGTCAATTCGCTAATCTCGGCCTTGTCTGTCTGGAATCCTTTTGTGATCCATGCTTTGTTGATGGAATACCACCAGTTGGGGGTCTCGTCAATGTCTTTTGCTTTCAGTTGAATCTCATTTTCTCCTTTGCTGATGCTTTCTGTTTTGGCGCATAGGAGGTAAGTGTCCCATCTGTTTTTCTCCGTGTAGTTGTCGATGTATTTGTTGATTCGAAAGATGATGGGAATATCTTCTTCGCTTTTTATTTTAATCCGTATTTCGTAGTCGGTCAAGGGAAATAGGGAATCTCTCTTGTCCGTGACACTAAGCCCTGCGTAGGGATAGGACAATGTGTCGGAGAGCGTGAATTGGAATTTCACACCACCCTCGTGCCAAATGAGTGCTGTCGTGGCTAATCCTTTTGCCATAGGCTCATCCCACATCTCAAGTCGGAAATTGGCATCGTCCAAGACGTTGATGGTTGGTTTCCTGATGAGTGTGTATAGTATGATAAATAGGATAACCGGAAGAAGGACTAACGTTATATATAGTATTTTCTTTTTGGACATTTCCCTATTCTGTGTTTTCGTTACAAATATAAGCAAGATTTTTGCAAAACAATAAAAAAAGGGAACTCAAAGGTTCCCTTGTGAGTAGATTTTGTCGGTTTGGGTTAATTAGATCGATTTCCGATAGATGTTTGAACCATAAAACACTTATATTTGAATAGTGACCGAATGACGATTGCTATCGTCCTTCTTTCGTTGCAAATGTATTCTACTTTTCCTCGCTGGGTTTCACAAGTTGATTTAAATGCTTAACATCTCCATTATTTCACCTATTGTTAAGTAAAATGTTAACCTTTTTTACCCCCGTCTAGTTTTATTCGAATTCCCTTTTCCCGATGAAATGGGTGTTTTTTTTCTGCCTGGGAAAAAAGAGCGTTTGTTGATAGCATAAAACCTAAAAATCGATGTTTTTCTTTGTTTTCGACAGCTTTTTTCGGTGATTTTGTATTTATATGGAACTGACACTAATAGTTTGATTGTTGGACTGGCGAAACACAAATTACTAAAATAGAGAAAGGAGACGTTGTCCTTTCGAACGTTGTCTCCTTCTTACTTTTCTTCTCAGATAGATAAAAGCAATAATGAACATTTATACTTATAGTGACCAGCAACGTTAGCCGTTGTCCTTTCTTTCTTTTGATACAAATGTAGCGCTGTCAGGCCTGCCTCGTTACACATTCCGATGAAATGTATTCGCATTTTCTTTCTTTCGGCAAATGTTCAGAAGAATGTTCATTCTGGGGAGCCCGTTTAGAAAGAAGGCTCTTGTTGAGTTGACCTTTGGGGAGGGGGCGATTTACTGAAAAGAAAAGGTGATAAATGCCTAAACATTTACCACCTTTATGTGATTCTTGATTCTGTGTTGTTCTGTTTATTCGAATTTCTCGTAAACGACCGATTTCCGTTTGTTCTCCAATGAGTAGGAGAACATCAGCTCGTGGGAAGTTCCGGAGAGTCTTGATACTTTTCCGAATCCGTAGTCAAATACGTAACCTAGGCGGAAGGAACGGTATTCAACGCCCAATGAGACAGCCACAGGGTTGGACTCAAAGCTGGAGTTGATGTCTGGATGGTAGGTCAAACCACCCCAGATGAATCGGTTGTAGAAGGCGGTTGCGCTCAATTCCGTCACATCGATCAAATCTTTGTGCATATAGACGAGGGCTGGGGCAACGTCCCAAATGTCGTTCACCGTGAAGATATAACGGGTGTATGCGTAGAAGTGACGTCCTGCCGTGAGTGTGGTTGACTCGTTGTTGTTCAAGTGGGTGACGGATGCACCCAATAGGAATCTTGGCGTGGAGAACTCGAAACCGAAGTCGAAGTCTGGATTCAACTTAGTCATCTTTTCGTTTGGTGCCTCTCCGTCGGTCACCTCGGAGTAGTCCTCGTATTTGTATTCCGCCGCATTGAAGTAGCCATATTGTATGCCTGCTGACAGACCGAAGGAGAGAAGTGCGGTCTCGTTCAATTTCAGACTATAGGCATATACGGCTTTGGCGTTGGTTGTGCTTTTTGCCACACCCATGTTGTCGTAGGACAAGGAGAAACCGATACCGGAATTGTATTGTTCCATGAACGATTGGAAGTTGAACACGAGAGACTTTGGCGCATCTTTCACGTCAACGTATTGGTAGTGGCCCAATAGGAAAAAGTCGTAATCGGGCACGTTACCTGTTCCCGCAGGGTTCTTGTTGATACGGGAATAGAATTGTTGAGACAAAAGCAAATCTTGTTGCGCTTGTGTGGCAACTCCCATCATCATAAGGCAAATAAGTGCCAGTATTTTTTTCATTATGCAGTCTCCTCTTGTTATTCGTTAATAATCTTGATGTCTACACGTCTGTTCTGCTCGTGCTCAGCCTCTTCTTTTGCATCAGGAATGACAGGTTCGCTCATGCCTCGTCCTACTGCAATCAGATTCTCGAACGGAATGCCTCTCTTCGCCAACATGTCTTTGATGTATTCGGCACGTTTTTGTGAGAGTTTCTTGTTGTAGTCTTCCGAACCACGGGAGTCGGTGTGTCCGCTGATTTCAAATCTACCGCCAGGGAACTCTTTCATGGCTGAAACCAACTCGTCAACCTGAGCCTCGTATTCAGGTTTCATGGAGGTCATGTTGAAGTCGAAGAAGAAGAGTACCCAGTTGAATCCCTTAGGCTCCTCTATGGTCATGTTTGCAACCAACTCCTTCTCCCTCGCTGGATGAATCCAGATAGGGCGGTAGATGTCGGCTCTTCCTTTACCACTTGCCCTGTTGGAAATGAAGTAGGCTGAAACTTTGTTGAATGCTACGTTGTAGTCGGAAGCAGAGGAGTTGATGTGGTCTCCCAAATTTTCCGGTGCGCCCCATACGGTGTCTTTGCGGCTTTTGTGGGATACGTAGATATCCAAATCACCGAAGCCTCCCTCTTTTGTGGATGCGAAGTAGAGGGCTGTATCTCCTACGACATAGGCGAAATCCTCTTTCGCTTCCGTGTTGATGGAATCGCCGAGACTCTTCGGACGGCTCCAAAGTCCGTCGCTTTCGGCATCAATATACCAAAGGTCTCGATTACCTTTTCCTGCCAAGAAGGTTCCTGAGAAGTAGAGTCGCTTTCCGCCTCTTCCTATGGAAGGGTTAAAGAATCCTGTCGTTCCTCTTACCGTGTGGTTCCAACGCCCAGCAGCGAGGGAGGAACCCTTGATGACCATTTTGCTTGGCATCACACCTTTAATCTTCAGTTTCTTTACGTCAATCCATCTGTTGCCGGAATAGCTTGCCTCGTACAATTCATAGTTCCCTGCTCCGTCGTTTTTGGAGAAGTATAGCTTGTTGGCGTTCTTGTCGTAAGCAAAAGTTCCTTGGATGTCCAATCCCATCAATTCGGTACATACGATAGGGGTATCCAATTCCAAGTCCATTCTTGGATAGAACATGTATGCGGTGTCGTTTCTGAAGAATACGATGGAGCCTTTGCGGTAAGGAGACATTGGACATTCTTCTGCTCTCGTGTTCTTGTTGGACGAGATGAATTCAAATTTTCCCTCGCTGAATTTGTCTTCAGAGGCGTTGATGTTATGAATCAACGCAATCATCATCACGATATAAATTAATTTTCTCATGTTTCTTTTATTTACATGGATTCCTTATTTTAGAATTTAGCGACTTCTAGTGTTCCCTTGAAGACGCGGCCGTCTTTCATGTGGACTCTATAGAAGTAGGTTCCTGGCTCTGCCATATAGCCACGGTAGATGCCGTCCCATCCCTCTTCTCCTTCGAAGATTAGTTGTTGGTAACGGTTGTAAATCTCTACCTTATAACCTGGCTTGCCGTCTTTTGGCCCCATGAATACATCATTCTTGCCGTTTTGGTTGTAAGGAGTAATGATGTTTGGTACCTCAGTGTAGTCGGCTACGGTAATCTTCCTCTTTCCTGAAGAGATGTCGCCACAATGAATGTTGTCAACTACCACGCCGAACTTGAATATTCCGTATGCGTCATCGTTAAGCTGGTAGCTGAACTTGTTGTCGCTGGTCTCGCCAAGGAGTTCCCCTGTCTCTGTGTTGTACCACTTGATTGTGTTGTACTCGTCGTTGGATAGGTTGGCAACCAAGTTGACCTCGTCTCCCATTTGGAACTCTGGCTTGTCAATCTCCACTTCTACATGGATTCTGTTGGAAACTTGGATCTCCTTTGTATAGATCTTATCCGAGTTCTTACAGATGTCGTCCGTACCATAAGCCCAGTAGGTGGTGTTGGTGTTTGGACCTACGAAGATGTGGGTCGTGTTAGTCGTGTCGATTCTTGTCGTGTCGCCAGTTGACCATACTACGCTGGTTGGCCATCCTGTGTTAATTCCTACCGTCAACTTGATGTATTGGGTAGTGTCATCTCTTTGACAAAGTGTCTCTTGACTTGGCTTGATGAACAATCGAAGCGAGTCTTGAGCAGAGATGACGGCTCCTTTGACTGTCGCAGGACAGATGTCGGATTTCGCATCTACTACGCTGACGTTGATGCTTTGAGAACCTACGCTAGGCGTGAATAATTCGGAATGTTCGCCGTTTGAAGCGTTGCTGACTGTTTGACCGTCCGACCACTTGATGACGGAGGTTGCTCCTTCGTGGCTGTTCTTGATGGAGGCCGTAGCCTTTATTTGGTTTCCGATGCAGACCAAACTGTTATCCAAGAACAAGTCAACTTCGATTGGCTCGCGTGTCTCGATTGAGTTGTTGGCAATTGCCTCTGATACATCTTTCTTGTTGCAGACGCCGTCGGTTGCACTGACGGAGAAGGTGTTGGTTCCCTCTGACAATTCGATGGTTCTTACCGTATCGTTGCCAGCGCATATCTTGCCGTCGTTCCAGATGAAGCTGTTTGGATCACCCTTCTTGACCTTGATGGTGAGGGTGGCCTTGCTGCTGTTCTGATCCTTTTTACAGATTCTTCCACCAGCGATGTCTGAAACCAATTGAATGTCAACCTTCATGAAGACGTTGTAGTCCACGCTAACCACTGTGTCGCGGAGACAGACAGCATCTGTCGCTTTGATGGTGGCTTTCCCTACTTGCTTCTTGTTTCCAGTCTTGGTCGTTGTTACAGTGTAGGAGGAAGGATTACCTGAGGTCGTTGAACCCTCGGCGATGTCGTCGCCCTCCCAGAACACGGTGATGTCATCGTTTAGAACGTCGGTGAGGGTAGCCGTCAATTTAATCTCTTCGCCTTCACAGATGCTGGCATCCTTTGGATTCAAATCCAATCCCAATAGATGTCTTGCCTTGATAGGGAAGACTACTGAATTGGTGTCGTTACAGATGCCGTCGCTTGCGATAACCTTATATTGGTTTGTTCCTTCTCCGATTGTCAAGATTGTGTCGCCTTTGACTGCAGAACCTAACGCAGCCTCGTCTTTGAACCAATCGTAACGAGTTGGTTCTCCTGCCTTCACATTCACCTTCAAGTTGATTTGGTCGTTGCCACCTTTGTCTGTCAAACAGAAGAGTCCGTCGGTACGGTCTGCTTCGATGGCAATGTCCATCTTGTTGTGAATGGAGTAGCTGGTTTTTGTTTCTACAAATCCACCTTCGCCACAGACTTCATCTGCAGTTTTGATGGTGATGGTGCGTTGCTCCGTCTTCAGGTTGCTCTTGGCAGGGGTGAGTGCCAATGTACATCTCTCGCCTTTGAGTGTTGTGTCACTTGCAATGTCGTCGCCAGACCAGATGACTGGTACATTCACTTTATCCAATGCATTCTCGATAGTTGCACGGAATGTGACTGTCGTTCCTTCACAGAAGATGGTATCCTTTGGCATGATGTCAATCGTGATAGGTTGGCGGGCCTCCGTGTTCATGACAACAGATGTCTTGCTTTCACATACACCGTCGCTTGCGATCACGGAATATTGGTTGGACCCCTCTTTGATGAGAACGCTTGCTTGGTTGGTTTCGGTTGAGTCGAGTCTCGTCTCTCCCTCCAACCATACATATTTAGTTGGCTCACCAGCTGTCACTGTAGCATTCAAGTCTATCTTTTCGCCCTTGCCGAGACAGTATGTGTCGATTGGATCGATGCTTAACTTGATGTTGTTGTGAACTTCGTAGTTGGTCTTTACGTTGATTGCCTTGCCACAGATCTCATCAAAGATGCTGACTTTCATCACTCTCTTGTCTGTGAAATCAGAGCTCTTGGTTGGCGTAATGGTGACGCTGCTTGAGAAGTTTTCTGTCTTTGTCTTTTTCTCTCCGCCTTCGAAATCATCACACTCCCAAGTGGCATCTTTGTCGTCCAACGCGTTTCCTATCTTCAAATTGAATTGAATGGACTTGCCTTCACAGATGATGGCGTTTTCAGGAACGGTGGTGACTTCCATATCCATGGAGCGGCTTGCGGAAATGTAATCTACCTGAACAGGCGTTTCGCTGCTTGCTGTGTCTTTGTAGCAAATGTCATCTGTTGATTTTACCATGAATTTGTATTTGCCATTTTCCGTAATGCTGATTTGGTAGGTTGGCTTGTCGCTTTCTCCGACGAATACGCCATTGTTGTACCAATAGTATTTGTTAGGGCGTGCTGTCTCTGGAGTGAAGACTGCTGTCAATGTGACTGTGTTGTTGGTCGTATTGAAGCACAACTTGTCCTCCTCCACATCGGTGTCGAGTGCCAACGTGTACTTTTTGTGGATGGTGTACTTGATAGTTCTTGTAGAGTCGCAGAAGCCTTCTGCCGATCCTGTTACTTTGATGCTTCCTTCCAATGGAGCGTCTGCCGGAATCTTGAACTTTTTGCTCGTTTGAGAAGGGTCCACAGTTCCGTTCAATTCCCATGTGAAGGTTGGATTTGCGTCGGAGTTCTTGAGAACGATGTCTGTCAAAGTCAATGCGGAGTCAAATTCGCAGACTACGAACTCTTCTGGCGCGTCGAACCATACGTTCTCTTTCTTCCTTACGTGAACTTTTTGTGTGTCTGTACATCCCAATGCCTCGGTGCCGACGAAGAAGAAATAGTAGTCGTCTTGACTACCGTCAATGGTGAATGTATATTCTTTTTCTCCGTTGGAGATTTCCGTCGTGTCTGCGTTCAACCATTTGAACTCAGGTTTGTCAGATGACTCTCCGATGAGTTTCATCACCTCTCCGATACAGCCTGCTGTATCGATGTCTGGACCCATTGGACCGCTATAGTGGAAGATGATGGTGAAGGCGGAATCGACAGCGTAAACGTGGTCACAATCGACATTCATCGTGATCTTTCCTGTCGTATCCTCTTCTTCGATGATACTGGTTAATACCTCTTTGCTGGAAGCTACGATGGCTCTGAACTTGGTTGTTCCGAAGAAGCGGGAGTCTTCACGATCCAATTTTATTGCGATATTGTCTTCGCTGGTCATGTGGATGCCTTCGCCTTCCGTTGAGATGTCTTGCCACTTGGAAGAGAGGCTGTCTGCCTTCTTGTATTGGAAAAGATATACTGGCTCGTCGATGTAGTTCTTGATGCCCTTCTCGTTGAAAGCGTACAATCTAACAACCGTATCCAATTGACAAGTCTCGATGGTGTCTTTCGTCTTGTCTGCGAGGTCTGCTATCAATTTGACGTCAGGGTAGCAGATGGCGATGGAAATGTCATCCAACAAGATATCGTTACCGTAACTTTCAGAACCACCTTCGTTGTTGTTGGTCAATTGAATGATGTATTTCTTCTTTCCTGTTGATTTGAATTGGAAGGTCAGGTTGGACCATTTCTCTCCGGTCGTACGTGGCATTACGTCGCCTGAAGCTATGGAATGGACAAGGTTCAAGTCCTCGTCGCGGATGTCCAAACGAACGTTTACTGGTTTTTGTCCCTCCTTGATGGCAGCGTTGCTGATAAAGGCGGAGAACAAAAGTTGGACGTTGGAGCACTCGTTGCTGAGCGTCAACTCACGTTCGTAGATGATGGTGCCTTTACTGCTCATACTACAGTTCACGAAGAGCATACCGCCGTTGCTGTCTCCCGTGTGGTCTGATCCGTCCCAATAGTCGCGGTCTTCTGTCCTACCACAGTTACTTGTGTTCGGATTGGTCAGGATGGCATAGTAACCGTCCTCCACACGAATACCGTTACAATCTTGCCAGCAAGCATAGTGCTTGTATCCGTCACCCGCACAGTTGTCGGATGAGAAAGAACCGAATAATGGGTCTAACGATGCAAATTTGTGCTCTTTGACAAAAGAGTTAGGGTCTGGTGTCATGTAGTTCTCAATGGCAATGCCTGAAATAGAACTCTCATGTGTTTGCTCCACACCATCCGCATCTTTCGTGACGTAGGTAGTTGCGTTGGTGAAGTGTCCGAAGTCGTCGTGCCAAAGGATGTCCGTAGCGGCGTTTTGGTCGCAACGGTAGATGACACGGATGAGGAATTCCTTTGTGATGGTTCCTGCTTCGTTGGTGTTGTTAAGCGTACCTTCTGCCGTGATTTTGTAAACCAAATTTCTTGTAGGTACAAAGGACCATGTGCTGTCGGTGCCGAAATCAACCACGGTGTCTTTCCATGTCGTGGAAGAGAAATCTTTTATCTGCATGGTGATTTTTGCGTCGCTCATTCTCTCTGCGAAGACCTTCATGTCCACGGTCTGGTGGTTGAGCACCTCAAATTCCATGTCGTTGATCTTCTCTGCATTTCCGATTTCTGCGATGATCTCGGATGCTTCGAAAACAACGGCGATGGCGTTGGATACATTGGATACGCTACCCGTAGATACACGTACTCGTACTAGCATTCCGTCTGTTGTGGAGACGAAATCTTCTAGTGTGCTGCTTGTCTTGCCGTCAAGGTCGGTCCAAGAAGTGCCTCCGTTGGTGCTGCTCTGCCATTGGTAGGTCAATTCGCTTGTTGAATTTTTGCAGAGGTCGATTCCGAAGGAGATGGCCTCGCCGCGTTCAACTTCTGCCTTTCCGTCTTTAAACTTTCCTTTCGTTACAGAGATAGTCGGTACGATGAACTCCCGCTCTTCAATGTCGTTAGTCAATGTGAAAGGATTTGTTCTTGCGTCGATGAAGAAAAGGATTTGCTTTCCGTTGACGTCGCTGTTGGCGATTCTCCAACCCGTGTCACCCGTGTCACCCATTTTCTTCTCGATAGTGAATGATGTTTCGTTCCTGAGGTCGGTGATGTTTGTTTTGCCATCAATGATGCTAAATTGCGGTTCGTTCTCGTTGATGGTAAGTTCAACTTGATAGACCGAGTTGCAGTAACCTGCTACTTCTGTGACTTCGGCTCTGGCGACACCCCACCAAGGCTCAATGCTAAATCTTTTTTGCGTGCCTAATGAGCGAATGGAAACGGTGGCGTCCTTGATTAGAGTTCCGTTTTGGCTTGCCTCCAATTTAAAAGTACTAGTAGGGGTAGTTGGCGTATAGTCCGATAGACTGGAAGAGGTTGCTCCGTCTATCGCTTTGCCATTCTCATACCATTGGTAGGTGTAATCCTCTGATTTTGGACAGGCTATGCTTGTGAAATTTACTTTGGCTCCTTCCTTGATGGTGGTTTCACCTTCTATTCTCAAGAATGGGTCTGCCAACGAAGGAAGTTCAGATGAGAGGGTGTATGGCTTCCCGTTTCGAGTGTTCAGATAGAAGGTTGTTGTCCTTCCATTGTAGGAGCCATTTTCGAATTTGATGTTGTCGTATTGGTTGAATTGGAAAATGGACGCATCTCCTTCGAGTCGTATATCACTGGAAGTCAATTTTTTGTTGTTCTCTGTGATGTAGAAGTCGAAATAGTACTCGTCTGTGGGAGACACCGTGAATTCGATGATGGACGCACATTCATCATAACTTTTAGATGATATGTTGACTTTCGCATTTTCTTTGACGGAGACAGACTGAGCTTGCGCCCCTGTATAGAAAATCGACATCAATGCTGTGATGAACAACGTTGCGAAACCTTTCTTCGCTCTCTTTTGCCCTTTAGACAAATGATTCGAACTGAGATATTGCCTGTTTCTCATTTCAGTATTTAGAATTTAATGTTTTTCAAGTCGTTAGACTTCGTCTATATATTTTAGTCCTTTTGACGATATTTGTCATCGTTTGAAAATGTAGTAATAGTGCGTAACTACCTCAGTATGACAATTCGGTTCTTCGGAACATTTCATAACTTGCATGTATAAAGAAACGTACTTTTCCATTACAAGCCCCCAAAGTTAATCATAGTTATTAAAAAAACAAAAAATTGATTTAAATTATTGTTTTTGTCTGTGGCAAACCATGTTGCGTCCCTACCAATATCCCAATAAAAAGGCCGGAGACCCAAGCCCCGACCTTTCTAATCTTCATGATTTATTCCTTATTTGTTCTTCTCAATCCATTTCCGTGCGTTGACGAAGGCCTCCAACCAAGGAGTTACCTCGTCGCTTTGGAGTCGGTCTGATGGATAGTAAGCCCATTGCCAAGGGAAGATGGCTCTCTCCAAGTGAGGCATCATGGCCAAGTGGCGACCGTCCTTTGAACAAACTCCGGCTACGCTGAATTGCGAACCGTTAGGGTTGGCTGGATAGCCGTCGTAGCTATATTTTGCAATGATGTTGTACTCGCTCTCTTGGTAAGGGAAGTCGAACTTTCCTTCTCCGTGGGCTACCCAAATACCCAATTTCGTGCCCGATAGTGAACCGAACATGACAGAGTTGTTGACTGGAATGTCCAAACCTACGAAGCTGGACTCGAACTTGTGCGAGTTGTTGTGCAACATCTTGTGCTTCTTTTCGTGTTCTGGATAGACAAGACCCAATTCGGCCATAACTTGGCAACCGTTGCAGACACCTAAGCTAAGCGTGTCCTTGCGTGCGTAGAACTTGTCGAGGGCTTGCTTTGCCTTTTCGTTGTAGAGGAATCCTCCTGCCCATCCTTTGGCAGAACCCAAAACGTCGGAGTTGGAGAATCCTCCGCAGAAGACAATCATGTTGACGTCTTCCAAGGTCTCCCTTCCTGTGGCCAAGTCGGTCATGTGGACATCTTTCACATCGAATCCAGCCAACCACAAGGAGTAAGCCATCTCACGGTCGCCGTTCGTTCCTTTGTCTCGGATGATGGCTGCCTTGATGCCGCTCTTCTCTTTTCGGTCTGCCGATACGCCCAATTTAGAGAGCTTGCCTGCAAAATTCTTGAAGTCATATACGAGCGGTTGGCTCTTGTAGTTCTCAAAACGCTCTTTCGCACATTGCTCGCCACTTTGCTTTCTATCGAGCAAATAGGAGGAACGGAACCATGTGTCACGTAACGCATCAATGTCGAACAACTCTTTCTTGCCGTCCTTCTCCAACTCGATTTTCCGCTCTTTGATGACCGTTGCAATCTTGGCGAATCCGATGCCTTCCTTCTTCAAAATCTTCTCTACTTCTGACTCCTTCTCTACTTGGATGAGGACGCCAGGGTTCTCGCTGAAGAGAACCTTGATGAGGTCTTTCTCAGGAATTTCGTCCAAGTTGACCTTCAAACCGTACTCTTTGTTTGCAAAACACATCTCAAGAAGGGCGGTAATCATACCACCGGCGGAGATGTCGTGTCCTGCGAGGATGAGACCCTTGTCCACCATTGTTTGGATGGCTTCGAAGGCATCTACGAAATATTCAGGGTTCTTGACGGTTGGTGCTTTTGCTCCAATCTTATTGAGGGTCTGTGCCAATGCGGAACCACCGAGTTGTAGTGCGTCGAATGAGAAGTCGATGTGGTAGATGCTGGTGCCCTCTTTCTTCTCGATGACAGGACCCACAATCTTCCGTACGTCAGATACCTCTGCTCCAGCGGAGATGATGACGGTACCAGGTGAATATACTTTGTCTTCTCCATATTTTTGGGTCATGGAGAGGGAGTCTTTTCCTGTCGGAATGTTTACACCCAATGCGCAGGCGAATTTGCTACAAGCCTCAACTGCTTTGTAGAGGCGTGCGTCTTCTCCTTCGTTCTTGCAAGGCCACATCCAGTTGGCACTCAACGATACGCTGCTGATTCCGTCTTTCAAAGGAGCCCAAACGATGTTGGTCAAGGCCTCTGCGATAGAGAGCACGGAACCTGTGGCAGGGTTGATCATGGCTGCCATTGGCGCATGTCCGATGGAAGTCGCAATACCTGCTTTGTATCTGTAGTCCAAGGCAACTGCACCCAAGTCGTTCAATGGCAATTGAATCTCTCCTGCACATTGTTGTCTTGCGATTTTTCCTGTGATGGAACGGTCTACTTTGTTGGTCAACCAATCCTTGCAGGCAACCGATTCGAGTTGGAGTACGTTGTTCAAGTACTCTTTTAGCTTGCTTGGGTCGGTCTTGATATCTTCGTATTTCTCCACCACGGTCTTGTCTTTGATGACAGTGCGAGGTGGCTTACCGATCATGTAGTCGAGACGGAGGTCGATTGGCTTCTCGCTGTTCTCCTTCTCAAATACGAAACGCATGTCGCCAGTGGTCTCGCCGACAACGTACATAGGTGCGCGCTCACGGTCTGCGATGCGCTTGATGAGTTCGATGTCCTTCTCGTTGACAAGGCATCCCATACGCTCTTGACTCTCGTTTCCGATGATCTCTTTTGCGGAGAGGGTAGGGTCGCCGACAGGCAATTTGTCCATGTCGATTTTTCCACCGGTGCTTTCCACCAACTCAGAGAGGCAGTTCAAGTGACCTCCTGCTCCGTGGTCGTGGATGGATACGATAGGGTTATTGTCTGACTCTGCGAGTGTTCTTATGACGTTGGATACACGTTTTTGCATCTCAGGGTTGGCGCGTTGAACGGCGTTCAACTCGATAGCGTTGTTGTATTGTCCTGTGTCAACGGAGGATACGGCACCACCACCCATACCGATGCGGTAGTTGTCACCACCCATGACGATGACTTTCTGTCCAGGAACAGGCTCGCCTTTCAAACTGTCTTTCATCTTGGCGAAACCGATACCGCCGGCCAACATGATGACTTTGTCGTAAGCGAACTTTTTGTAGTTCTCTGCGTGCTCGAAGGTGAGCAACGAACCGCAGATGAGCGGTTGTCCATATTTATTACCGAAATCGCTGGCACCGTTGGATGCCTTGATGAGGATCTGCTCTGGTGTTTGGTAGAGCCATTTGCGCTCGTCCATGCTGTTCTCCCATGCACGTCCCTTCTCTGTACGAGGGTAGGATGTCATATAGACGGCAGTACCTGCCATTGGCAAACTAGCTTTACCTCCGCCGAGACGGTCACGGATCTCACCTCCTGAACCTGTTGCAGCTCCGTTGAATGGCTCAACGGTAGTAGGGAAGTTGTGGGTCTCCGCTTTGAGGGAGATGACAGACTTGATCTTCTTCACTTCGAAGAAGTCTGGCTTGTCCCCGCTTGCTGGGGCGAACTGCTCAATCACAGGACCTTCGTTGAAGGCGACGTTGTCTTTGTAGGCGGAAACCAATTTGTTTGGGTTGGTCTCCGAGGTCTTCTTGATAAGTTTGAAGAGGGAACTCTCCATCTCCTTTCCGTCGATGATGTAGAGACCGTTGAATATCTTGTGGCGGCAGTGCTCGGAATTCACTTGGGAGAAACCGAAAACTTCACTGTCGGTCAATTTTCTTCCGATCTTTTCGCTGATGCCGTTCAAATAGGCAATTTCGTCAGGATTGAGGGCCAATCCCTCTTTTTTGTTGTATTCTTCAATGTCATCGATGTGGATGATGGCATCGGGTTGCTTGTCTATCGTGAAAATCTGTTGGTCGAGTTTCGGATAGATGCGTTGGAGCATTGGGTCGTGTTCCGAATCGGCTCCTTTGGCAGCAAAGTACTCTTCGATTCGTTGCAATCCGTTCAAGCCCATGTTTTGGGTGATTTCGACTGCATTCGTACTCCATGGGGTTATCATTTCACGGCGTGGACCGATAAACCATCCATTAATCTCTGTCTCCTCCGTAAACTTCGCTCCGCTGAATAGCCATGTTAACTTTTCGATGTCTTGAGCGTTAAGTGCAGACTTTGAATCGACTGCGATTATGCCTGCATCCTCTTTTTTGAAGAATAGAATCATGTTGTATGATTAATTTAATGTATTTCCTAATTTTAAGAAATGGATATGTCGGCACTGAGGACGACATATTTTTTGCAAAGTTACATAATAAATCCAAAATGGGACTATCTTTTCGTGTTGAGTTTCACGGCTCTTTCGTCATAAAATGATCATAATCGGTTTTCTTGTGCGGTTATATGCTGTAAGATTTGAGTTTCACAATGCATCATCACCCACTGTTAGTGTCACTTCCATTGGAAAGAAACCTGAACAAGTAACTAAAAAGATGGCTGGGTCGCTTTGCCCGAATCGAACTAATGTGCTAATTTTGTATGTACTAATAAGATAAAAATTAAATTGTCCTATACCAAGCTACATTTAAGTGAAACGAAATAGATCTCTTATGGAAAAGACTGATGCGTATGTTGTAAAAGGCTCTCTTAGAACGAATCTCTCTGATTTTGTGGTTGCTGTTTGTGGTATGTTGATATCTTTGGTGTTATTATGGGGGGATTATTATATATTGGGCCTCATTCACTTTTTTGTCTCTTGCTTCTTCTTTAAAGAGTCTTTTAAGAAGAATAAAGATAGTTATATAAAACTAACGAGTAGGGAGTTTGAAGTTTGTTTGGTTCCTGAGGATTTTCATGAGAGGTTTGCTTGGAAAAATATAGATAAGATTGTCATTTATAGGGAACGTGATATGGGCGCGAGATTGAAAATCATGAAAATATATACGAGGAAAGTCCGGTTGTACGATGATTTTCCTGTGGAGATTATCTTGGATAATTTTAAGATCGATGTGGAAAATTGGTGTTCTATGGCTTTGTCGTATAATCCTAAGTTGAATTTAATAAACAATTTAGGCAATGCTCAATTAAATTGCGAGAACTTATATCTTTGGATTAAGTCTTTTTTTTATGTTAAGTAAACGGTATGTATTTGTTTAAGCAAGATTTCCCTGCGACAGTTTTGAGGGTCTCTGTCTTTTCTCTGATAGCAGGATTGTTGATATGGTTCGTTCTTTTTCCTATGGGCCTGATAGGGGAGATGGAGGCAGGAAATGCATCTCTGTATGTAGGTCCTATTTATGGACTCTTGGAGGCGATTTTGTACAGGATCAGGGGGGCTGAGCCCAACCTCTCTCCATTTTATAAGATTTTACAAATGTTGTCGATTGTGGTGATTCCCTATTTCCAATTAACGATGATGGAACTTCCCGCAAAAATCATTTTGTTGATGTGGGGAGTTGCCCATGGTTATCATGGGTAAATAAAAAAGGTACGCACTATGCAAGTACGTACCTTCCATGCCCTTGGACGGGGTGGTCGTTATTTTGCGTCCCATCCCAAAGCGGATGCTCCTAACACGGCAGCATCGGCATCTTTCATGCCTGAGAATAGAACCTTTACTTTGTTTTTGAAGATTGGCATCAAGTTGTCTTCCATCGCTTTCTTCAAAGGAACGAGGAGCAAGTCGCCTGATTTTGCCAAACCACCGAAGAGAACGATGGCCTCTGGGCTACTGAACTTGATGAAGTCAGCCAAAGCCGAACCTAAGACTTCGCCTGTGAATGCGAAGATATCCTTTGCGATGGCATCACCTGCCTTGGCTGCGTCAAATACATCTTTTGATGTGATTTGGTCTGCTGGAATTTTGCGCAACAAAGAGTCTTCGTTGGCTCTCTTCTCCAAAAATTCTCTAGCTGTGCGAGCCACACCTGTTGCTGATGTGTAAGTCTCCAAGCATCCTTTGTTTCCGCATCCGCAAGGACGTCCGTTGCGCTCTACGATGACGTGGCCCAACTCTCCGGCGAAACCGTCATGTCCGTAGATGAGTTGTCCGTTGGCTACAACACCGCTTCCTACGCCTGTACCTAAGGTGATCATGATGAAATCCTTCATGCCTTTGGCTACGCCATACTTCATTTCACCGATGGCTGCAGCGTTGGCATCGTTGGTTAAGGCAACTGGTACGCCGAGTTTCTCCGACATCATTTTGGCAAAAGGGATGATTCCTTTCCAAGGAAGGTTGGCAGCGTGTTCGATGTTGCCTGTGTAGAAGTTGGCGTTAGGGGCGCCGACTCCGATTCCTTGAATCTTGTCCATTCCGCATGTGTCGGCAACGAGTTTCGCAATGCCTTCGCACAACGTGCTCATGTAGTTCTCCAACTCAGGATAAGCCTGCGTCTTGATAGAGTTGGATGCCAATACCGTTCCTTTTTGGTCAACAATTCCAAATACGGTGTTCGTTCCTCCAATGTCTATACCTACTACATTGGGTTTCATTTCATTCTTCATATATTCTATATTTTTTGATAATTATTGATTCTCTGTTATTTTCTTGGGCTTGCATCCGACGAAGCCGTACCATGCCAAGTAGGCGTAGCAGGCCAATGGAACGGAGAAGGCCAATTGTGGATTGAGTACGTCAGCCAACAAACCTTGCAATGGGGGCACGACGGCTCCTCCTAAAATCATCATCACCAACAGGGAGGATCCTTGCGAGGTGTATTTCCCTAAGTTGCGTATTCCTAACGTGAAGACGTTGGAGAACATGATGGAGTTGAAGAGTCCTACGGAGAGGATGGTCCAAAGGGAGGCCATTCCTTGCGTGTTGAGCATGATGAGTATGAGTGCCATGTTCACGATGGCGAATAGTCCCAACGTCCTTGACGGAGCGGATTTTGCAAAGATGAAGACAAGGAAGTTGAGCCCTAAGAAGAGCAGGAAGTAGAATGTCTCCTCGATTTTGACCTCTGTGATGAAGGTGATGAGGCTGTAGGCTCCTGCTCCGGCCAAAATCATCAGCATGTATTTGGTCTTGCTGTTTAGGTTGCTCATGGATATGGACCCCATGAAACGGCCGATCATGGCTCCGCCCCAATAGAAGGAGAGCAGTTTGCTCGCTTGTAGTTCGGCTATTCCGTGCACCTCCTTCATGAGGGAGACCAAGTTGCTTCCGATGGTTACTTCACCTCCAACGTAGCAGAAGATGCCGATCATTCCGAATACGAGGTTGGGGTGTTTCAATGCCCCGATCGGGTCGTCCTCCTTCTCTCCTTCGTTGGTCTCGATGTTCGGGATCTCTGCGAAGAAGATGATGCCGGCCAATATGAATAGCAGGCTGGCTAAGAGGAGATAGGGGATCTGAACTGCAGAGGCGCTTTGGGATCCGTCGTTGAAATATTTGAATACGAAGTAGCCTCCGATGACAGGAGCCAAGGTCGTTCCTAAGGAGTTGAACGCTTGGGAGAGGTTGAGTCGGCTGGAGGAGGTCTCTGCCGTTCCTAACTGAGCAACCAAAGGATTGGCGGCTATTTGCAGGAATGTGAATCCTGTGCCTAAAAGGAAGAGGGAGGATAGGAAAACGATGAAGGTTGGATCCTCCGACTTCGCTTCTACGAAGAAGAGGAAGCAGGCTGTCGCCGAAATGAGCAGTCCGCTACCGATCATGTTTTTGTAGCCTATCTTTCGGATGGGGTCTCCTATCGTTGCCGAAATGATGAAATAGATCAGCGAGATGATGAAATAGGCCGCGAAAAAGGCGAATTGTACCAAGTTCGACTGAAAGTGGCTTAATTGGAAAACTCCCTTCAGGTAGGGGATAAGAATGTCGTTCATGCAGGTGATGAATCCCCACATGAAAAATAGGGTGGTCAGTGTGGCCAATGGAACGATGTAGTTCCCTTTCTTGATTTCTTCCATATCTTGTCTGTTATACTTGTCTCTTTAAAAATCTAACTGTATCTTAAAATTCAACCTTCTGCCTGTCAGATAATTCGGTACGGCATACTGCATGTTGGAGACGTCGGTCACCCAATAGTAGGAGTTGACGTTGCGTATGTCGAGGAGGTTGAACACTTCGGCGTTGAACGATATCCTTTCTGCCCACGAGAGGACTTTCTTGTCGAATAGTTTGTCCTTGTTTTTCTCCAAGGAGTAGATGGCTCCGATGTCCACTCGTCGGTAGTCTGGTGTCCTGAATTCGTAATCGGCACGTTGACTGTGGGGCGGTGCGAAAGGCAAGCCGTCTGCCCAGGCTAGTTTTAGGTTGAATTTCAACCTCGAGTAGCCGGGAATGTAGTCTTGGAAAAAGAAGGAGATGTTGTATCTCTGGTCGGTCGGACGGGCAATTTTGCCTTTGCCGTCTCCGTAGATGTCTTCCTCTGTCTGCATGAGGGAGAGGGATATCCAGGAATCGGTGCCGGGCACGAACTCTCCGAATAGTTTCATGTCGATGCCGGCCGCATAACCGTCGGCACAGTTGTCTCCGACATAGACGATCCTTACGTTGTCCACGCTATATGGATTGATCCTGTCCAGATATTTGTAATAGACCTCTGCTGTGAATTTGAACGGCCTGTTCCACGAACGGAAATAGTAGTCGCTTCCGAGCAGGATTTGGTAGGAACGTTGTGCCTTTATGTTCTTGTTCAATCTTACATCTGTGTTGCCGTTGTCTCCCGTCACGGTGTCTCGAATCTCTTTGTAGAAAGGGGCTTGGTAGTAGATACCTGTGGCCAATCGGAATCCGAAATTCTTCTCCCAGTTCGGGAACCATGTGATGGAGGCGCGTGGACTAATCAGCAACTCTTCGTTGAAGTCCCAGTAGTTGGCCCGTAGGCCTCCTGTGATGGAGATGCGACCAATCGCCGTCTTCTTTTCGTAGGTGTTTTGCAGGTAACCCAAGAAACGGTTCGTCGTCAGGTCGTTCTCTGCATTGGTGTTGTAGTAGAGCGACAGATAGTCGGCGTGGGTGGGAATGGAGTAGCCTGCCGAGTCACGCATTTCCCACTCGTTCACTTTCTCGTTCAGGACTTCCTGTTGATAGGTCAATCCCCATTTGAGCGTGTTGGAGTGGAATTGGTAACTTCCCAACTGTGTCAAGCTTGTCACGGTGGCGTCTAGATAGTTGCGTGCGTGTTCTTGGTACTTTCCGATGCCGTCGCTGAGGTTGGTTGTGGTGGTGTTGCTTCCGTCCACGTCGCCGAGACGGTACTCTCCTGCAATGTCGTAGGTCTCCCTCTCTGATGTGTTGAAGGAGGCTGCCATCAAGCCTAACGTAGTCTTTTCGTTAGGACTATAATTGAGGGTCAATGCACCGAAAAGCGTTTGGAAAAGGTCTTTCTCCTGCCCGTCGAAATAGACGACGAACGATTTCATGTTGGTCATCGTTCCGAACGAGGTCTCCCGGCTGCTTGGCTGGAACTGATAGTCGTTCCGTGAGAAGTTGCCGAGGAAGGAGAGTTCGACTTTAGGGGTGAACGCATAGGTCATGTAGGTTTGGTAGTCGAAGAAGTTCGGGTCGTATTCGCCTTCCGTCTCCAACGAACCTAACAGATAGGCGGAGGTTTTGTATCGTAGTCCGTGGATTTGCGTAAATTTCTTGCTTGAGGATCCGATATAGGCGGATGCGCCGAGGAGGCTGGCGGCCACGGATCCCTCGAATTGCGTTGGCTTCTTGTAGCGTATGTCAAGCACGGATGACATCTTGTCGCCGTATTGGGCACTGAATCCACCCGAGGAGAATTTCACTTCGTCCACCATGTCTGGATTGACGAAACTGAGTCCCTCTTGTTGTCCTGCGCGGATGAGCATAGGGCGGTACACTTCTATGTCGTTGACATAAACGATGTTCTCGTCGTAGTTTCCTCCCCTGACGGAGTATTGCGAACTGAGTTCGTTGTTGGAACTAACTCCCGCTTGGGTGGAGATGAGTGCTTCGATGGCTGAACCTGAAGCACTTGGCATTACTTTCAGCCCTTCCACATCCAACGTTTGTATGGAGTTCTTTTGCTTGGCATATTCGACAACCTCAATGCCTTCCATCACTTGGCTGTCTTCTGTCATCCTCTGGCGGATGTGTAGGGAGTCTTTGTTGGTCGGTAGCGTGACGTCCTTGGTGACGTAGCCAACGTAGGAGAATCGTAGCGTAAGACTGTCACGGTTGGTGGAGGTTTGAAACCTGAATTTTCCGTTGGCGTCGGAGTTTGCTCCGTTGGTGGTGCCGACTGCCACTACAGTCACGAATTCCATGGGTAGCCCCTTGGGGTCAACGACTTCACCGGATACGAGAATCTCCTTCGCTTCCATGCTGTTGCATAGAATCAGGAAAAATAGTGAAAAAAAAACGGTGAACTTATGTGTCATTGTTTTGTCTATTGATAGACGGGGTTAACCTCCATACTATATGCAAAAATAAATCTTTTTTGTCAAATAACTTCTTTTTGCTGGAATTAATGAAAGAGAGAACTATCCAAAATAAAAGGGCGTACATTGGTACGTCCTTTATGCTGTTTGGAAATCTTAGATTTTATCCAAATAGGCAACCACTTCTGCCTCTGCGATTTCTTTCTCGAAAGTATGGATTCTCCAAATTTCCGATGTCTCGATGGAGCCTCCGGGTGGAATGGTCTCGTATGGAGCGTGGTATTCCATTTCGAGAAGCGAACTCTCCTTATGGTCTGTCGCAAAACTATAGACTTCTACCTCTCTTTGTTCGGGATGAATGCGGCTCGGTTCGTGATGGGCGAACTCGATGGTCAGCAGGTTCTTCCCTGAGAGCGAAGCCATGAAAGGACGGCTGGGCGTGATGAACGCCTTGGCTGTACACTCTTCATGTTCCTTGTCCTTTTTCAAAGGGGTGAAAGAGAAATAGCCGTTCTCGATTTTGTAAGTGGCCGGCCCTTGGTAGGGATGGGTAGGCTCGGAGACCTCAACGTTGTTGGCTTCGGCTGGTACGAAATTGAGATTGTGCCCGTTGACGCGTGTCACCATCCAAAGATCCCATGCGATGGGTTCAGGGCGGATGTTAGTCGCCTTTGCCTCGATGACCACTTCGTTCTGCTCGGTGATAGTGATAGTTTTTGTGAAGCGGATGCCGCTGATTGGACTCTCGGGCCCAGTCAGTACGATTTGATTCTCTCCGATGCGTTGTGCTTGGAAATTTCCGGAGCTGATGTAGGGGTCAGGTGGCCAAAAGAGGTCGGACTCCTTTTTCTCTGGATTCAAGTCTTGGTGTTTCCACCATTGACTTTGTGGGCCTATCCATACTTCGTGTCCGTTATAGGCTTTGAAATCTAGGTTGTCAGGGGTGGCTGTGGGGCGCTTCTCTTCGTCCCATTGGGAAGGGTCGCTCTCCAATAAGTTTTCGCTACCGTCGTATTGCAGGGAGACAATTCGTCCTCCTACATCGGGCAGTAGAACCAAACTAATCTTGTTGTATGTTATCTTTATCATTTTTGATCGCTATTCAGGTGTTCGTCGATCACTTTGGCGGCAGCGGTGTCTATATTTATATTTTTTTCCATTTCGACGATGGTCTCTTTGGCTGCCTCGTCCGTGATTTCTGTCTTGAACGTGTCTTTGACGGCGTAGCATTTCATCCAAGTTCCCATCATGAATCCTTTTGCGTTATAGGTGCTGTCTTTCCTGACAATCTCCTTCTCTCCGTTGAGAATGCTGTTCAATGAGTTGTATAGAGAATCTTCTAAATCGGGCTTCCCGTAGCTGAGTGAGAAGGATGTGTCTCGGAAACGGTATCTTGCAACATCTGCATAGATGCTGTCTGATCCGTTTGTTGTCAGACTGAAAAGGATGTCTCCGCCGCCCACTCTTTCGACAAGAATGTAGTCGTATTTGCCGTTTGTGGAATCGGCTGTTTGTACGGCTGCTGCTTCCTCCTTCTCCTTGCTTTTCTTGGACTTCTTGCTTCCCCCATAGGTGTTGACGAGGCAAGCGATGCTTAACAATAGTAGTATGCCTAATTTTCTTTTGCTCATGGCCTCTGTTTAGAACGGTTAGTTAATGGACGGGCAAAATCGCTCCGCCTAAAGACAAAGATAGGGAGAGTTTTTTATCTCTCCCTATCTATTCTTATTTTTTTATTTGATAATCTTGATTGTTTGTTCTCCTATTTTGATGAAATATACTCCTTGGCTCCATCCTTTTGCTGAAATCGAGTTCTCTTTGCTTGCCGAGAAGTCGAGGATTCGACGGCCTGTGGCATCTATGATGGCAACTTTTTTGCCTTCCGCCCCTTTGATGGTTAATTCGTCATTGGCGTTGAGACTGACGCTGATTTTGTCTGACTCGATAAGGTCGGTTGCGGTGTTGCCAGTCTCGCTTAGTCGGATGTAGTCGATGACGGCCCATGTCCAGTTAGGAATGATTTGAATCTCGTTTTCCCCTTTCTTGAGGTCGAATGTTCCCACTTCGACTTCTCCGCAGGAACCTACCTCGTCATCCTCTGTACCCAAGGCGATGTCTTTTTTCTCGCCGTTGACGAGACAAGTTACGACTTTCCCTCCTGAGTAGTTGGTGGCATAGCCTACGAAAAGTCGGTAGGTACCAGCCTCCTCTTTGTTTATGTTGAATCGGATGAAATCGTCGTTGTTTTGAAGGTTGACACCTTCGCCCGAACGGCATTTTACCTTCTCGATGGAAGCGTTGACCTCGTTGGCACATTCGGCTTCGTACGTTTTCCCGTCACTTTTACAGGGGTCGGGAATGCCGCAATCTTCAGGTGCGGCCGACTTCCATCCTGCCATATCTCCTAATGAAAGGTTGTATTCACTGTTCATGACCTTGTCCCACGATTCAGCCGTGTTGTCGTCGTAGCTACCGGTTGGCATCGCGTAGTCGCCATACCAAGCCATGGAGTAGGACCATGGAGCACCGTCGGCGAACATCTCGGAAGGGTAAGGCGTGGAGCCATTCTCTGCCAATGTGATGATCTTCTTGTTTCCGAAGGCGTTCTTCAATTTCTCGAACTCGCCGATGAGGGAGGCGTGGTTGGTCTCACGTGGATAGTAGTAGAAGTCCCTTGCGATGATGTCCACATATTCGTCGCCTGGATACCATTCCTTGTCGCTGCCGTCAGTGTTCCATACCCAGATGGCATTCCGAACCCCGTTCACTTTAACCATGCGGTCGAAGACGAGTTTATAGAGGGCAAGATAGTTCTTTGCTCCCTTGGAACCCCACCAGAACCAACCGCCGCTGGCCTCGTGGAGAGGTCTCCAAAGCACGGCAACTCCCTTGCATTGGAGTGTCTTGAGTTGGAGGGATACGATGTCGATGTCGTTGACAATAGCTTGGTAGATGCTGCTTGTCGTGTCCCATTCGGTCGTTCCAGCCTTGAATCCTTTCGTGAAGTCAAAATCGGTTGATGGCGTGCCGCTTCCTGGGTTGTAGAAGGCTTCATCATTCTTGCGAGGGTCTTTCCAGTGCCAGCAGTAGGCTGGAATACCTCCGTTTTTCCAAAGTTGCGTTCCGAGAGTAACGGTTTTCGTGGAATAGCTTTGGTGCCAAGAGTTGGTGTCGGAACTCTTACCTGTGGTATGTAGGAAATCGAATCCGACGAGGGCAGGGGCTTTCCCTGATGCCTCGGTGATGAACTTTATCTCTTGTTGTTCTTCCAACTTGTTGATTTCTACGATTTTGTCAGTCATGACACCTGCTATCGTCTTCTTGCCGAAATTCTCCGTCAAGAAATCATATAGCTCTTGTGCTGATTCGATAGGATCGGGGGTGACCAATGTCTTGCTTAGTTCGAAAGCTGTGAAACCGTGCTTTTCTACGGTGATGTAGTCAATGTCCACCCATCCCCATGAGTTGGTGATGCTGAACGTATTTTCTCCCTCCTTGAATTTCAAAGTGCTTGAGATGCCGATGAATTCAGTGGCCGACTCGGTTTGTGGGAAGGTGACGCTTCCTGCCGATGTGCCGTTGACAACTAAGTTTTGCGTCTTCGTGTCGCCGTAGGTTTGGGAGAAGAAGATGGTGATGTCATAGGTTCCTGCTTCTTGGACACTGACGTTGAACGTCATGTTTCCTGATTGCATTTTGACATACGAGCCCCCCGATGCGGAGGATGCTGTCGCTTTAACGCAGTTGTCTAACACGGCCTCTTCCGCTTCGTATTTGTCTGCGGCGAGGGCGGATCCTGTTGCCAAAAGGCAGGAGAACCCTAAAAGAGTTTTTCGTAAAGTTTTGTTCATGGTCGTTTGTTTTTAGAAAAGCATTTAGCTTTGGTTAATAATAAGTTTTGAGTAATAAAGATTTGAGTTTAGTCGTCGTGTTATCGGGGAAGTCCCCATTTTCGTTTTATGTAAAACCTCACACGAAGGACGAACCATCGCCCATCGTGTGAGGGTATAGTGTCTTTCTGCGATTATTTTTTGCAGTTAGGGCACCAAGGCTTCAATTGCTTGAAGAAGTCGTTGCCTTTGTCGTCCACGAGGATGAAGGCAGGGAAGTCTTCCACGGAGATCTTCCAAATGGCCTCCATGCCCAATTCTGGGTATTCCACGCATTCGATGCTCTTGATGGAGCTTTGTGAGAGAACTGCAGCAACACCTCCGATGGTACCGAGGTAGAAACCACCATGCTTCTTGCAGGCTTCCGTAACTACGTCGGAACGGTTTCCTTTGGCAATCATAACCAATGATGCACCCTTTGATTGGAACTCGTCAACGTATGGATCCATACGGTTGGCTGTTGTTGGTCCCATGGAACCGCAAGGGTAGCCTTCTGGCGTCTTGGCAGGTCCAGCGTAGAGCACAGGGTACTTCTTGAAGTATTCTGGCATATCTTCGCCTGCGTCCAAACGGGCTTTCAACTTTGCATGTGCGATGTCGCGTGCTACTATGATGGTTCCCTTGAGGTTGATGCGTGTGCTGACAGGATATTTTGTCAACTCCTTGCGTACAGCGTCGATGCCCTTGTCGAGGTCGATGACAACACTGTTGCTGCCTTCTCCGGCTTTGCAATATTCTGCAGGAATCAATTCGCTTGGATTGGAATCCATCTTCTCGATCCAGATACCGTCTTTGTTGATCTTTGCCTTGATGTTACGGTCTGCCGAACAACTGACACCCATACCGATAGGACAAGAGGCACCGTGGCGAGGCAAACGAATGACGCGGATGTCGTGTGCCAATGCCTTACCTCCGAATTGTGCGCCCAAGCCGATCTTGTGGGCTTCCTTCAACAACTTGTTCTCCAAGTCGATGTCGCGGAAAGCACGGCCTGTCTCGTCGCCTGTTGTAGGAAGGTTGTCGTAATATTTGATGGAAGCCAACTTAACCGTGAGCAAGTTCTTCTCGGCAGAAGTACCACCGATGACGAATGCGATGTGGTAAGGAGGACAAGCTGCCGTTCCGAGGCTCTTCATCTTTTCAACAAGGAAAGGAAGAAGCGTGCCTTCGTTTTGGATGGTTGCCTTGGTCATAGGGTAGAAGTAGGTCTTATTGGCCGAGCCTCCACCTTTAGCTACCATGATGAAACGGTATTCTGCGCCTTCCACTGCCTCGATGTCGATTTGGGCTGGCAGGTTACAACGCGTGTTCACCTCGTCGTACATGTTCAACGGAGCGTTTTGGGAGTAGCGGAGGTTGTCTTGCGTGAAGGTGTTGAAAACACCTTTTGACAAAGCCTCTTCATCTTCAAAGCCTGTCCATACTTGTTGACCTTTCTCTCCGTGGATGATGGCCGTACCAGTGTCTTGACAGAAAGGAAGGATTCCTTTGCATGCAACTTCCGCATTGCGGAGGAACTGGAGAGCTACGTATTTGTCGTTTTCAGAGGCTTCTGGATCCTTCAGGATGGCAGCCACTTGCTCGTTGTGCGAACGGCGGAGCATGAACTCCACGTCGTGGAATGCCTGTTGTGAAAGAAGAGTGAGGGCTTCTTTGGAAACCTTGATGATTTCATGACCTTCGAAATTTCCCACACTGATGCCTTCTTTGCTCAGTAGGTAGTATTCGGTGTCATCCTTGCCCATTTGGAACATGGGGGCATACTTAAACTCTGGTGTAGCCATAAATACTTTTTATTTTTTAATTAGCAAATTAACAAGTGAAAGATCGTCATCGAAACGACGTATCACGCAAATTTAGAAATTTATCTTGATTATCCCCGTATGGAAACTTTTATTTTTTAATGGCTCTTGCCGAGTTGATGATTTTTGGCAAAAGTAGGTGCCTGCCAAGGTGGATGCCCTTGTCGTGCAGGTGTTGAGCTGGAAACCTAAGCTTTGTTATGGAACCACCTATTCGCATGGTTGAATGAAAAATGGGGATTTTCAAAATTCTCAGAGAATAAAAAAGGACGAGCCGCTTGACTCGTCCTTTTCTCAGTATATCATTGCTCTTTTATGCATCAATGTTTGCGTAAGTTGCATTCTCTTCGATGAACTTACGGCGTGGACCTACGTCGTCGCCCATGAGCATGGAGAAGGTGTAGTCGGCTTCAGCTGCGTTGTTGATAGTCACTTGGCGAAGCGTTCTGTTCTCTGGATCCATGGTGGTTGCCCACAATTGTTCAGGGTTCATCTCTCCCAAACCTTTGTATCGTTGTACGCTGACAGCGTTCTCGTTTCCTTGTCCGTATTTGTCGATAAAGGCGAGTCGTTGCTGGTCGTTCCAACAATACTCCTCTACGTTACCTTTTTTGCAAAGGTATAGCGGAGGTGCGGCGATATAGACATATCCCTTTTCGATGAGTTCACGCATGTGGCGGAAGAAGAAGGTCAGTACAAGGGTGTCGATGTGGCTACCATCGACATCGGCATCGGTCATGATGATGATCTTGTGGTAACGCAACTTTTCGATGTTCAATGCCTTGGAGTCGTCTTCCGTACCTATCGTGACACCCAGTGCAGTATAGATGTTCTTGATCTCTTCGCTTTCCAATACGCGGTGTTGCATAGCCTTCTCCACGTTGAGGATCTTACCTCTCAATGGAAGGATGGCTTGGAACTTTCGGTTACGTCCTTGCTTTGCTGAACCACCGGCGGAATCTCCCTCGACAAGGAATAATTCACCTGTTTCTGGGTTCTTGTCTGAGCAGTCGGCCAACTTACCAGGAAGACCGCCTCCTGACAATGGCGATTTTCTCTGAACCAAGTCTCTGGCCTTGCGTGCTGCGATACGTGCACGTGCCGCCAAAATCACCTTCTCTACGATGGCTTGCGCCTCCTTTGGATGCTCCTCCAAGTAGTTGGTGAGAGCTTCGCTGACAGCTTGTTGAACGATACCGGAAACTTCGTTGTTTCCTAACTTGGTCTTGGTCTGACCTTCGAATTGAGGTTCTGCCACCTTCACCGAGATGACGGCTGTCAATCCCTCACGGAAGTCGTCGCCGCTGATTTCCACCTTGGCCTTCTCCAACATTTTGGAGTCTTCGGCATACTTTTTCAACGTTCTTGTCAACGCCATGCGGAAACCGGTGACGTGCGTACCACCCTCAATCGTGTTGATGTTGTTCACGTAGGAGTGGATGTTTTCGTTGAAAGAGGTGTTGTATGTCATGGCCACCTCGACAGGTGTGCCGTATTTGTCTGTGTTGATGTGGATGACATCCGGAATCAAGTGCTCGCGGGTGGAATCCAAATATTCCGCAAATTCACCCAAGCCACGCTCGGAGTAGAAGGTCTCCGACTTAGGGTCGCTTCCTTCGTCCGTACGTAGGTCAGTCAACGTGATGCGGATGCCTGCGTTCAAGAAGGCCAAGTCGCGTAGTCGGCCTGCCAACGTGTCGTATTTATATACGGTTTCGGTGAAGATGCTTGCGTCTGGATGGAACGTCACGGTCGTTCCTGTTGTCTCCGCTGTTCCAATCTCCTTGACTGGATAGAGAGGTTTTCCGCAAGAGTACTCTTGTATGTAGCGTTTTCCGTCACGGCGAACCTCCACTTCCAATTTGGTGGAGAGCGCATTCACACAGGATACTCCCACACCGTGGAGACCACCGGAAACTTTGTATGTGCCTTTGTCGAACTTACCTCCGGCATGGAGCACGGTCATAACGACCTCCAAGGCTGATTTCTTCTCCTTGGCGTGCATGTCAACCGGGATTCCTCGACCGTCGTCTGAGACAGTGATGGAATTGTCTGATTGAATGGTGACTTCGATGTTCTTACAGTAGCCTGCCAGTGCCTCGTCAATGGAGTTGTCCACTACCTCATAAACCAAGTGGTGCAAACCTCGTTCTCCAATGTCGCCTATATACATGGCCGGACGCTTACGAACGGCTTCCAAACCTTCCAGTACCTGAATGCTACTGGCTGAGTATGAATTATCTTTTTTCTCTTCGCTCATGATTGAGTTAATTTTGTATTGAGGGCAATCGCCCGTTTTCAAATAGCAAATATAAGAAAAAAAGATGACTGAAAAGTGAAATTTATCGATTTTTGATTCTTGTTTGATGAAAATTGTCGCTTTTTTGTTGGTTCTATTTATTCTAAGGAGAGTGCCATAATAACGTGGAAGCGAGGAACTCTTCCGTTGAAATAGGGGATGGTAAATGGCTAAATGGTAAATGTTTGCAAGTGCTGTGTGTGCCTGATGAAATAGTTGTGATTTCTTCTCTGTGCGCGCTCGTTTTTTGCGGATTTCTTGTATCTTTACATTTCGATGGAAATTTAAAAGATGAATGCGTCCTATGATAGACCAAATGTTGGAATTCAATAAGCAGTTTGTCGAGACGAAGGCTTATGAGAAGTATAAAACGAGTAAATATCCTGACAAGAAGATTGCGATCGTCACGTGTATGGATACTCGTTTGGTGGAGTTGCTCCCGGCGGCTCTCGGCATCAAGAACGGCGATGTCAAGATTATTAAGAACGCAGGCGGTACGATTACTCATCCTTTCGATTCCACGGTGCGCTCGTTGCTTGTGGCGATATATGAGTTGGGCGTAGAGGAGGTGATGATCATCGGTCATACGGGCTGTGGCGTGCAGGGCATGGATAGTCAAGAGATGTTGCATTTGATGCGGGAACGGGGAATCGACGAGGAACATATCTCTTTGATGAAACATTGTGGCATCGACCTTGATTCGTGGTTGCATGGCTTTGATGACACGGATGCGGCTGTGCTGGAGACGGTGGACTTGGTGAAGAACCATCCGCTTGTGCCGAAGGATATTGTGGTCCGTGGCTATATTATGGATAGTGTTACGGGATTTTTAAGAAGAATTGAATCGTAGAATAAATATGGAGACAAAAATGGATAAATTTTGCGGGAAAAGAGGCTGCTCTCATAACGAGGCTGTCGTCTGTCCGTGTCCGAAGGATTGTTCGCGCCATGGCAAGTGCTGCTTTTGCGTCGCTCATCATCGGGAGCATGGCAAATTGCCTTATTGTCTTAGAAATATGGAACAACAAAAATCAAAAGAAATATGAAATCATTTGAACCTAAACCGTGGGTGGCTCCACAACCGGTACTGATTATCGGAACTTATAACAAGGAAGGAAAGCCCAATGCCATGAATGCCGCTTGGGGCGGTCAATGGGATATGCGTGAGATTGCCATCTCCATGGGTAGTCACGCAACGACGGAAAACCTCAATCTGAACGGTGAGTTTACGGTGGCTTTCGCTACGAAGAATATGCTTGTGGCTTCAGACTTCGTCGGCATTGTCAGTGCAAAGAATTGCCCAAACAAGATGGAGAAGACGGGCTGGACTGCTGTTAAGGCGGAGAAGGTGAACGCTCCTGTCTTCACGGATTTCCCCATGACGTTGGAGTGTCGCATCAAGCAAAAGATAGGCGAGGATGCTGCAGGCTATTATATGATTGCCGAAATCGTGAACATTTTGGTGGATGAGGCCTATTTGGCAGAGGATGGCGAGCCTGACATCGAGAAGATGCAGCTCTTGACGTATGATCCTGTCCATCACGGTTATATCCAATTGGGTAGTAAGGTGGGACAAGCTTTCTCTGATGGAAAGAAATTGAAATAAGTGATATTGTAATGGTGCCTCCCCCTCTCTCTGGTTCCACTCGCGAGGAGCGCATAGGGTATGTGCGCGAATCGTGGAAGTGCATGCACAATTGTGAAGTGTGCGGGAAATGCCATCTCCTTCGGGGCGAGAGCCCTGAGACTTTGTATGCCGACTATATAGAGGGGCTGCGGTCGTATCGGGAGGTGACTTTGAGTATTAGGGAGAGAAATAACCTTTCTGGAGGAGGCTCCAAATAGTCGTGGTTGGAAAAGGTAAGACAGATGGCTGATGTGAATGTTTTCCCTGTGGTGGGGTCGGAAATTGAGTTGATGGAGCTTATCCGTCAGATCGGGTTCCTTCCGCTTTTGGATAGTGGTATCCCTGGTTTTTCGGCTGAAGATATCGTCGATGAGGATTGCCAGTACAAACACTTGGAAGAGGGTGGTTGGGATTGGCCTCTTTGGAAATGGAAAGGCCCAATCGTGCAGGAACTTGGCTGTATGTATGGAAAGTTTTTCAATCGGAAGGCGGGCTTCATCGATCGGGAGTGGTGGCCGGACTTTTGTAACTATCGGAGAAGCCTCTTTGCCCTACCTGCGGAGGGAACCATAGAGGATACGATACTTCAAATTTTACGGGTGAACGGACATCTCCTCACGAAGGAGCTCCGTGCAGCTTGTGGTTTTGAGGGAAAGGGAATGCGCAGTAAGTTTGATGGATTCCTTACAAAGTTGGAGATGGCCACCTATATCGTGACGGAGGATTTCGTCTATCCTCAAGATAAGCATGGCCGTGCGTTTGGTTGGGGATGGTCGTTGTTGACTACGCCCGAAATTTTGTATGGACGGTCGTCGAAACCTTGCCCTCGTACGCCTCAGGAGTCCTTTGATCGGATGGCCGACCATCTAAGGGAGGTTCTTCCTGGAGCGACGGAAAAACAAATTCGGAAATTGTTGGGTTAAAAAAAGCACAAATTGTTGCAAATGATTCTCTTAGTTCCGAATTTTGCGAAAAATTAGAATGGGAAATTTTGAAATTGAATCGGATTTCCGAAGCCCATTAAACTTGAAATTATTTGGTTAATATTAGATAAGTACAACGTATGAAAACATTGACAATCAGTGTGGTGTCATTACTTTGCTGTATGCTGAGTTGTGTGGGGGAAACGAGAGGTTTCTTCAGTTTTAACATCGAGACGTTTGAAAAGAAAATTGCCGATGCGGATGTGATCCGTTTGGATGTTCGTACAGCGGCGGAGTATGCGGAAGGGCATCTGGAGGATGCGATAAATATTGATGTGAAAAAGCCGGACTTCGTCAACTTGGCGACCTCTTCGTTGTCGAGGGAGAAAACCATCGCCGTATATTGCCGTAGCGGAAAGCGGAGCAAGTTGGCTTCGGAGCTTCTTGTGAACAGCGGTTATCGGGTTATTGAGTTGAACGAAGGCTATCTCGGTTGGGTGAAGGCTGGCAAGCCTACCTCCAAGGAAGAGGTCGATCTTTTCACGACACCTGGCGGAGTCAACGTTTACTTCTATTGCATCAAGCATGGTAGCTTGAAGATGCGTGTGGGCGAAAAGTGGATCTATGTGGATCCTGTCACGAATGCCATCCCTCCGATTACGGATTATTCGACTATGCCTAAGGCTGATTTGATCTTGGTGACGCATGAGCATTTCGACCATTTGGATTCGTTGGCTATTCAGCAGTTGACGAAAAAGGATACGAAGTTGATTGTGAATCCTCGTTGCAACGAACTGCTTGGCGGCTTGGGCGAGGTGATGAAGAACGGCGATTCTAAGTCTCTCGTGGATAAGTGGAAGGTGGAGGCTCACCCTGCCTATAACACCTCTGCTGAGAAGCTTCAGTTCCATCCGAAGGGTCGGGACAACGGCTATCTTTTGGAAATCGACGGACTCCGCATTTATATCGCAGGCGATACGGAGGATATTCCGGAGATGCAGGAGTTGAAGAATGTCGATGTGGCTTTCTTGCCTTGCAATTTGCCGTTTACGATGTCGCCTGAGCAGTTGGCCAATGCAGCGAAGGTGATTATGCCGAAAGTTCTTTTTCCTTACCATTATGGGAAAACGGATATCCAACAGGTACTGAAATTGTTGGAGAATAGCGGCATCGATGTGCGCATAAGACAATATCAATAAATTGAGAAGTGTGTTGTTTGAACGGGGGTGGCCGACGGTTGCTCCCGTTTTTTCTTTTATGATGTGCCTGAAAACTGCATGGGTAAGGCGGAAAAGGTCGGTACAATTTCGAATGATGAATAACATCCTACGGATCTTTCATTTAAGACCCTTAGAATTTTTTATAACACGGATTTCAGCCATACTAAGGAAGGTTAAATTTACGTGATTACATCCAAAAGGATTTTTTCATTGACGATCAAACTGAAATTCTGCCCTTTCATCAAAATATTGGCTTCCCGTTAATTGGGTTTATTTCAATAAAAGTCGGCAGGAGACGGGGTAGTGGTCGGAATGGGTTACCGTATCTATTTTGTATTCGCAGGATTCCATCTCTTCGCTGTAGAGAATGTGGTCGATGCGGAACGGGAACATCTTGTCGCTGAAGGTGTAGCCGTAGCCCCGTCCGTTTTGGGCGAATGCGCTGATCAGTTTCTCCCCTTTGATGGTGTTGTAGGCATAAGAGATGGGTACGTCGTTGAAGTCGCCGCATAGGATGATGGGGTCGTTGCAACCCGCTATGATTTCAGCAACGGCTTCTGCTTGCTTAGCCCTGAGCCGGTAGGAAGGACCCAGTTTTTTTGATAGTTGTTCGGCAGTGGTCTTGGCCGTCTCGTTGTCTCGTTTGGCACTGAGTTGTTTGATGAGTTCTTTGTCGTTTTCCGTTATTTTGTTTGACTCCAAATGGCAATTGATTACATTTATTTTCTTCCCGTTTACTGAGATTTCGGTCAGGATGGAGGAGTTGTGCTTACTCTCGTAGTTGATCTTTTTTCGGGCGATGATGGGATATTTGGAGTAAGTCGCCACGCCGAAAGTCCGGGCTGAACTGACCTCTCCGATGTCCGTGTGGCAGTAGGGGTAAGTGTCGCTCAGCGATTCGGCGATTTCCGATTCTTTTAGGAAATCCTTTTTCTTGCTGAACCCGTATTCTTGGATGCACACGATGTCTGCTCCCGAGTTTCGGATGTAACCCAATACCGAGTTCTGATTCTTCTTTTTGTAGAAGTCAAAAAGATGGACGTTGTAGGTCAAAACCTTGATGCCCTCTTGCGTAGGCTCTCCGTCGGAGAAGTGGAGCGGGAAGGTCTCTTTTATGCTTCCTTTGCAGAGGAGGAAGGAGAGTAAGGAGAATAGGAGGTACCATTTCCTTCGGATGATCCACCAAGCGAGGAAACAGAAGTTGAGGAGGGCAATCAGAGGAAAGGCCAATCCGAGGTAGGAGGGAAGCAAAAAGGTCTCCGGACTAACCACTCTTGCTGAGTCGGCTAGTAGGAAAACTGCGATCACCCCAAAGTTTGTCAGCAGGGCAGTCTGGGTGAGCAGTCTGAACAAGAAAGGACGCTTTTTAGTTCCTTCTGCTTGCGGTAAAGAGTTGGTCTCGCTCTTCTTTCGTGAGAGAGTCATATCCGTTTTTCTTGATTTTCTCCAAAATGAGGTCTATCTGTTCCGATTGTTTTCTCTTTTGGTAGTTGTATTCTTGGTCGCTCATGGGACGTCTATAGGAGACGTTCATTTTGCTTTTCTTTTCCCGTTTTGTCAGGTTGACCAGTCGGTCGATTATTTTGTTGATGCCCGACGTGATGTTGGTTCCCCTTTGCAAGAAATAGACATAGAGAAAGCCAGCCAAGGCTCCACCCAAATGGCTGATGTTTCCACCTGCGTTTTCAGAGGCCACGTTGAGTACGCTGAGCAGGATGGCGAAGACGGCAAGCCATTTCAGCCGTATGTCGCCGAATAGAACCAACCGTATGCTCTGCTCTGGATTCGTCCGTGCGCAGGCAATGATGATGGACATGATGGCGGCCGATGCTCCGCATAGGCTTCCCGAATGATTTTCGAAGAGCGGAAAGATGGCATAAGCTCCGAAGTAGAGGGCTCCGCCTAAGAGTCCGCCGAACAGGTACAATCCGACTAAATCTCTTTGGGAGTAGTATTCCAGAAATATCTTTCCAAACCAATATAGAGTCAGGATGTTGAATATCAAGTGAATGAAATTGAAATGCAGGAACATGTAGGTGATGGGTGTCCAAGGATTCCTGAGGAGGTCGCCCCATTGGCTGGAAAGAGCAAGGGAACGATTGAGCCAGTTGGAATCAATCTTGAACAGGAGCAATGCGACATTGATGAGTCCGACTACCAAAAAGAGGCCCAAATTGATGTAGATGAGCTTGGTGAGCGTGTTGCCGTTCTTGAATGAAGTGATGATTTCTTCTTTATATCCCATAATCTGCCTGCCTTTTAGTTCGACCTATGTGTGAATCTCCAAAGAAAGATGAGGAGGAATCCCATTATCAAGCCGCCGACGTGGGCGAAATGGGCAACAGTGTCGCCTTCTACCGAATTGAATCCGAGGCCCATGTCGAGGAGGAAAAAGATAACCACCATATATTTCGCCTTGATGGGAAACGGAATAAAGAGGAAGTAGGTGTTCACATTGGGGTAGAATAGGGCAGTGGCCGCAAAGACACCCATAAGAGCACCCGATGCGCCGACTGCTGCAAACCGGCGGCAGAACACCATATCTTTGAATTCAATGAATTCGCTTGGCGTTTTAACGCTTCCGTCTGGGAAGGAGATGGATTGCCCCGTTTGGCAAGTGACATCCGCCAATCTGTTAAGTTCTTGAATGACAGAGTCGAAGTTCCAAGTGAGTTCTTCTGCCATACCTGCTCCGATTCCGCAGAGAAGGTAGAATCCGATGAATTTCACCGGTCCCATCCGATATTCTATGGCAGGTCCAAACGAGAATAGCATGAACATATTGAAGAATATGTGAGCCAGGTTGGCATGCAGGAATTGATGGGTGATGAGTTGGAACGGATAGAAATTGGAAGCCTTCCAATAGTGGAGGGCAAATGTGTTTTGAATGTCAATCCCTAAAATGTCGCTAGGCGTGGCACTGAGAAGCATGATCAACACATTTATGATAATCAAGTGCTTGACTACTGGAGTTAAGAGTGATATGTTGTTCTGAAATGACATTTTTTGTCTTTTATTTTATGGGAACACCATGAAAATCATGGCGGCCTAACTTTTTTCCTGCAAATTTAATGGAAAAAAGCACATCTTTTTATGCTTATAAACATAAAAGAGGTAGAAAAGAGATTTTATGCTTGAAAAAAAGGATGTTTGTGTTTGAAAGAATTTAATTATCATTTATATTTGTAGTAGGGAGAATAATTTCCTTGTCCCTTTGTTTTTATGAGACCATAAATTTAAATTAAGAGATATGAACAAATCGGAACTCGTAAGTGCCATGGCCGAGGAATCGGGCTTGAGCAAGGTTGATTCAAAAAAAGCATTGGATGCTTTTATTAAAGTGACATCAGCAGCATTGAAAGGTGGAGACAAAATCAGTTTGGTCGGTTTCGGCTCTTTTGCTGTCTCGGAAAGAGCGCAGCGCCAGGGTGTGAATCCTGCCACGAAGCAGCCAATCACGATTGCCGCCAAAAAGACGGTGAAATTCAAGGCTGGTGCGGAATTGAACGACGAAATAAATTAAACTATGGGGGCGAAAATTTTTCGCCCCCATGTTTTTTTATGAAAATAAAAGATACCCTATTCCTAATCTTCTTACCTTTGTGTGTTTTAAGCGAAAACAGATAGTCAACAATGGGTTCTGTCGGTTTCGTGGTCTTGCTTGCTGGCCTTCTTGATGTAGGATTGAGTATGACGGTTAGCTCCGTGAACTATCGCAGGAACCCGCTAAAGGATTATATAAATGATAACTTTTTCGGTGGCCCTTGTGGCTTTGATTTTAGGTTATTTCCTGTATGGAAAGGTAGTAGAGCGTGTTTTTGGTCCGGATGGACGAGTTACGCCAGCCGTCGCTAAATGCGACAATGTCGATTTTCTTCCGTTGAAGCCTTGGAAGATTTTCATGATTCAATTTTTGAACATTGCGGGCTTGGGCCCGATTTTCGGAGCAATCATGGGTGCCAAGTTCGGTACGGCCTCCTACTTGTGGATCGTCTTCGGATGTATCTTTGCGGGCGCCATGCATGACTATGTGGCAGGTATGATGTCGATGCGCCACGATGGCGAGAGTCTTCCTGGAATCATCGGCCGTTATTTGGGCGAGCGCACAAAGAAGGTGATGGTTTTCTTTACGATGGTGCTGATGATGCTTGTGGCTGCGGTTTTCGTGTCGGGTCCGGCCGGACTGCTCCAGAATCTGACCTCAGTTCCGAGCATGGTCTGGATTTTCGTTATCTTCGGTTATTATATTTTGGCCACCCTTTTGCCTATTGATAAGGTGATAGGTCAGGTCTATCCGCTATTTGCCCTTGCGTTGATATTCATGGCAGTGGGTATTTTGGTCATGCTCTATGTGAAGGCGCCTGCCTTGCCTGAGTTGACCGACGGTTTGGCCAATACGCATCCGCATGCTGCCGATTTGCCCATCTTCCCGATTATGTTTATCAGTATCGCTTGTGGCGCCATTTCGGGTTTCCATGCTACCCAGTCGCCGATGATGGCTCGTTGCATGGAGAAGGAGTCTTATGGACGTCCTGTCTTTTACGGGGCGATGATTGTAGAGGGTATTGTGGCATTGATTTGGGCGGCTGCGGCCACCTATTTCTTCCATGAGAAAGGATATGACGAGTCTAATGCGGCTGTGATTGTGAATGCCATCACGGGCGATTGGTTGGGCACGATAGGAGCCGGCTTGGCTTTGTTGGGCGTGGTCTTTGCTCCGATTACCTCTGGAGATACGGCTTTGCGTTCTTGTCGTTTGATTGTGGCAGACTCCTTGAAGATGGAGCAGAAGACGGTGGCGAGCCGTTTGAAGATCTGTATCCCGATTTTCGTGTTGACTTTAGGTGCGCTGATTTATAGTCTGAGTGATAAGGAGGGCTTCAATCTGATATGGAGGTACTTCTCTTGGATGAACCAGTCGTTGTCCGTCTTCACTTTGTGGGCCATCACGGTTTATCTGACGTTGCAAAAGAAGGCTTATATTATTTCCCTTGTTCCTGCGTTGTTCATGACGATGGTCTGCGTGACCTACTTGATGATTGCGCCAGAGTGCTTCCACTTGTCCTCGGATCTCTCTTATTCCATCGGTGGATTGTCTGTAGTGGCCTCTTTGGTGGCATTCTTCTATTGGAAGAAGAATTTGAAGAAATAAGGGGCTTTTGTGATGCTATTTGAAGTTGAGTTTTGCTAGCCTTAGAATGGGCTTAAATGTGGGGATGTTGAACTGAACGAAATCCTTTTCGTTGTTGGTCAATATACACTCGCACCTTACCTTTGGGCTTAAAATGAAATGGATATTGTCCTCTAAGTCTTTGCAGTTCTCATCAAGTCCGTCAAAAACGTCGTCGGCGGTAAGGTTCACTAGCGTAAACTTATTCAATAGTTTTTTCAGCATAGGCACCACCTCTTCACTTGTATATGCCTTCCTGCGGGATGTGGTTGTTTGCAGTCTTGTTATAGTCTGAGCAACCGCCAAGGAAGAGGTGAAAAGGACCTCTTTCCGCCTCTTCTTGAATATGTAATCCAAGGTGTCACAATCGGCAGCTATTCCATATGCAGTAGTTGATTAGGATGTTGGTGTCAACGTATATGCGTTGATAGGCCTTATTTGTCATTTTATAAGTTTGTTGAACTTCTTGAGTTCTGTTTCGGTTAGAACGTCGATATTCTCGTTTATGAATTGTTGCATGACAGGGAGAAGAACATCGTCTTGCGTTATTCCTGTTTTTTTCAGTATAAGCTTGAATAGATCCTTTTTTTGACGTACTATTTCTTTATATTCCGCTTTTGTTATTGTTCCCATAGTGCGCTGACTTTATGTTAATAATCACACAAAATTAATGAAATGTTTTTAGCTACGTAATGATTTTGATTGCACCTTGTTTGGCATTAATCGAGTTTAATTGGTGCAAGTAAAACATCCTTTCTCCTCTATAAAACCTATTGAATTAGTAGGTTATGTTAAATATGAATGATTTAGGGCTTATTTTCTGCTGATGATTTTTACAAATCTGTCTAAAACTATCTTTTTTTTGTACCTTTGTGGCAATTTTGCGGGGGTTGTCGTTAACCCCCTGTAAAGTCCGTTTTTATGAGTGAAAATATAGTAGATAAAGTTACTCAGGGTGACTATAAGTATGGTTTCGTGACCGATATCGAGACTGATATCATTCCGAAGGGACTCAACGAGGATATTGTGAGGCTGATTTCCCAAAAGAAGGGAGAGCCCGAGTGGCTTTTGGAATATCGTCTGAAGGCCTATCGCCATTGGTGTACGTTGAAGATGCCAGATTGGGCTCATTTGAATATCCCCGAAATCGATTATCAGGATATTTATTACTTCGCGGCGCCAAAGAGTAAGCCATCGCCCAAAAGTTTGGATGAGGTGGATCCCGAATTGCTGAAGACATTCGATAAGTTGGGCATTCCTTTGGAGGAGCAGAAGCAACTCTCGGGCATGGCCGTTGATGCGGTGATGGATAGTGTTTCTGTCAAGACGACCTACAAGGAGAATTTGGCCGAGTTGGGCATCGTCTTCTGCTCGTTTAGCGAGGCGGTGAAGGATTATCCTGATTTGGTGAAGAAATATCTTGGAACGGCTGTTCCGTATGACGATAACTTTTTTGCCGCACTGAATTCGGCAGTCTTTAGCGATGGCTCTTTCGTCTATATTCCTAAGGGTGTCCGTTGCCCTATGGAGCTCTCCACCTACTTCCGTATCAATGCGAAGAACACGGGGCAATTCGAGCGTACGTTGATCGTGGCGGACGACGACAGCTATGTCTCCTATCTGGAGGGTTGTACGGCTCCTGTCCGTGACGAGAGCCAGCTGCATGCGGCTATCGTGGAGTTGGTGGCGCATGACCGTGCGGAGATCAAATATTCGACTGTCCAAAACTGGTATCCGGGCGACAAGGAGGGCAAGGGCGGTATCTACAATTTCGTGACCAAGCGTGCTCTTTGCAAGGGCGATAGCTCCAAGGTCTCTTGGACGCAGGTCGAGACGGGTTCCGCCATCACTTGGAAGTATCCAAGCTGTGTCTTGTTGGGCGACAATTCGGTCGGCGAATTCTATTCGGTGGCTGTCACCAACAATTACCAGCAGGCCGATACGGGTACGAAGATGATCCACATCGGAAAGAATACCCGTAGCCACATCGTCTCAAAGGGTATCTCGGCAGGCCGTAGCCAAAACAGCTACAGGGGCTTGGTGAAGGTGACGAAGAATGCGGACGGTGCCCGTAACTTCTCCCAATGCGACAGCTTGCTGTTGGGGGACAAGTGTGGTGCGCATACCTTCCCTTACATGGACATAAAAAATGACACGGCTGTTGTCGAGCACGAGGCGACGACTTCCAAAATCAACGAAGACCAAATATTCTATTGCAACCAACGAGGAATCAGCAATGAGGACGCTGTCGGCTTGATTGTCAACGGCTATGCCAAGGAGGTGCTGAATAAGCTTCCGATGGAGTTCGCTGTCGAGGCTCAGAAACTGCTTTCCGTCTCGTTGGAAGGTAGTGTGGGCTGATTGTTAACCGAAAAAAATTGAATCATGTTAGAGATAAAGAATTTGCATGCCAATATTAATGGCAAAGAGATATTGAAGGGTATCAACCTGACGGTGAAACCGGGTGAAGTCCATGCCATCATGGGACCGAATGGTTCTGGAAAGAGTACGTTGTCTTCTGTCCTTGCCGGCAATCCGGCCTATGTGGTGACGGAGGGTGAAGTTACTTTCAATGGAAAGAACTTGTTGGAACTCTCTCCTGAGGATCGTTCTAGAGAGGGCCTCTTCTTGAGTTTCCAATATCCTGTGGAGATTCCAGGAGTCAGCATGGTGAATTTCATGCGTACGGCGGTGAATGAACATCGTAAGTACAAGGGCTTGGAGCCTATGTCCGCCTCCGATTTCTTGAAGCTGATGCGTGAGAAGAAGGAGTTGGTCGAGTTGGATAACAAGTTGGCCAACCGTTCGGTGAACGAGGGATTCTCCGGTGGAGAGAAGAAGCGTAACGAGATTTTCCAAATGGCCATGTTGGAGCCACGCCTTTCCATCTTGGACGAGACGGACAGCGGTCTTGACATTGATGCCTTGCGTATCGTCGCCAGCGGTGTGAACAAGCTGAAGAGCAATGACAACGCCAGCATCGTCATTACCCACTACCAACGTCTCTTGGATTATATCGTCCCAGATTTCGTCCATGTGCTTTACAAGGGTAGGATTGTGAAGTCGGCAGGACGTGAGTTGGCCTTGGAGTTGGAGGAGAAGGGCTACGATTGGATTAAGAAGGAGTTGGGTGAGTGACGCTCCGTTTGTGGAAACTTTATTCGCTGAATCGAAAATGGAAATAGAACAATCATACATAGACATTTACCGGGAGTTCCACGAGGAACTGAAATCCCATTCGGCCGAGGTGATGAACCAAGGGCGGGATGCGGCGTTCGACCAGTTCGTGGCGTCGGGTTTCCCCACGCAGAGGTTGGAGGCTTATCGCTATACGGATGTGCGTAGCTGTTTTGCCGCAGATTATGGCATGAACCTGCGGAGGGTGCCATGCCTTTTGTCTCCGAGCGAGTTGGTCAAATGCAACGTGCCAGGCATCAATTCCCATCTCTTTTTCGTGGTCAACGACTCTTTCTTGTCAGATACCTCCCTTCCTCTCAGCAGGGATATGGAGGAGTTGATGGAGAAAGGGGTGCTTTGGGGTAGCCTGAAGGAGCATGCGGAGAAATATCCTGATTTGGTTGCCCGCTACTATGGCAAGGCAGTCGGTGCGAAGATGGATGGTTTAACTTCTTTTAATACTGCCTTCGCACAAGATGGTTTCTTTTTGTATGTGCCTAAGAATGTGGTGGTTGAAAAGCCTGTCCAACTGATAAACGTGATGCATGCCAATGCAGACATGATGGCGAATAGCCGTAACTTGATCATCTTGGAAGAGGGGGCTTCCGCCAAATTCTTGGTTTGTGCCCATACGATGGATAAGTTGAATTTCCTTTGCAATAGGGTGACGGAAGTCTTTGTTGGCAAGAATGCTTCCTACGAGCAGTACAAGTTGGAGCAGACCAACTATACGATGACCAATTTCGGGTCGCTCTTCGTTAAGCAGGAGGAGGGCTCGCATGTGGTGATCAACGATTCGACGCTCCATAACGGTTTTACCCGTAACACGATTCGTGTGGATTTGGACGGCGAACATGCGGAGACGCTTTTGTGCGGTATGGCCATCGGAGACAGGGAGGAGCATATCGACAATACCACGTATATCAACCATAATGTGCCCAACTGCCATAGTCGGGAGCTCTACAAATATGTGGTTGACGACTCTTCGGTCGGTGTCTTTGCTGGCAGGGTTCTCGTGAAGGAGGGCGCGCAGAAGACGGAGGCTTACCAGAGTTGTAAGAACATCTGCATGACGAAGGAGGCGCATGTCTATAGCAAGCCGCAGTTGGAGATATATGCCGACGACGTGAAGTGTAGCCACGGCGCCACTACGGGGCAGATGGACGAGACGGCCCTCTTCTATATGCGTGCGAGGGGTATCTCCGAGAAGGAGGCAAAGATGTTGTTGATGTTGGCCTTTATGGACGATGTGATCGAAAAGATCAGTGTGGAGGCCTTGCGGAATAAGATTCGTCTCTTGGTGGAAAAACGTTTCAGGGGCGAGTTGGCCAAATGTTCAGGTTGCGTGATTTGTAAGGAATAACTTGCTGATTAGATATAGGAAAGGAACGATTCGATTTTTCGGGTCGTTCCTTTTTTGTTGGGCATTTACTTGAAATATCGGTACTTTTTGTCTTGTTTTTACTTGAAATATCGGTACTTTTTGCCTTGTTTTTACTTGAAATATCGGTACTTTAATCTATATTTGTATCGAAAACATTAAAAAACAATGTGATATGTTTAGGAGAAAGGCATACGATGAACTTTTGGAGTGGAAAAGCAATTATGGGGGGAAATATGCTTGTCTGCTGGAAGGCGCACGACGTGTTGGAAAAACCACCATAGCCGAATATTTTGCCCAAAAAGAGTATAAATCCTATATCAAAATAGACTTTTCTGAAGCCACGGAAGCAATGTTGGATATAATGAAAGACATCGTCAATTTGGACATCTTCTTTTTGAAACTTCAGGCTGAAACCGACGTCACGCTTTATGACAGGGAGTCGGTAATAATTTTTGACGAAATTCAGTTATATCCCAAAGTCCGCCAGGCGATAAAACATCTTGTAAAAGATGGCAGATACGATTATATAGAGACGGGTTCGCTTATTTCAATTAGGAAAAATGTAAAAGATATACTCATACCATCGGAGGAACATAAAATCAATGTTTACCCTATGGATTATGAAGAGTTTTTATGGGCGACACAAGGAAATTTTGATAACTTAAGGCAATTATACAAGATAAATTCCCCTATCGGTGATGCTGTCAACCGTACGTTAATGCGGAACTTTCGAATTTATATGGCTGTTGGAGGTATGCCCCAAGCAGTAGAAGCGTACGTGCAGAAAAAAAATTTCAATGAGATTGATAAAATCAAACGGGAAATAATTCGTTTGTATGTGGACGATTTGAAAAAAATTGATTCGTCTGGTAGGCTTTCAGACATTTTCAACTCTGTGCCTAGTCAACTGGCACTAAAACGTAAACGCTTTGTCGTTTCGATGGCAACTGGCAAACAAAAAACTGCGAGGGATGAAGAACGATTATTCGAATTGGTTGATTCAAAGATAGTTACTCCTTGCTATCATGTATCTCAACCATCTGTGAGTTTGAGTCAGACTCGTGATGTTGATAGATACAAATTATACTTGTCGGACACGGGACTTTTTGTGACAATGCTTTTCAATGATTCTCATGCACCACAATCGGAAATTTACAAGAAACTGATTTCCGATAAGTTAGATGCGGATTTGGGATATTTGTATGAGAATGCAGTCGCTCAAATCATTGTTTCAAGTGGCAGAAAACTATACTATCATACGTGGCAAAAGAAAGAGAGCTCCCATTATTATGAAGTGGACTTTCTATTAACATCGAATCATAAGGTTGTTCCAATCGAAGTGAAGTCAGCATCGATTCGGAACCATGATTCAATCACTCAGTTCGCTATAAAATATTCGCAGTATGTTGGCGAGCAATATCTGATTTCGCAAAAAGATGTTTCAAATGAAGGAAGCCTAAAAAATAAGCCTATCTATTTGCTTCCTTTGCTTGTGGGTGATTTGTAGAATCTTGTTCCCCCAAGAGCGGAACGCTATTCTTTGGCTGTGAGCCAAGTCTGTTAGTAATGGGGTAGTGCTAGTATAGTAATAGGATAATCCGAAAAATCATTCTGCCTAAAATAGGCATGTAGTAATACGAAAGAGGGCGTATCGTTTTGATACACCCTCTTTTTTGGTCTATTGAAACTTGGTTTATTTTAAAAACTAGTTGCGTTTTTGACGAATTGGAACGTGCAAACTTTTTGACCCTCTGCCTCCATATAGCTAATGTTTACGGAAAGTTTGCCTTTCTCGTACCAGTTGCTCATGACTTTTGAGAATCCAGAAGTGCTTGCGACCTTTGAAGCGTATTCATCAGCGAAACTTTGGTCTTTATCTGGGACCGTGACTGCAATTTGTGTCAAACCGTTTGAAGACATTGAAATCTCAACGAATTTTCCAGGAACTTCAGGGAAATCCTTCAACCAGTCATTTCCGTCTTCGGAAACTAGATCAGACCAAGTGGTGAGTGGTTGTCCATTGTAAGAACCGTTGTCGTCATCGTCATCACTGCTGCAGCAAGAAAATGTAAGAGCAGCACAAATCGCCATCATGGCGATAATTAATCTTTTTATCATAATTTTTCTTTTAAAGTTTTAAATGCCGCAAATGTATGAAAATAAATTCTTAATTCCCGCAGTTCATTGAACAAAAAAAGTTCTTTTGCAATAAAGATGTTTATAATTGCCTTGCAGCCGATAATTTATTTACAAATATTTATCTGATCCTTGGGAGTGTTCCCTGTGGTTTTCCCTTTCATATCATTTGAGTATATGTATGGTATGTACGTTTGGTTAAGCGAGCGGATCTCCTCAAGCCTGAAATTTCTTTTTATGTAATCGTTAAGTTCTACTCCCTTCTCGTTTATAAGGTCGTAAACGTAGATTTTATTATCCTTGATAAAAAGGATTTCGCCACCTTTGGAATAGACACGGGAGCTCCCTAAGTAATCGTAGCGGAAGGGGGATGTCAATATCAATTCGGGGTTCTGTTTTTGAATCTTTTGGATGGCGTAAGGCAAATGACTATAGATAGTTGCCATCTTTTTAGAGTATTTCTTCTTGAGATAGAATAGGGAATGTCTTTCGACTTCAGTGTATCCAAAATAGCCCCTCCAAAAATGAAGGAAGGCGGTTGTCTTATGACGATTGTTGACACTAGCTATAGAGAAGACGATGGTGCTGTCGATCCGAATGTAGTCGTAGAGATTGTCTCCCTCTTTGTAGGAGTCAGTCCCTACGAATTGAATGGCAAGCATGGGGACAATCTGGGAGGTCTCGCTGACAACATCACAGCAGGGAGTCGTTATTTTGACGTGTTTTGTCACTAAGAAAGGTTTCCCTTTGTCGTACTTTATCTCTATCTCCTCGCATGGCATTCCGAGAGAGTCCCTCTTCCAATTCTGGTGTTCTTGGCGAAAAAAAGTATTGACATTCTTCTCAATCATGGAATAGTAGCATTCCATGTCAGCTTGTTCGCAAAAAGATTTCAATCGGTCAATCGTCTCATGCGAAGTGGCCAATTGGCACGAAAAGGATAATAAAATAGCAAATACAATATGTTTCATGATGTGTTACTATGTTAGTTCTGTGAGCGATCTTTTGTCAATGTTTGCGTAGCCATTTTTCATGGGCTTCTTGGCAATTACTGCTTTTTTCATATCGTTTGTCTCTCTTCCAAACTGGATACTTCACTCTATATATAGGGTATTCTCGATCTATGAATTCAATGCTTTTTTTGCCTAATGGAATTTCAGTTATTTCTCTATCTATATATTCTTTTAACGAAACCATGGAGTACGCTTGATTGTTTGTGTCATAAATCACACCATATATTCTGCCTTCCTTTATAAAGAAATACTCAAAATTTTGACATATTTCAAAGGTCACGTCTGGTTTAACCTCAGCAACAAGTTTATATAATGCATTTTTTTTGTTTTTATTTTCTTCCTCCATGCAATAAAAAGGAATAGACATATAAACCCATTTTTTCCTTTCATTTACAAAGGGCACCATCATGCCGATATAAATAGAATCTTTATATAAAAAAGAATGAGTGCAGTCTATTTTCTTCAAGTCTAAATAAGTTAGCAATTCCTTTTTCTTCAACGGGACAAATGGTTTGTCATGTATGGTTTTAGCATGTTTCCTTTGAATCCTCATTGCTTCCTTGTTGGCGTAAATTGTATATATGTTCAAAAAATCTATGTCATCTACATTTATTGAATCTCCATTCTTCTTGAATTGCTCTACAACCAGTTTCTGATAACGAGGCTGTATGGCCTTGACCTTTTTGCATATTTTGTCTGCGTATTCGGCTTCTTGCTCAACGGATTGAGCATGGGTGTTTAGGGTGCACCAGAAAAGGATGAAAGGTAATATGTGTGAAAATTTACTCATTGTCAAAAAATCAGTTTCTTAGTTTCTACTCATTTTTTTTCTCCCAAATCTCATATTTTACATCAAATGGATATTCTCTAGATAATGCTTCGATGGGTATTTCTCCCTTATCTTCTTTCTTTAAGTTTAATATCTCTTCTAATGTGGTTATCCTCTTTTCTATATACTCTTTAAATGAAACCGTAGAGTATTCTTGATGGTCTAAGTCGTAAATAATGCCATATATTCTCTTGTCTTTTATGAAGAAATACTCGAATCCTTGACATATTTCGAATATAACATCAGGTCTGACTTCTTTCACCATTTTCCATAGAGCATTTTTTTCTTTTACGTTAATGAAATAGAATGGAGGTGGAGCAAAAATCCACCTTTCCTTTTGGTTCGCATAAGGCACCATTATGCCAATATAATTGGAATCTTTATAGAGTAATGAATGTTTGCAATCTATCTTTTTAGGGTCAATGTACGTTAATAAGTCCTCTTTCTTAAATGGGATAGGAGGGTCTATCCAATTTAGTAATCTTGAAAGTGGATCTTCAGATGGATATGAGTACAATTGCCGCTTTTGTATCCTTCCTGCTTTTTTTGTTGCATAAACTGTGTAAATGTTCAAGAAATCAATGTCATCCACATTTGTCGAATCTCCATTCTTCTTGAATTGCTCTACAACCAGTTTTTGATAACGAGGCTGTATGGACTTGATCTTTTCGCATATCTTGTCTGCGTATTCGGCTTCTTGCTCAACGGATTGGGCGTGGGTGGTTATGCTAAAAAGCAAATGAATAGCCCATAATATGATGAAAATCCTACTTGTCATTTTTATAAATATTGTGCATGTAGTAGTCTAGTTCGTATTCCTTCCCCTTTAGGAGGTCATAAACATATATCTTGCTGGAAAGCATATATAGCAACCCGAAAATATCGTGACATGAAAGTAGGTGGGTGGGGTTCTTTTTTAGAATCTTTCCCATCGCTTTGTTGGCTCGTTTTGCCATTTTAGGGGAACCGATCCAAGGTAAATACCAACTGTAGAATAAACACTTATCGTCCATGACAAATAGACAATTATTTGCGTTTTTGTCTAAGTCGAATATGTTGAATTTCAAATGATTTGTATCAACCTTGACTGACAAATCTTTCTCTATGATTAAATTCAAAACAAATTTCGACTGTTGGGAGTTGGTTGTGCTAAGGAACATATCTTTCTCCCATTCGTCCTTACTCTTTTCTCCGTTTATGCAGTCAACGCCAACTAGTTCTGTAATCGCTTGCAGGTAAGCTTGTTGGTTTAATTTTGAGTACTCATCGGCAATATCCTGCTCTAACGTTTGTCCATATATGAGGATTGGAAACAATGCTAATGTTAAAATAATTGTTTTCATTTGACTCCTGTTACGATTTGACAGCACTATTCAAATAATAAATGGTTGCTCGGCAAAGATACCATAATTGTTTCGCAACCAATGGCTTGTAAATATTTATTTGATTCTTTGGACTCTCCCTTGTGATTTTTTCTACCCTCTTGTCATATTTCTCAACCGACAGTGCCTGTGGAACAATCTGTTACTCAGAGGAAATGCTTTCTACCTAATCGTCTATGCTGCGGAGCATCAGTCCTGTCTGTTTGTGAACGATTTTTTGTCAATGTTTGCGTAGCCATTTTTTATGGGCTTTTTCGCAATTACTATGTTTGTCCCATTCCCATATCTCTATTTTTACGTTATATGGGTATTCTCTGCATAAAGCTCCCATGCTCTTTTTCTTGCAGAATGGCGAGTTTTCTTGGGTGAGCTCTTTGTCAATGTATTCTTTTAAAGAAACCATAAGATACTCTTTTCGAGAAGTGTCGTAGATTATGCCATATATTTTCTTTTCTTTTATGAAGAAATAGGTTATGTTTTGACAAATCTCGAATATCACTTCGGGTTTGACTTCCCTGACAATTTTGTATAATGCGTTTCTTTCGTCAATATCCATGCAATAGTAATGTGTTCCTCCATAGCTCCATTTGTTTTTCCTATTCATATAGGGAATCATAAGTCCCATATAGACGGAATCTTTGTACAAGAAACAAAATTTACAATCGATTTTCTTAGGGTCAATGTATGTTAGCAAATCTTCTTTTTTTAATGGAATTGGAGGTATGTCTTCGATTCTTTCTATCATAATTCTATTTATATTTTTCCTTTTTTCTTTTACTGCCTTTTTTGTCGCATAGACAGTGTAAATGTTCAAGAATGTAATGTCGTCGACATTTGTGGAGTCACCATTTTGCCTAAATTGTTCCTTTATTAGCTCCTGATAATAAGGATGTATGGCCTTGACCTTTTGGCATATTTTGTCTGCGTATTCTTGCTCAATTTCAGTTGATTGCGCAAGGATGCCAATGCAGTTCAATGAGAAAATGATATATAATAGTGTGCAATATATTTTTTTCATTTTTTTATTGATTTAATATTGAATAATGCCTATATATTTAAATCTGCCTCCGCTCTTAAATTGTCCATCTATAGGATCCCAGATTTTGGAAGAACGTATGACTGGTTTGGAACGGCCAAAACAGTTTGTTTTAATTGCTATTTTCACTTCTACTATATTTACCCAATGAGAGGTCGGATCATTGGGATCTCCGATAGAGACATTTCCCACAAATTCAGCGTGTCCAGATCCTAATGCATTGAATTTTGCCAATTCGAAATCGTATATGCTTTCTTTGCTTCCTTTCAATAAGGTGGTCGGATCTCCGCCACCATCTTTTCTCGAATTAATTTTCATGAAATATTCCGCTGGTCTGTTTTCATGTCCCTTGTCCGCATACTCGGATGAGTAGGCATAGCAATCTCGCCTTGGGTCGGGTTGATGTCGCCCATCCATATCTTTGGGTTTGTCGAAAAATGTTATTTCATTAGTGTATTTATTCCCCGTCCAGATATTTGCTCCATTCTCCTTGGCAAGCAGATAGCCTGTCACACCTCCAGCGACGAGACCCGTGACGGCTGGGCCGATGGCATTTTTGAAGAAAGGCTTGTTGTCAATAGCACAGTTTACGGCAGTGGTGGATGCGTTGAAGCCGCACTGAAGTAAGGCGTTGGGGATGATTCCTCGGGCTTGAGGTAGGCAAATTGGATAGCCTAAGATGGAGCATCCGCTCATGGCTCCAGAGATGATGCCCGTATAGGTGGCACTGCTGCTCCAATCCCATGCGGTGCAGTCCATGGCATTGTTGCTGTAGCCTACGTTGGCAGCCATGCCTCCGATGTAGGCGCATGCCGCTATGGCAATGATATTTGCCACCAACAACTCCCCGCTTGGGTCGGTGTAGAAAACGGGGTTGTTCATGCAGTAGGCGTAGCGGTTGTAGTTGAGCCAACTGTTAGGGTTCTGAATGTAGGGGTCGGTGGAGATGAACTGGCAGAGATGTGGGTCGTACATGCGTCCGTTCATATCAATCAACCCTAATTCGTCCACATGCTCATGCATGCAGTAGCCACGGTAGAAGCGTCCCGTGGAGGGCTCGCTGTGCGAGTGCCATTCTTTCACGTCGCGCCGTTTCCCCCATGGGTCGTAGGCAAAGCGTTCTACAAGGTTCCCTTTTTCGGAAGCCACTGCCATCAGGCTGCCTTGCCGGTCTGTCGCTGTATAGAAAAGGGAGTCCTTCCCATCTTCCACTATATGCATGGCCACCAATCCGTTTGGAGCGTAAATATAGTCAATTTTCTTTGTTTTGCCATTCTTTACCTCCCGCTCGTGGTTGAGTGTATAATATCGTGTCCTTATGTGTTGCCCGTTCTTCCGTAACTCCGTCATCCTTCTTCTATGGTTGTTTCCATAAGTGATGTCATATTGGTAAGGGCCAGATGTGATTCGGGACGCCATACGGAAGCCGTCGAAATTTACGGTTCGTTCCCCTGTCGGTGTGTAGTTACAGTATTTGACTGAGGAGACTTGGTGAGGCGAGAGACCGTTGCCCCCATAGGAGATGCTGCAGAACGAACCGCAGTCGGCTGCTTCCTTAATGTTGTTGTGCGCATCATATTTAACAAGGCCGCCAGTTCCGCTATTGTTGTTTCTCGTTGTTACTTTTGCAAGACGGAGACAATCGTATTGATACTCCTCCGTATTCTTGAATATTGCATCGTATTTGCTCTTTGGAGCGAGAGGAAGTCCGTCTCCTTCCTCCACATCCACGTCGTTCATGGTGTCGTATTCATAACTCAAATCCATCAGTCCGACAGAACCTTTGTAGGCTGTTTCTCGGAGCAGTTGGTCTAATTTGTTGTAATTGTACGTATAGACGACATCACCCGCTTTTGCCTTTGCTATATTCCCATGGGCATCGAATGAGATGGGCTTCCAAAGAAGTTTCTCCCCATTTTTCATGCTGAGGAGGTTGCCCATGTTGTCATATTCGTAGCTGACCTCATAGCCGGAAGGATAGCGCACTTTTGTAGGCCCTAAATAAGGCTTGCTGTAGGAATATTGGGTGGTAAACGGCTTGTTGTCAATGATCTCTTTGATCTGGGTCGGGTTCTTGTATTCGTCGTAGGTATAGAGACATTTATATCCGTTTCCATTTGTCTCTTTCTCCAATAATCCAGATGCGTTGTAGAAATATTCTGCTGTCCAGTCGCTTCCCTGTGTTACTTTTGAAATTCGTCCGTAGGTGTCATAGACGGTTTCAATGGGTGTACTAGACATTTTTGCATCCAATTTGGATATTTCTCTACCGTAAGCATCATATTCCCATTCGATGACGCCGGCATCGGGGTCTGTGATTTTTGTTCGGTTGCCTGCTGCGTCGTATTTCATTGTTACCGGCGATTCGCCGTCTGGGGTCGCCTTGGATAGCAATCCTGACGGATAGTAGGAGAATGTAACCGATTTTCCGTTTTCTGTACTTTTGATTAGTTGCCCAGCCTCATTGTATTCGTTGACTTGTTTTCCCATAGGAGAAATGATGGTCGTTTTCTTGCCGTTGTAGGAGTAGGTGGTTTGTCCCATGAGGTTTTCCATTTGGGTAATTCTACCATACGTGTCGTATCTATAATTGGTGCAAGTCGTACTGCCACTTGGCATATAAGTCGGAGAAATGAATGTTTCCGATTTATAGGTCAGTAAATTTTGGGAGTTGTAGGAGAAACGTTGGATACGTTTTTCTCCATCAGGACCAGTCACTTCGGAAATGGTCTTTCTACCCAGTGCATCGTAATAATTTCGGGAGGTGGGCGTTCCGTCTCCAGAGACTGTCACACGATAGAGACCCCTATCAGGAACCGATTCATATTCGTTCTTAGTAATGATTTTTGCTCCACTTGGAAGTTTCATTTCCGTGCAATTGTTGAATCCGTCATAAACTAAATATTGGGTGGTGAATGAGAGAGCTCCTTGTTGGGTCTCTTCCTTTATAGGACGGACGAAATCTTCGTCGATAGTGTAGGTGGTTTTGCTTCCATCCGTTTGAGTGACGGATGTTAGGAATCTGCCAGATGGAGAATATGTATATGAGATTGTATGAGTTTCGCATCCAGTAGCTGAAGTCGTTGATTTTATGCAATTTCCGAACGAGTCATAATTAAAGGATGTGGTTACTGCCAATGGAGTGTTGGGTCTATGAACTTCTTTTGTCAATCTATATTTCGAATCGTAGGAAAACGTTGTTGTCTCTGATTGACTACCAGATTGGTTGGTCAACTTCACCACTTTTTTTTGAGGAACAGCTATGTTGTAGGTTGTGTTTTTTTTGAAATTAGACAGCGTTGTTTCCGATGCTATTCCTGTGCCATTGTAAGCTATCTTTTCTTTTTGTGGAATGTTGAACTCGTTGAAGTTTGAATAGGTGGTGGTTGTCGTACTTCCTGTCAAGTGGTTTGTCGTGACATTCTTTTCGGTGCGCAGGAAGAACCCCTTTGAATCTTCCGATAGGGGGGTGAGCGAGATGGTCGAAAGCGTCTCGCTTACTTTTGTCTCACCATTCTTTGTCAGAGAGGATGTTGGTATTAGTGTAGCATGAGTGGCTGACAATGTGAATGTTGTTTGGGTCGTCAATCCTAGACTTTTAGTGTCAATGCTACGGAAACCCAAAAATCCTTTTCCGCTTCTTTCGATGAAGGCGTCGGAATATGTGTAGTCATAATAGATCCTGTTAACCTCCGCTCTCTTTACGACAGTTAACGGAAGTAGCCAAGAAACGATTTTCCCATTTGTCTCCACATCAGTCTGTTTGTAAAGATTGGAGTCGAACAAGGTTCCGTAAGTGAATCTTGTTTCGCTGAATTTTGTGGTAATGCTAGACACAAGGTTGGAAATTCCGACGGATTCCATCTTTGTCAGGAAGAAGCAATTTGGGAGATTTTGACCAGATTCGATGGAGGACATTCCTATTGACAACACTTCGGGATGTCCGTCTGCATCAAAATCACCCACAAGAACTTGTCCTTTACTTAGCTCACTTTTGTTATTCTTTGTTTGAACGACTGTCGAGAATTGAAGTTCGTAGTCTGTTTTCTTTTTCCATATGATTTTTTCTCCCTTGTTATTTCAGATGATAATGTCGGATTTGCCATCTCCGTTGAAATCGTTGACTACTACGAAGTCCTTTTCTTCATCTGTTATCTTTTCGGCAGAGGAGACTGTTTTCTTGATGAATTTAAAATCACCAGAGCCCTCCCAGATGCCTACTTCTCCGTTCTTTTTGTTGATGTAAAAGTCTAGCATACCATCTCCGTTGAAATCACCAGCCTCCATACATAGTTTGTCGTCTGTGGAAACATCGCTTTTTACAAAACTGACAGTGGCAAACGTATCCATAAGAATGGCATTGTTCATTTTGTGGCTTCCTTTGTTTTGTAGACAAGCATAGCCATCCTTAGCTAAAACCAGAACGTCGCACAACCCATTTCCCGTCATGTCAGTAGCATATGCTTTTTCGGGGGAGGAAGACATCTCCAAATAATAATAACCGAGAATTCCATAGTTGTCTGTTATGTTCGTTTCCAGATCGGGTGACTCGTGTCCCCATAGGATCGTTACAGGATATTTCCCATTTACTTTGTTCCTTTCTATAACCATAATGTCATCATAGCCATCTTTGTTGAAATCAGCAAATGTAGTAACAGGGGCTTCCTTCTCGTGTTTGCTTTTCAATTTGAGACAACGTGCGGCCTTTCTAGAACATGGAAATAGCAAATTGAAATACCAATCACTAGACAATGCTGGAACTATACAATTCGATTTCTTTAAGTCTCCGTAATGACATATCATTGGGGAGTCGGAAAACTTATAAATTCCGGAGATACTTCTTTTGGAGCCAAGTTCAAACGATAGGGTGCCTTTTTTATTTTTATAAAACTCGAAAAAAGTCTTACTCTCAAAGGTGGTACCTGTCCCTATGTTTTTTGTGTATATGGCATAGAGGTCTGCATAACCATCATTGTCATCATCGAAAGGGATCCACATTTTTTGAGAAGGAGAGACCTCTGACGAAATACCATTTGTTTTGTAAGCCTTCTCTGTGAATTTCTCACTCTCTTCATTCCAATGAATGGTCATGTCATTGTAATAATCCTCATTATTACCTTGGATTTTTATGCTACAAAGTCGTTTGTTTGTAGTTTCGTTTTTTTGATATATAAAATTGTATTTTCGGAAAGTCTGTCCATTTGAATACACATTAATCCAGCTCAACAAACCATCACTATATTTTTTATATCCATCTATATACATACTTTGATTCGAGTATTCTCCATACCTGAAATCTATTCTGCAAGTATGTGGTGTGTCGGTGGTATAGTTGCCTCCGTATTCAATAGATGTTAACTTTACGCTTTTTACATTTTTCTTCTCTGTGTCTGTTCCAACTGTATATTTGTATGTGATATAGTTCCCGTTCATGTCTCTCGCTTCGGTCAGATGCCAACCAAAGTTTCCGTTATAGTAGCTTGCTCCTGTTTTTAGTTGGCTATATGTCAGCTTTTTCCCGTCCATCGTATAGACGGTGAAACTATATGCGCCGGATTTTCCCGTACGTATGATGCGGATTTGCATGTCATTTTCTGTCCTGAACTCCACTTTTGATTCGCTGATTGTCTTGTATTTGATTAGGCGTTGCCCATCAAGGGAAAGATAATCTCCAGATTTTCCTTGATTTATTGGTAGGGATTTGCCGTCGTAATAGGGGGTTGGACAAACTTTCATAATGACGGAAGAGGCTGTGAGTTGCCACTTTTCTCCAACAGTGCTCATTCCTCCTTGGCTATTATAAACCACCATCACTTGTGGTTTCATAGAGCCTACGCCTGCTGGACATTCGATGGGAATTGTATAGGTGGCACCTCCTGATGGAGACATGGCGTAACTTCCGCTTATTTCCCCTACGACCAAATTCCCTGCTATGGAGGATGCACAGAATAACATCCAACTTAGAATTGACAAAGCAATCTTATTCATTTCTCTGTTTCTTGTTTTTTTTTATCAATCTATTCTTTGCTTATTATAAAAGGGTAGGAACATCCATCTTTTTCTATGGATAGGACATAGTTCCCCTTCTGTAAGTTTCCCATGTTGATGGAACAGTCTCCTTCTTCATCCAGTTTCCCTTGCTGGAGGATTAGCCCACTTCCGTCTTGTAGAGTATAACGACAGTTGGCTGTTTGGTTTGAAACGGATGTTATCTGTAGTTGCGTGACAACTGGATTAGGGTGAATGTTGATGAGTTCATATATAGATTTTTGAATGTTCTCCTCTTCTTCTGTGCCTGATGAGGAACTCCCTATTTCTTCCTCTTCGGTCGCATCTATACTTAGAGTGGTGAAGTGCATGCGGAGAATATTGCTACTGTCTTTATCAATCTCTACCCATAGATTTGCCTCGTCCCTTTCAAATAAATAGTCGATTCTTCCTGGTGTTGCTGATCCAATTCTTAAATTGGCTGATAGCGTGCTGTCTTTGCATCCTAAGTTTACAGAGTCACGATGTAGGCTTGGGTGTTTATATCCTGAATCTTTTATCATTTCTGTCCATTCGCTCCAGTCCACGAAATCTTTTTCCTGATTCAAATGATTTTTTAGTTTGACAAAACAGTCTGAACTAATTAGGAATGGCATCTCTTTTAGTTTTGTTCCTGCCTCTAAGGAAAAATGATCTGAGAAATCAAAGCATCCGTTTCCGATGCAATGAGGTGTGTAATAAAGAACAAATGTTTTTTGTGGCTCGATAGTGTCGATTTCTGAAAATTTGAGGGTGTTATTCCCGCATTGAAGAATCCAATCCTTCAAGGTTACAGTTGTGTCTGCTGAATTGAATAGTTCTATATATTCCCCAGCATTTTTGTCTTGGTATCCTAATATGTCGCTTATGGGAAATATTTCCGTAATATAAACAGCGGAATTGACTTTGGGTGTTATGATGGACAATAGTCCTAAAATTGTCAATAATTTATACATCGTCAAATATTCTAATGGCTCTTTATGAAAAAATGTTATTGTGAGAAAATTATGGATTCCGTAACTCGTTTTCCTGATTTCCTTTATTTGGATTTTCGCACAAAGATAGTTTTGTTTTGTTTTAATTGGAAATGTAATATTAATATTCGCCGTTTGCTGTTTATTTTCTTGATTCATATCAATTGTCTTTGTCTTGCTTTACTTGGTTTTCTGGATTGATGGTGTCTGTGTGGACATGCAATAATAAGTAAAGGTAAATCTCCCCGTCCTCTTTTTCCTTCCCACATATTCCCTCCGCATGTTTCATTATTAGGCATAAAACATTACCTTTGTCAAAACATTTGAACGATGAATATAGTAATAATCAAATACAATGCGGGAAATATCTTCTCTGTCGATTACGCTTTGCGACGCATTGGCGTTGAGGCTGAGATAACGGGCGACATTGCCAAGATTCAGGCGGCCGACAAGGTTATTTTCCCGGGTGTGGGAGAGGCGGAGACGACGATGCACTATCTGAAGGAGCATGGTCTCGACCGTGTCATAAGGGATTTGAAACAGCCGGTGTTGGGCATCTGCATCGGTATGCAACTCATGTGCAAGTCGTCCGAAGAGGGCGGAAAGGTGGAGTGCCTCGGCATTTTCGAGGAGGAGGTGAAACGTTTCATCCCGAAACTTCATACGGACAAGGTGCCCCACATGGGTTGGAACACCATCCAATTCGACAACAACCCGCTTTTCAAGGGCTTGGCCGAATCCCCTTATTTCTATTACGTGCATAGCTATTATGCGACGGTGGGGAAGAACACCATCGCCCAGACTGACTATATCCATCCGTTCAGCGCAGCTTTGCACAAGGATAATTTCTATGCGGTGCAGTTCCATCCGGAGAAAAGCGGTGCCACGGGTGAGGTCATCCTTAAGAATTTCCTTTCGTTATAATAACTCCAAAACAGTTTTGACGTGTTAGCAAAAAGAATCATCCCTTGCCTCGACATCAAGGACGGGCAAACGGTTAAAGGAATCAATTTCGTAAATATACGCAATGTGGGCGACCCCGTCGAACTCGGAGCGGAATATAGCCGCTTGGGAGCGGACGAGCTGGTCTTCCTCGACATAACGGCCTCGCATGAGGGACGGAAGACTTTCGTGGACCTTGTTAAGCGTATCGCCCAGAATATCAGCATCCCCTTCACGGTGGGCGGCGGCATCCATGAACTGAAAGACGTGGATACGTTGCTTTGCGCAGGGGCGGACAAGGTCTCCATCAATTCGGCTGCCATCAAAAATCCGGATCTGATTACGGAGGTGGCAAAGAATTTCGGAAGTCAAGTGGCTACTGTCGCCATCGATGCGAAGTTTAGCAACAACGAATGGAAGTGCTATCTGAACGGTGGCAGGATTGAAACCGACAAGAAGCTCTTCGAGTGGGCGAAAGAGGCGCAGGAGAGGGGCGCGGGCGAAATCTTGTTCACCAGTATGAACCACGACGGTGTGAAGCAGGGATTCGCCAACGAGGCTTTGGCGGTGCTCTCCGATACGCTCTCGATTCCGGTCATCGCCTCGGGCGGTGCGGGAGAGATGAGCCACTTCAAGGATGTCTTCACGAAAGGAAAGGCGGATGCGGCCTTGGCAGCCAGTATCTTCCATTTCCATGAGATTGCCATCCCTGATTTGAAGGACTACCTCGCCAAAGAGGGAATCCCAATGCGCCGGATTTGCTCAAAGTGATAATTAGTGATTACATTTTTATTAATTTTTTGTTACAAGTTATTCGTTTTTTTTATTTTTGCATAGTTTGAGACTTTCAACGAAAAATACAAAACACGCAGTATGAAAAAGATTTTATTTTTAGCGGTTGTCCTACTCTCTCTCTTCTCTTGTAGCAAAGAGGTGGAAATGGAAAGAGCAAGTTATGCATGGGTGGAAGGTGATTCTATTCCGAAGAAGAGTTTCATCATGTCTGTATCCACTATTTATAATGTGGACACGATCAGCACTAAGCAGAAGTTGGAGTGTCAAGTGACGTTCGGTGATTCTACGGATAAGAATCTCATCGGAACCAAATTGGAATTGGATGTCCTATTGGATGATGGTAATAATGGAACTTATACGGTTGGTTCTAGTTGCGAGGGTACAATCCGAATCATCAAATGCCGTCCAGGTGTGGAGACGAATGTCGCTTTCTTTCCTACCGTCTATACGCTCTCCGAAGGTCGTATCGACCTCAAGAACTTGACTTCCAACCATGACCAGGTTCTCCTCACTGTCGATTTGACGGGAATTGTAACCTCTACGGAGATGCAGGAAGTGACCGAGGAGGATATCGATGAGGAAGGTGAGACAACTTACAATAAGACACTTGTCGAAAGAGAAGTGACGAAGCAGATACATCTTACCGGAGAGATTACAGCTCTCAGGTGATTTTTTTCAAAACAGATAGGTGTGGTGTAGTGTGAAGCGTGGAGATTTTTCTCCACGCTTTTTCCTTACTTGCTTATTTCTTATGAATAGGCGTGTTGTATGAGAAAACTTGTTGTTCTTTTTTCCATTCTTTGTTGTTTGTGGCCATTTACATTTGTTGTTTTGTATTCTTATCAACCTCAATGTTCAGCCTTGGTCTATGAATATAGAGTGGCAAGATATGAAGTAGTTAAACATGATTTTTTAAGAATCATGGATGAAGGTAAATTTATATCTGAAGATGTTTATGATCTTAATAATGCGACCAATTTCAATGTTTTTGTAAAGGAACTGTCTATGAATGTTGATTTTATTATTAGAAAGTCTGATGATATATGTCGGGTAGAATTCCGTAATTATAAAAAAATGGGCGATGAAGAGGGGGGCGGTATTTTAAGTAATATGTCCAAAAAAGAATTATCTGATTTTAGAAATTATGTGGAAGTAAATCTCTTAGCTCAAGTAGATGATGATTTCACTTTAGATGAAAAACAATTACCCCAATTGCGAAGAAGTGCCCTTTTGGCTAAGTATGCTCCATCCTTCGTGATGGTTTATAGTCTCTTTCTTCTGTTTTTTGGGGTTATCCTATTTTTCCACGGTAAACCCAGAATTGAAAAAAATCAGAATTGAAAACTATAATACTGCCGCTTTTTCGAACCAGTGCTAGCTTAAGATAATTTAAAACCAACCCAATAATGAGAAAAACTGATATGAAGAACTTGTTAAAATTGGGCCTTATGGCCTCTCTGTTATTCTTGGCTGCTTGCCATTCCAATTCGACAAAAGAGGAAACAACCGATTCTGATAAGGGCTCGTCCGTAGTGGCTCGTGGGTGGGTGATTGACGGGAGCGACCAACCTCTCCCTGGCGTAAAAATCGCTGCACCCGACACGGTGGTTTATACCGATTCCTTGGGTAGGTATGAGATTCCGACCGCCTCTGATAGTGGTCGCTATGTGCTGAAATTAGAGAAGAAGGGCTTCTTTTACCATGTCTGTTCAAGGGAGGTGACGGATACTGCCGCTTGTGTCATTAAGATGCTTCCTAAGAGCTCGTCTCCCATTTGCTTGGTTTCATCGTTCAATTCTTCCAAAGGGGCGGAAGTGAGTGTCGCTGGGGCGAAGGTCTCTATCCCTGCCGACGCCTTGGTGCTTCCCGATGGGACTCCCTATAATGGCAAGGTGGGCTTGTCTGTGGTCTATTTGAGCCCCGATAATCCTCGTTTCAGCGAGTTGATGCCTGGTGGCGATTTGTGCGCTACTCGGACGAATGGTGAGGAGGGCGGCTTGATCTCTTATGGCATGACGCGTGTTGAACTGGCTGGCGAGAACGGGGAGAAACTCCAACTGAAGTCTGGTACTAAGGCTAAATTGACATTCCCTGTTGCGGCTTCCCAGAAGGCCCATCCACACGACACCATTCCGCTTTGGTGGTTCGACGAGTCGGCTGGCCTTTGGCGTGAGGAAGGTGTGTCTTTGAACAAAGGAGACTATTACGAAGGGTATGTGGGTCATTTCTCTTGGTGGAATTGTGACGTCTTTTTTGAGGATGGTTCTTTTGTCAGGTTCCTATTTTCCGATGAGAAGGGAGCTGATATTAATATTAATGCCATTTGTCTTGTCGTATCGGGAGAAGATACAATCTTTGTAACGAGTGGATTCAGCGCTGTACCTGCGGGGAGAGAGGCCTCTGTTCGGCTTTATGAAGGAGGAGGATTTTCTTATGAAGGAGAGGGATTTGGCGATGTTTGTGCGGTTATTCCTCCTTTGAAGAAGAACGAGCGTCGGAGTATCCGCATAAAAACGGAAATCCGCAAGGTGGTGGTGGCTTTGGTTGACGAGAAGGGGAATGCAATTGACGCCAGCTTGCATCATTTGTGTGTTGACTATGGAAATCGGGTATTTGGATTATACTTACCACCACCACCCCTTCCTGTGTATAATATGAAGGACGGAACTGCTTCTTTTCCCCTATATCCTAGAGATTCGTTTCTGCTTTATGTTCCCGACTTTAGAATTGGGAAGAGGTTGAGTAAGAATGATTTGGGTGACAAGGATACATTTGTCATAGTGTGCACGAAGGAGAGAAAAGTCACCACTTCAGCCATTGGATCGGTTGCAACGGGGGAAGAACAAGGAGAGGATATCTCGGCCACCTCGCCAGAGGATACCACCATTTATACGGATGTGGATGAGGCTCCGAGATGGCTTAGTGGGAACCTTTCGAATGCTATTGTCCATTATTGTGAGTTTCCAGAGGATGCGTTGGAAAAGAACTCGAAAGGAGGCATTGTTCAAGTTCGCTTTGTCGTCGAGAAAGATGGTACTGTTTCAAATATTAGCGTGGGCGAATATAGGGCTCTGCCAATGAGTGAGGAGGGAAAACTCGCTATTGGAAATGTGTGGTATAGACCGGCTCGTAAGGATGGTAAGATTGTCCGATCTTGGGGGAAATACAATTTTGCTGTCGAAAAATAGAGGTGGTCGCTGCAGTCGTGCGGGTGGTGTGGTTCCTGTGTGACGCAAATTTAGGTGTGCTATCCAAAAGAAAAACGAGGGAATGTGCTCAAAGCGCATTCCCTCGTTCATTGTTATATGAAATCTCTGATTGGCTTGTTCGCCAAGAGATACTGGTCTGCTTATTTCAGCAAGGTGTCGAATATGGAGCGGATCAGTTTGTTGCCCAAGTTGCGGCCGATTGTCGTGGCAAGCGTGCCCAAGAATTTGTCGGTCGTCGATTGAGCCGTTGATTTGCGTGTGGAGCGAGTGGTGCTGCTCTTCCGAGAAGCCTCCTTGCGTGCTTTCTCCTCCTCTTTCTCCCTTGCCAGGCGTTCCTTTTCCTTTATGGCTGCCTGTTTCTCTTCCTCTTTCCGTTTTTGTTCCCGTTCCGTCTGCTCTTGCAATACTTCGAATGCCGATTCACGGTCGAACGATTTTTCGTATGTTCCGTAGAGTGGGGAGGATTGGATGGCACGTGAGCGCTCCTCTTCCGTCAACGGGCCGATTTGGCCTTGCGGACAGAGCATCTTGGCACGCTCCACTACCGAAGGGGCTCCTTTCTCGTCGAGGAAGGAGATCAAAGCCTCGCCCGTCTCCAGTTCCAGAATGGCTTGCTCCGTGTCGAATTTGCTGTTGGTTCGGAATGTCTGTGCGATGGCGTGGATGGCCTGCTTGTCCTTTGGCGTGTAGGCGCGTAGGGCATGTTGGATTCTGTTTCCGAGTTGGCCTAAGACCGATTCTGGAATGTCCATTGGATTTTGGGTGATGAAATAGACGCCCACGCCCTTTGAACGAATCAAACGGACAATCTGCTCAATCTTCTCCATAAGGACTTTTGAAGCGTCCTTGAACAACAGATGGGCCTCGTCGAAGAAGAATATGAACTTCGGTTTGTCTTGGTCGCCCACCTCTGGCAATTGAGAGTAGAGCGAAGACAAAAGCCACAACAAGAATGCGCCGTATAGTTTAGGAGCGTTGAACAACTTGTCGGCTGCCAAGATGTTGATGACGCCTTTCCCCTTCTCCTTCTGGAGAAAATCGTTCACGTTGAAGGCAGGCTCTCCGAAAAACTGGTTGCCGCCCTCCTCCTCGATACGCAGCAAACTGCGTTGGATGGCTCCGATGCTTGCCGAGGAGATGTTTCCGTATTTCACCGTGTATTCGCTGGAATGCTCACCCACGAAGTGAAGCATGGCACGGAGGTCTTTTATGTCAATGAGTAGAAGCCCGTTGTCGTCGGCTATGCGGAATACTGCCGTCAAAACACCCGTCTGAGTCTCGTTCAGCTCCAGCAGGCGGGAAAGCAACAGTGGCCCCATGTCGGAGATGGTGGCACGCAAAGGATGCCCCTGCTCGCCGTACACATCAAAGAAACGAGTCGGGTAGGGCTGAAAGTCGAAGTGGACACCGAATTCGTTTTGACGTTTCTCGATGAATTTAGACAGGGATCCTGCTTTATAGACACCAGACAAATCCCCTTTCATATCTGCCATGAAGGCGGGCACTCCTAATTCGCTGAATGATTCAGCCAAAACTTGAAGGGAGACGGTCTTTCCTGTTCCCGTCGCTCCAGATATCACTCCATGGCGGTTGGCCATCTTTGCGCATATATGTAGTGGCTTGTCGGAATGTGCCACATAAAGGTTGTCGTTGCTGTCTAACATACTATCTTGGTTTTTCAAATTATTACTTGATTCACAAATTTAGCAATAAAAAATGAGGCTTGGAAAAATCGGGAAGATTGTTTTAGCGACGATAAAAAATAAGTAGAGGCAAAATCCACGGATTTTTCGTTTGAGACACTTAGAATCGAATCTGTTTAATTTTAATTCAAGATGTCATTGGGGAGATTCGTCTGCCCCATAGGCTGGAAGCCAGTCCCTTCTGCCTCATTTCTCTTCTATGACATATTTCAGTTATACAAGAAAAGTTAAATGAAATTTCCGTGTTCTTAGTAAATTCCCCATTTATCTCTATTTTTGTGGCTAAAAATAGATGGGTGTGATTGTTGGCTTCCTTTTGTGGACCTGTTTGTCACATTTCATTTTTTTTATGTTCTTGAATTAAAATCATATTCCTCGGACGAATGGAGTTCAGCGACTTGCTCATAAATTGGTATTTGAAGAATAAACGGGATCTCCCTTGGCGGAAAATCAATGATCCTTACCGTATCTGGATTTCGGAGATCATTCTTCAGCAGACACGTGTGGCTCAAGGGTTGGACTACTATAACAACTTCATTGCCCATTTCCCCGATGTCCGTTCCTTGGCGGAGGCGGACGAGTCGGAAGTCCTTAAATGTTGGCAAGGGTTGGGCTATTATAGCCGTGCCCGCAATCTCCATTTTTCAGCTAAAACCATCCTAGAGAAGCACGGCGGAATCTTTCCCCAAAACCATGCGGAGGTCCGTGCGTTGAAGGGCGTGGGCGACTATACGGCTGCAGCCATTTGCTCCTTTGCCTACGGACTCCCTTACGCGGCGGTGGATGGCAATGCCTATCGGGTCTTGTCCCGTGTCTTTGAGATGGATACGCCCATCGATTCGGCGAAAGGGAAGAGTGAATTTTTCGCATTGGCGCAAGAACTCCTTGACAAGAAGCGTTCTGCCTTGTTCAATCAAGCCATGATGGATCTGGGGGCGGTGGTCTGCACTCCGGTTGCCCCCGAGTGTGTGCACTGTCCGATGCAGGATGTCTGTTTGGCTTTGGCTCATGGTAGGGTGGGCGAGTTGCCTGTAAAGAGCAAGAAGGTGGCCACTCGAGATCGCTATTTCTACTATTTCTTTATTGAGACTGGCGGCTACATCTATTTGCACAAGCGGGAGTCTGACGATATTTGGAAGGGTTTGTACGAACTCCCTTTGGTGGAGACTCCTTGCCCGATGGAGGCCGACGTACTTTTGGACTTTGCTCAAAATACGCTTTTCGGGAAGAATTTTCCTTCGCCCCAGGTTGATAAAATCCATTCGGCAGTGACGCATGTCCTGAGCCATCTGCGCATCCATGCGACGTTGATAGAGGCTCGTGCCGCCTTCTTGGGAGATGCCTCTTCTGAATATATCAAAGTGCTCAAGTCGGATTTTGATAACTATCCAATTTCTCGTCTTACGGAGATTCTTTTGACCCAAAGATGATTTTTCTGCCATTTGCCTTCCTAAAAGTTCCCGTTTCCAACAAAATAGCGTATCTTTGACGACAAGTTCTGTGGTTTTGTTAACCCGTTGCTTTGTGATATGCGTGGAATTAGTCTTCCCATGGGACTTGAAACATATTAGGAAAAACGAATGAAAATGCGTCGAATATTAACCACCGTCTTGCTTCTTCTTCACATGGTTTTGTGTGTCGCACAAGGGCAAAGTAGTAGTGTCACGATTACAGGAAAAATCATGGATTCTGAGACGAATGAACCGTTGGAATACGCTACGGTTCAGTTGTTGCAATTGCCAGATAGCTCGTTGGCAACAGGAAGCACCAGCAATTTGGATGGTTTTTTTGAAATCAAAAATCTCAAGGAGGGAAAATACATTGCCCGTGTCTCCTTTGTGGGATATGTGACGTTGGATCGAAAAGTCACGGTGACGGTGGAGAAACCCAATGTTGAACTGGGTGTCTTGCGCTTGAAGCCTGATACTGAGGTGCTTGGGGCGGTCACTGTGACGGGAAAGGTGACCCCTGTCGTGATGAAGGAGGATACCATCGAATTTAACTCTTCGGCTTTCCGTGTGGCTGACGGAGCCATGCTGGAAGACTTGGTCAAGAAATTGCCGGGGGCGGAGATCTCTTCCGAAGGCAAACTGATGGTCAATGGTAAGGAGATAAAGAAGATTTTGGTGGATGGTAAGGAGTTCTTCTCCAACGATCCGAAAGTCTCCTTGAAAAACTTGCCTGCCAATATGGTGGAGAAGGTGAAAACCTACAACAAGAAGAGTGATAATGCCACGATGACGGGCGTTGACGACGACGATGACGAGGCTGTCTTGGATCTTTCCGTCAAGAAGGGTATGAAGAACGGTTGGTTCGGAAATGTCTTGGGCGGCTTGGGTACGAAGGAACGCTATGAGGCCGGCGGCATCATGAACCGATTCTCGGACGACTCCAATTTCTCTGTCTTGGCCTCTGCCAACAACACCAACAATTCAGGCTTCTCCGAATTTGGTGACACGGATTTCGGTCGATTGGGAGCGGCAGGTTCGGGCATCACCTCCTCTCAACTTTATGGTACGACATTCGCTAAGAATTACAAGAAGACGGAGTTCGGTGGTAATGTGCAGTTTGGCCACTCGGACAATGACTCACGTGTGAAGAGTTCCACGGAGACGTTCCTTGGCAAGGAGAGTTCCTACCGCAACGACACCACTATTTCCGAGAGGAAGCGCAACGACCTCTCCACTAATTTCCGCTTGAAATGGACTCCCGATAGCTCCAACACCTTCTTGATTTTGCCTAACTTGACCTATAGTAAGACGGATGCTTTCAGCGATGGATTGTCGGAGACAAGGAATGGCGATCGAGACCTTGTCAACAGGAAACGCTCGTCAACCATCAACGAGGGAGACAACCTCGGCTTTAACACGAGTCTCCGTTATTTTCATAAGTTCAAGAAGAAGGGTAGAAGCCTCTCCTCTTTGATTCGAATAGAATATACGGGAAATGAGTCGGAGAGCCAATCTAATTGGCAGACCAATCTCTTTATGGAGGATAGCCTCTTCTCTACTAACCGTGAGACGGACCGGGAGGGCAAACGGTTTACGGGTACTGGAGAGATCTCCTATACGGAACCGATCTCCCAAAGGCATTCGCTCTTCTTTAAACTCGGCATACAGGAGCGTCTGGCTCGCAACGATGCCTATGTCTATGACCTCAATTGGGATCCTTCCGACTATGTCGATTCTTTGAGTAGCGAGGTGAAAAACACCTATATACGCTATACGGCGGAAGTGGGGTTGCAAGGTAAGTATGAGAAGACGACCTATAACTTCGGTGCGGCCGTCCATCCCCAGACTACGACCTCAGAAACCAATGTCGGACCGAATGCAGGTAAGAAACTCTCCCAAAACGTGGTGAATTTCTCTCCAAGCATCCGCTTGCGTTACAAATTCTCCAAGAAGAGTTCCCTCAGCTTCAACTATAGGGGACAGAGTAGTGCGCCTAATATAGAGTACCTCCAAAATGTTATCAGTCAGGAGGATCCGTTGAATATCCAGTTCGGTGACCCGGATTTGAAACCTTCGTTCACCAACAATGTACGCTTGCGGTTTAATGATTACAATGCGGAGAAGCAGACCAGTTTCATGACTAACTTGGGTTATAGCAATACGCTTAACTCTGTGACGAATAGGATGATCTACAACGAAAAGACGGGTGGAAGGGAGACGTACAAAGTCAATGTGGACGGCAATTGGAATGCCAATGCGTTGGTGACAGCCACGTTCCCTATCCTTTACAAGAAGATCAACGTCTCCAATTCGTGCAACGGTAATTATGCCGAGCGGGTCTCCTATGCCTCGGTGGCAGGCAGCATGGAGGAACAGAAATCCTATACTTCCCAAGAGTGTACGACCCAATCGTTCTCGCTCAGCGACAAGTTGATGCTCAACTATCGATTGGAATCTTTCGATGTCTCGGCTAACGCTTCGGTGGCCTATCAAAGCGCCTACAACCGAATTCAGAAGAATAGTAACCGTGAGACCTATAATTATAGGTTCGGCGGAAATGCCAATCTCTATCTGCCGTACAATTTCTCCATCTCGACGGATGCCAACTACGACCTCTATTCAGGTTATACGGATGGCTACGGCGACCCTACGTTCATTTGGAATGCGCAAATCTCTAAGAATTTCTTGAAAAACAATGCGGCTACCGTGCGTATCAAGGTTTATGATATCTTGCAGCAGCAAACTAACTTGACGAGAAGCGTAAGCAATACGGAAATCAGCGATACGGAATACAATACGTTGGGTAGCTATTTCATGTTCCATTTCGTCTATCGAATCAATACGTTGGGTAAGAAGGCCAGCGGAGGTTCTGCGGGTAGAGGTGGACCTAATGGCATGGGTGGCCCTGGTGACGGTGCTATGCCTCCTCGTGGAGAACGTCCTCAAAGACCGTTTTAACTAATTGAGAATTTGGGTCTTGCCAATCCAACTGCCAAGCGGTTAGTGTCAGTTCCATTAAGGAACTTGCCTAACTCTGTTTCGTGACTGATATTATTGGACATGTCACCTTTGTTGGTTGAAAACCAATCTCATTAGTGACAAGTTTTGAAGTGCGCGGTAGGTTCGGATAAGGAGAGAATTATTGATTTGTGTCATCTTTTTTGCCATATATTTATTTTTTCAAAATAAAGTTATAATTTTGGAAAGTTAAGGAGAGTGCGAAATCCTTGTTAGTGTGAGTTGTGATGTTTGAACCATGGCATAGCTTACTTTTCTTCTAGGCATTCTCAATAGACATAAGTGAAAACGATGCTTCCAACATCTTTGGCAGTATAGGCAGAACCATCGGGATGTCGGTTGTCGTTAGAGGATAGATGAGTTTGAATTTTTTAGAACCATAAATTTTAATTTTCATTCTGTTTATTGGCTCTTTTGAAAGGAAAACCATAGTAGTAAGGTCAGAATGGATTACTATAAACCAATACATTTATATCATGAAAAAAGCGTTTTTTTTAATTGTCGCTCTGCTATTGTGTGAGGTGGCTTCTGCGGCAAAATTCAATTCATTGAAAAGTATTCAGACGGGAGGAAAAAACCGTCAGTACTATCTCTATGTCCCGAATTCTATTACGGACGACCGTCCTTTGGTCATCTCTTGTCACGGAATGAATCAGGATTATAATTATCAAAAAGAGCAAACCCAGTGGCCTAATTTTGCAGATACGGCCAACTTCGTTGTGGTCTATCCTGTGGGAATAGCTGGTACTGCTTGGGGTCAAAGCTTCCAAACGGGATGGGATCTCGATGGAATGAGTGACGTGAACTTCATCTTGGATATCATTGCGGATGTGAAAAAGGATTACAATATCGACGAGACACGTGTCTATTTGTCTGGTTTCTCCTTGGGTGGAGCCTTCACTTATTATATGATGAACAAGGCGGCAGACAAGATCGCAGCTTTCGGACCAATCTCTGGTTACAATTTGATGGGCGGAAGTACGTCAAGCTCACGTCCGATTCCAATCTGCCATGTGCACGGAACAGCTGATGATATCATGAACTATGGTGGTATCAAGGACAATATGAGGAAGTATGCTCAAGCACAAAATTGTAACATGACTCCGATCGAGAAGACAGGAAACGGCTATTCTGAAATCCGCTATACGGATGGTGATTGCGAGACGGAGGTCGTTCTCTACTCTGTCAACGGACGTGGACATGAGCCTTCCAATAACGGATTCAATACTTCCCAAGCACTTTGGACCTTCTTCCGTCAATATACGACTGCTTGCGGCAAGGCTGCTTCTACGGGTGTTTCCCTTTCCCTTTCTGAGAATATAGGCGAGGCTCCTGCTACGGTTACTTTGTCTGCTAAGGCAACTTTGCCTGACGGTGCGAGCGTTAAGTCAATAGAATTCTATCAGGGAAGCAAATTGTTGGAGACCTTGACCAACGAGCCATTTGAGGTGACTGTCCAAGATTTGGAAATCGGTAAGTATGAGTTCAGCGCTGTCATGGTTGACAATGAGGGCAAATCTTACAACTCTGCTAAGAAGAACTTTGAAGTGAAGGCTCCTCAGGCTCCATATAAGGGCATCGCCAGCGATTTGCCTGGAGCGGTAGAGATGGAGAATTACGACGAAGGTGGTGAAGGCATGGCTTTCCATGATAGTGACGAAGTGGATGAGGGCAAGGCCTTCAGGACAGAGGATGGAGTGGATATCGAGGAGTTTGCAACGGGAAAATATGCTCTCGGCTGGACGAAAAAAGGCGAATGGGTGGAATATACTTTGAATGTCTTGTTCGAGGACACCTATAACTGGACAGCCTATGCGGCTTCTGGTAGCGACGGCTCTTCGTTCAAACTCTATATCGATGACAAGGCAATTTCGGAGTCAATCAGTGTTAAGAATTCAGGCGACTGGAAGACTTTCAAGGAATATACAGGAAAGACCGGCGAGCTTGCGCCTGGAAAGCATATCTTGAAGGTGGAAATCTTGGCTGACTATGTCAACATCGACAAGGTGGAGTTTGAGTCTGAACACGAACATGTTGGTTTGAGCGAGGCTTCCTCCAATGACGTAGAAACGGCATACGAGATCTATTCTTTGCAAGGAACTCTCCTGACAACCTTGACTTCCACAGAGGCAGGGGTAGAAGGTGCACTCCAAAACAAGGGCTTCCGCGCAGGAACCTACCTTGTTAAGGCTCAAAGCACTGGCCTCTCTAAATTGGTCGTTTTGAAGAAGTGATAATTCGATAAAAATGATAATGCTTTAGTTGGCGGATGGAGAACCCATTCGCCAACTTTTTTCTGCCTATATGCAATCCATATAATGATGCTGTCGGGTGGCACTATGACAAGGCTCAGACTAGAAGCCTGCACTTTCAGCTGATAGGTTAGATTCTTCTTCCGTCATCCCCAAAAACAAGCAAGGATTCTCCGATTTTCATCGAAGAATCCTTGGCTATCTCTGTGATTCTTTTCAGTTCTATTGATTTTGACAAGGGCAACCTGCTACTCTTGACGTGTCCGTACAGATGAAATAGCCTTTCTCTACCCAACTTTCGTAGTCGTTCAGATAGTGATAGGTCCGTTTAGGTCCCCAGCCAATGGTGGAAACCAATCCTGGCGCATACCAGTTCTCTGCTTTTTGAGCCTTTCCTCCGTAGAGGAAGATGTCTTTGTCCATGGAGAACCTTCTCAAAATCTCCTTGCAGAACGGACTGTTCACGTCGTCTGAGTTGGCATAGTTGGCCTCGACGTTGGTTGCATACGGGATGTGCCCTGCTTTGTACTCTTCTGCCGACCGTATATCGACCAGTTGGATGTTGGTGATTCGTGTTACCGCATTGTAGAAGGAAGAGTCTTGGCGAATCTTATTGTATCCCTTCAAAGTGTCTGAGTCAGACTCATTGCTGGAGCATGAGGCGGAAGATAGAAGTGCAGCAGCACCTAATAAGCAGCATCCAAATAATTTGTAAATTCGTTTCGTTTCCATATTCGTATATGTTTATTCAGTTTGTTAGATTGATTTAAAATAACTCATTTTTTTTGAAAAAAACAACATGTTTACCGATTTTAATCGACAAACTTTTGTGACTCCCCCTTTGGCCTATTCCTCTTTAACGATTTCATAACCGGCATGAATCCATGCCTCTATTCCTCCGAGGAGATCGAAAGTTTTGGACATTCCCCAGCCCTCGCCGGAAACGATACCAGCCAAGTAGAAGCCTAACGTGTTATTCGTTTTTTGGGATCCATAGACATAGATGTTCCTATTGTGATCGAAATTATAGGTCCTCAATTCTGCCTTGATGGTCTCTTCAGCATTGGAATTTGTCACGGGAATGTTGATGGCATACTTGATGTGTCCTGCCGCATACTCCTCGTAGGGACGATAGTCGATGATTTGAGGACTCCCGTTCTTTGTGGAAGCCTCGATGTTCTTTTGGAAAATATCTGCAGTGACTTTCTTGTATGAGTTCAATGGTTCCTCTTTGGGGTCTGGACAAGAGGTTAATCCAATAGTAAAGAGAGCCATTAGAGCAAGAATAACCAGATTTTTTGTTTTTTTCATGTTCGTAAATGTTATGAGTTAGAGAATAAAAGCTTGAGGCAAAGGCTATTTCTGAGTTTCCATCTTTCGTTTTGTAGTTTAGTATAAGGATAGAAATGTGACAGTATCCAACTAATGAGATCCTTTGTTTCTTGCTTCGGGTTAATTCAAGTTTGTTAGATTGATTTAAAATAAGTGATTTTTTTTGAAACAAACAAGATTCTTGCCTGATTAGTTAGTGTGGGTTTTGTTTGCCTCCATTGCGGATGAGTCCAAAATGTCAGCAGTAGGGTTGAAATGGTACCATAAACTATAAAAGTTTGCCGATTTGCATCGACAAACTTTTTATAGTTGTTAGAATAGTGTTGCTTCTTATTATTTTACAACTGGATAGCCTGCTTCTTCCCAACCTTCGATACCGTTGATGAGGTGGAATGTCTTAGACAATCCCCAACCTTCCTTGGATACGATACCAGCCAAATAGAAACCTAACGTGTTGTTCGTTGATTTTGAACCATAAATGTAGATGTTTCTGCTTTGCTCGAATCTCTTCAACTCTTCCTTAATCTTGCCTTCAGCGTTGCGGTCTGTTACAGGAATGTTGACAGCGTCTTCAATGTGACCTGCTGCATACTCCTCGGGGGAACGGTAGTCGATGATTTGAGGAACACCGTTTCTTGAAGAGGCTTCAATGTTCTCTTTGAAAATCTTTTCATTTACCTTCTTGTAAGCTTCCAACTCGTTATTGCTGTCTGAACTACATGATGTTGCACATACAGAGACAATTGCCATTAGGGCGAAAATCACCCAGTTTTTTACATACTTCATATTACTAAGCCTATTATATAATTAAACAATAAAAAATCCAATCCTAATTCTATTTCCGAACCTCCACTTTTTGCGTCTCTGGCAGGGTGGAATTGCGTATTTCTACTTGCTCAACCACATTCTTTGCCAATTCGGCAAATGCGACACCTGTCACCGATTCGGGGTTGCAGGCTACTGGTACGCCTCCGTCACCGCCTTCGCAAATGCTTTGAACGATAGGGATTTGTCCTAATAGTGGCACCTGCAATTCTTGTGCCAATTTTTTGCATCCCTCTTTTCCGAAGAGATAATATTTGTTTTCTGGCAACTCGGCAGGGGTAAACCAAGCCATGTTTTCCACCAATCCTAAGATAGGTACGTTGACCTTTTCACCCATGAACATGTTGATGCCCTTGCGCGCGTCGGCCAAAGCTACCTCTTGCGGGGTGCCGACGACAATTGCCCCCGTGATGCCTACCGTTTGGACCATGGTCAGGTGGATGTCGCTCGTGCCGGGAGGAAGATCTACGACGAAGTAGTCCAACTCGCCCCAGTTGGCATCCGTGATCAACTGTTTCAGGGCGTTGCTCGCCATGCCGCCTCGCCAAAGGACGGCACTGTTAGGATCCACGAAGAACCCGATGGAGAGCATCTTCACCCCGTATTTTTCTTCCGGACGTATCAACTCTCGTGCACCGACAGGCTCCAATATGGGACGGGCATCCTCCAAACCGAACATTTTAGGTACGGACGGACCGAAGATATCGGCGTCCAGCAATCCCACCTTATAGCCTTGTTGTGCCAATGCTACCGCCAAATTGGACGAGATGGTGGATTTGCCCACGCCACCCTTGCCTGATGAAACGGCAATGATGTTCTTGACTTGGGCGAGCGGCTTCTCCTCTTGTGTGGGGAGCGGTTTCTTGAAACGGGTTTCAATATTGCCTTTAATCTCCACTTCCGGACCGACATAGGTGAGTATGGCTTGTTCGCAGGCCTTCACAAGTGATTTGGCAAAGGGATCGTTGGCTTTTTCGAAAACGAGAGCGAACGAAACTTTGTTCCCATCAATTCGGATGTTGTCTTCGACCATCTCGGAAGAGACAATGTCCTTCCCAGTGCCCGGGTAGCGCACATGCGTGAGTGCGTCTAATATCAATTTGGGATATAATGCCATGATAACTTATCCGTTAATGTTGTTTTCTACGATGTCTGACAAAACGTCTGCTATGTCAAGTCCAGCCGCACGAACCTGTTGCGGAATGAAACTAGTGGCAGTCATGCCTGGAGTCGTGTTGATTTCCAATAGGTTGACTTTGTCACCTTCCGTGATGATGTAGTCGATACGGATGATGCCTTTCGCCCCGATGATGTCGTAGATGCGGGAGGTCAGAGCTTGAACCTTCTCGGTCACGGCAGGGGAGAGCCGGGCAGGCGTGATTTCTTGCACTTGTCCATTGTATTTGGCATCGTAGTCGAAAAACTCGTTTTGGCTTACCACCTCGGTGATAGGGAATACGACGGTCTTTGCCTTGGTCTTATATACACCGCAGGTGATTTCCGTTCCCTTCATGAAACTTTCGATAATGACTTGGTCGCCTTCCGAAAAGGCTGTCTCGATGGCAGGAAGGATTTGGCTCTCCTCTTTCACCTTCGTTACACCGAAGCTGCTGCCTCCGATGTTAGGCTTGACGAAGCAAGGAAGTCCCACCTTGGCAATCACCTCGGCAGGAGCGACTTTCTCTCCTTTTCGGATGAGGATGGACTCTGCTATGTTCACGCCGAACGATTTGAGGTAGTGGTTGCAGAAGAACTTGTTGAAAGTCAGGGCTGCCGCTAAGACTCCGCAACAGGAGTAGGGCATTCCGATAAGGTCGAAGTAACCTTGCAACTTGCCATCTTCGCCGGGGATGCCGTGGATGGTGATGTAGGCATAGTCGAACGATTTCTTCTCTCCTTTGCAAATGAAGGTGAAGTCGTTCTTGTCAATGTCATATTGTGTTCCATCGCAAAGCACTTTCCACTCTTTACCGATGATGGTGACGATATACAAATTGTATTTATCCTTGTTGAAAAAGGATTCAATGCCAGCGGCGCTGCGCAAAGAGACCTCCACTTCGGATTGGTCTCCGCCCGCTACGATTGCAATGTTTTTTTTCATCTCTTTATAATTGAACGTTCTTTATTCTCTTGCGTTATTTTTTATCAGAATCAATCCACGTCGTCTTCTTCTATGACAAGATTGTTGATGATGAAGTCTTGCCTTTCCGCCGTGTTCTTTCCCATATAGAAATTCAGCATACCCATGTAAACGTCCTCTTTCCGAAGCGTCACTTGGTCGAGCCGGATGTCTTTCCCGATGAAGTGCTTGAACTCGTCTGGAGAGATCTCTCCCAAACCTTTGAATCGGGTGATTTCGGCCTTTGCTCCAATTTTCTTGATGGCGTTTTCCCGCTCCTCGTCGTTGTAGCAGTAGAAGGTTTGGTTTTTGTCCCTCACACGGAAGAGAGGAGTCTGCAGGATGTAAACGTGTCCCTTCTTGACCAGTTCGGGATGGTAAAGCAGAAAGAAGGTGAGCATCAGTAGGCGGATGTGCATTCCGTCCACATCGGCATCCGTCGCGATGATGACTTTGTTGTAGCGAAGTCCGTCCATGTCCTCTTCGATGTTGAGGGCAGCTTTCAGCAGGCTGAGCTCCTCGTTTTCATAGACATCTTTACGGGTCTTTGTATAGCTGTTGAGCGGTTTACCACGAAGGGAGAATACGGCTTGCGTATTGACGTCGCGGCTTTTGGTGATGGAACCGCTTGCGGAGTCTCCCTCGGTGATGAAAATGGCCGACTCTTCCTGTTGGTCGCCTTTCACGTCGTTGTAATGGACGCGGCAGTCGCGGAGTTTCTTGTTGAGCAGGTTCACCTTCTTGGCCCGCTCGCGTGCTGCTTTTGTCACGCCGGCTATGGCTTTTCTCTCTCTCTCCGCATCTTGGATCTTCTTGAGGAGAATATCGACCGTGTCCGAGTGCTTGTGCAGGTAGTTGTCCAACTCCTGCTTGACGAAGTCGTTTACAAACTTGTTGACGGAGATGCCTCCCTCAGGAGACATGTCCCTCGAACCGAGTTTGGTCTTGGTTTGGCTCTCGAAAACGGGCTCTTCCACGTTGATGGCGATGGCGGCAACCAGTCCGGCACGGATGTCGGCAAGTTCCATATCCTTGTCGTAGAACTCCTTGATGGTTTTGCCGATGGCCTCCTTGTAGGCGGCTTGATGGGTACCTCCCTGTGTGGTGTGTTGTCCGTTGACGAAAGAGTAGTATTCGTCGCCATTTTGGTTGCAGTGGGTGAGGGCAATCTCGATGTCCTCCCCTTTGAGGTGGATGATCGGATAGAGGGCGTCTTCCGTCATGGCCTCGTTCAGCAGGTCGAGCAGACCGTTGCGGGAGTAGAATTTCTTCCCGTTGAAAAGGATGCTGAGACCCGTGTTGAGGTAAGTGTAGTTTCGGAGCATCGTCTCTATGATCTCCTCCCGGTATTTATAGTTGGCGAACAACTTTGGATCGTTGTCTGGTCGGAAATAAACCATGGTTCCGTTGACGCCTTCTCCGTCGATGATGTCGGTGTCGCTGGTTAGAATGCCTTTCTCGAATGTGGCGATTCTGGTCTTTCCGTCACGGAAGCTCTGTACTTTGAATTCGCTGGAGAGGGCGTTCACCGCTTTTGTACCCACACCGTTTAGACCGACGGACTTGTGGAACGCTTTGTTGTCGTACTTTCCTCCCGTATTCATGATGGAGACGCATTCCGTCACTTTGCCCAAAGGGATGCCTCGCCCATAGTCTCTGACGGTGATCGCGCCATCTTCCAAGGTGATGTCGATTTGCTTGCCGATTCCCATGCGGAATTCGTCGATACTGTTATCGATAACCTCTTTCAGCAATACGTAAATTCCATCGTCGGAGTGGGACCCGTCGCCGAGTTTTCCGATATACATACCGGGACGTAGGCGGACATGCTCCAACCCTTCGAGGTGCTTGATGCTGTCATCTCCGTATTCGACAGACGAGGACTGCTCTATGTTCAAATCTAATTCTGCCATAAAATCTTCGGTCGGTGCCGTTGTTTTAGGACACCTTTCGCAAAAATACGATTTTTTTCTCTTCCTTGCGGAATCTTCTCGGTTAAAAAAGTGACAATCAATAGGGCAATTCACGGAAATCCCATATAACTTTTCTCGTATAACTGAAATCCGTGTTCATAGAAGAAAAATGGGCCAGAAGTTTTTTTGTTTGAAAGTGATAGTAGGCCATTGGTTGGGAGTCTCCCCTTAATACTGTCGATACGAAGGCTTCCAGCCTTTCCCTTTGTCTCAGCCACCTACCGACAGCACCTATCGGTACAGTCGGTTACTAATTAGGATAGGCTTTCAGCCTATGCTTCTTCCTAAATTTCCTTCCCTTCGCATTCCTGAATCGTGAATTTTGTGCAAAAGAAATGAGAACCCATGTCCTATTAAGAACCTGGTTCCCAGAAATATGAAAACAGATGTGGTTGCGTAAAGTGGTGTGAGAAAGTCTATTCCCTTTCGTTTTTACCTCTTGAATGTATATCCGAGACTCCAGCAAAGGAATTGGGCTTTGCTGAAACGTGTGGCACGAATGCCGAACACGCCGAATACATTGTCCGTAAGGTCGAATTTCGCACCTAGGATTTCGTAGAGGCGAGTGTCATCCTTGTTGTAGTGGATGATGTCGTAGCCCAGATTGGCGAAGTAGGTGCAGAAAGGCATCTTGGCTTCCCCCTTTATGGAGAGTCCGGCGGAGAAACGTTCTTTCTGGGAGGCCAAATGCACGTGTTCGTAGTAGCGTCCGTCGGTTGCGCACTCCTCCCATTCGGCTTGCGCATTGGAACTCTCGTCGTAGATGAGGTCGAGACTCGGCCCCCATTTGAACTTGTAGCTGCCGACGAAGAGGCGGGCGTAGCTAAGACCGTAAACACGGTGGGTGTGGTTGATGTTGGGGTTGCTGAGCCCTGTGGCTTCCTGGTCGTAGTATTTCTGTCGCTTGGAGATGATTGCGATGATTTGATGATCTACTTTGTTGGTTTTCTGCGGTGTCACCTTGGCTGTGTCTGGCACTCGTTGCACCTCGTTGAATTTGTAGGCTACCTCCAAGAACGGGGTGGCTATGTTCATGCCTTTGTTGGGCATTTTGCTGGCGCCGTTGGAGAAGTGGCATCCTCCGAAACCCAGGTTGATGTCCCAATGACGGGAGAGGTCGGCTTTGAGGTAGAGACATCCACCCACATAGATGTTCTCGCTGGAGCCGATGGTGATGTTGTCGGGTTGCCTATATCGGTCGTAGTGTCCCCAGTTGGCAGAGTAGCCGAGATGGCATTCGTAGTGCAAGGAGAAGGCGCTGAAAAGGGGACAGACCCGTCCGCCTTGGAACAGGTAGAGGGAGAAGGGGTGTCCGAAAGCCTTGTCTTCCGTCTCGATCATGGAGAATCCTATGCCGCCGTAGGGCATTCTGAAAGCCTTGTTCTGCCAAGAATCGTTGCTGGGGCAAATGCCGTAGCGTGCATGCAAGGCGGAGTAGCCCGTTTTGCCTGTCAAGTCTAAATAGTCGTTTGTCTTTAGGGTCTTGCCGTACTCTCCTTTGAGGGAGACAAACATAGGACGTTTGCTGTCCGCCCCTTCGTTTTTAATCTCGTTGGCGAATACGTTTCCGAACTGAATTGCCAAGAGGGCAAGGATAAGGTGTCTTGTTCTTTTCATGAATCTATTTGCTTTCCTTCTGCAAAAATAGCATTAAATTTTGAATAGAGGGATTTTTCGTGTCGATCAGATTTGTCGATGATGATTAGTTGCAGTTCCCGAAAAATCCATTATTTTTGTGTGAAATAGATTATAGTTGCGGCTTATGAGAAATCCCCTATGAAACCCAAATGAGGAGGTCTTGGAGCCTAAAACAGCAAAGAGAGCGTGATGGAATTTAAAAACTAAGAGTTATGAATATTGAATTTTTGATATGTTTTGCAGTGGTGCTACTGCTGGTTTATCTGTTTAATCATAGAGATGGGAAAAAATCAAATTCGGAGATTCCGCAAACAGAGGAAGATGTTTGGAGAGAGGGTGGCCTCTCTTATCATTGTTATGACGATGAAGGATTTGTTTCTGTCTCATGTGCCAATCCCTCGATGTTGAAGGGGGCTTTTACGATTCCAAGCAAAGTGGAACGCGATGGGGTGGTCTATGAAGTGAAATGTATTGGTTTCTTTAAGGGTTGCTCGGGTTTGACCTCCGTTCGCCTTCCCGATTCTGTCGTTGATATTCCTTCCGATGCGTTTGAGGATTGTGAACGGTTGAAATACAATGAGTATGATGGCGCACTCTATTTGGGAACTCTCTATAATCCCTATTTTGCTTTGATAAAGGCGAGAGACGAGAAGATTCGTTCCTGTCGGGTTCAGGAGGGGTGCGAATTGATAGCCTCTTCTGCTTTCTTAGGGTGTAAGGAGCTGGTTTCCGTCGAGATGCCCGATTCGGTCACTATTATTGGAGAATCTGCGTTTTTCGAGTGTTCTAAATTGCGTTCGGTGGTTCTTTCGGATGCCCTTAAAGAGATTAGTTATGGACTTTTCCGTTCCTCGGGCTTGACTTCCATAGCTTTGCCTAAATCGCTTCAAACCATTGATTTTTTAGCTTTTTCTGACTGCAAAAATTTGGTTTCAGTTACGGTGCCAGATTCGGTCTCTTGTGTTGATGATAATGCGTTTGCGTTTTGTGATTCGCTGACTTCAGTTGTCCTACCAAAATCACTGGAGAATTTAGGTTGCGAAGTTTTTGAGGAAGATAAAAACATGAATTTCAGTTCTTTCGACAACGCCCTCTATTTGGGATGCGAGGGTAATCCCTATTTTGCCTTGGTTAAGGCGAAAGACGAAAATATGGTTACTTGTGAGATTCACGAGTCGTGTGAGATAATTGCCGATTCTGCTTTTGAGGGCTGTGCCGAATTGAAAAAATTGGTTATCCCTAATTCCGTTAGGTTCATAGGTGCGTATGCCTTCCCTTGTCCTGCCATGGAGATGCTCACGGTGCCCGATTCCGTCACGAAGATTGGTAAAGATGCGTTTGAAGAGGTAGGAGTCGTCTGTTATTCCGGCAATGCGGAGGGAGCGCCTTGGGGAGCGGAGGAGGTACGAAAAGAGTAGTGCTGGCTTAAATCTGAGTTATAGATGAGTATAATTTATGAAGAAGCGTAAAAAAAGTTACCAACCTCCAAGGAATATGCCTCCTCGAAATCCCTTTGTGCCTTCTCCTCCCGGACACTATAAGGGAAAAGAAGATGAGAGTTTTGTGTGGGGTGTAAAGATTCTATTTTGTGGTCCCAAGGAGAACCCAAAGCCACTCACATTCGGCGTTTTCTTGCGTCGATTCTTCATTGTTTTGGATAATTTGATCGTGGCAGTGTTGGTCTTTTATCTCCTCACTTGGATTAAATTTTATTCGAATGGTGCGGATACTTCGTTCGATGTGATCGTAGATGATATGACAACATTGTGTTTCAATAATGCGGAAGGTTTTTTCTTTGTATTGATTGTCACATGGAGATGGCTTTACTATAGTGACTCCTTGCCGTGTTTGAGAAATTTCACATACCGATTGCCATATGGTGTTTGCGCTGTATTTGTTGTAT
>JAGCWQ010000120.1 GCA_017961765.1 Paludibacteraceae bacterium | reverse complement strand
CATCGAAAGGTTCGCCGAAATCGTAAATGGCTGCACGTCTTCGGCAACGAAGATGATTGAGGATATGAATGCTTCGATGCTCGAAGAAATCGATACTTGGAAGGCTGAAATCGACGGAATGAACGAGAGAGCCGCTACCAAGAACTATGTCAATACTGCGATAGATGCCGCCAGCCAAGAACTTACCAACATGTTAGAGGGCGTGACGGTTGGGTGTGTCAAGGGTATAACGTTAAATGGTGTGCAAAAGAAACCCGGTAATGATGGCGAAGTGTCATTCACCCTTGACGAGATTGGCATTAATGGGTATCTTAAGAAAGACGACAGCATTTCATGGGATAAACTGGTCAACGTACCTGAATTCCCAAGCCCATTGTCCAAGGAAGAAATCAAGGGGATGGGTTTTGTCACAGCCGACGAAACAGTGGTTAACGTTGATACGACTGACATGACAATAGTCAAAGTCACTACTAACCCGTCGAAACTCACATTGTCGGGTAACACATTGTATAAGTTCACGAATCCCGTCACATCCATAAACGTTGCGATTGAAGCCCCGCTGAAAACAGATAGGGCTTGCCTATACACGTTAAGATTCAAGACCGGTGGTTCTTTTAGCGGTTTCAACCTTACGGTAACGGCAGGTAACGTTCTCGCCCCATACAATATCGTGTGGAATTTGAATACGGAGTATGAGGTGGCGATATTCTTCGACGGGGTGGACTATACGTTTAAGCAAGTGCCGTTGATGTCGTTAGGTAATACCGCCGGTAAAAGTGTCAGTATCGGTTAATAAGGAACAGCATCATTAAATGATGATAGGATTAGTGAACAGCGGGACGCTTGTGGCTGATAAATTCGTCCCACTCGAAGAGTATAAAGTATCCGGCGATATGTACCTGAAGGATAACTTCGACTACCTAAACTACAGTCTTGGAAGGAATGACGGTACTGATGTCACCACAGTCGCCTTTATTGTCGATCCGCATACAAGCGTCGGCACTTCAGTCAGGTTCAACCCGTATAAGACAAACGAGACTTTCGCGAACAACCAGAACCCGATTAATAGGCTAGACAGGGCGATGGTAGTTCTTCATAAGTTATCCGCAAACAGGAAAATCGACGCGCTGATACTTGGCGGTGACTATCTTGGGAATTCTCAGAACACACCAAAGGAGGATGCCGTCGGCAAGAAGGACAACAAGTTCGGTTATGGCGGGTTCAAGGGGTTGAATACATGCGTGTCACGGTTGCAGGATGATATGCCGGTGATAATATGCCGTGGAAACCATGACGGTAACTCAATGAACTCATACGTGAATACTGTAAATGCTTCAGATTTCTCAAAATACGTACATGGGGAGGAAGGTTTGGTTGATGGGACAACGCATATAAGGAAAGCGTCGAAAGTGGTCTATGGCGACGAAAACAGGTTGTATGGCTATTTTGATGACGAGAAGAACAAATTGCGCATATTGTTCCTGAACACAAGTGACGTTGACCTCTCGCAAATAAACGAGTACACGTCAAACCCGACAACGTTGCTATCAAACTTGAAACATGACTATAATTTGCAATACAAGTGGTTCATAGGACAGAAACAAGCGGAATTTATTGTGAAGGCATTGACATTCCCCGCCGATAAGACTGGTTGGGGTGTTGTGGTTTTCAGCCACCATCAATTCCTTAAGGACGGCGAGGCACTTGGGAGCGGGACATCCAGGTTCTTTAATGAACTCTTCATAAGGTTCAGACATAGGCAGGTTTTCAAGAAGACGGCAAGTGTGTCGTCGGATCCCCAATTCAAACAGTTTAATCTGTCCTTGGACGTTGATTTCTCAAAAGTGAACGCAGGCGGTGCGAATGTATTCCTTTTCGTACATGGTCATTACCACACGTCCATGACTGACATGCGTAAATATCTTTTCGGCGCCGATAACTCAATCGGTTACACATCGTCAGGTGGTTGGAGTGGGTATCTGGCGACATTGGTGACTAGTTCGTTCGGCAGTACCGGTGGTTCTACGTGGGACGGTAGGCGTTATGAACACAGCGCATATAACGTTGTCGGACGTGACGAGGCTGATTTCGACATATTCCAGTTCAAACGTGACGGTTCGAAGCTATTGGTATATGCTAATAGGTACGGCGCAGGTTTGAGTGCAACGCATGTGGTTGACGAGATGGGTGAGATAACCACGTTATCGAAGGATTTGCACATTGCCCTAATGGATGAGACTTCTACCCCACTAACCGGTTTCGGTGACAAGGTGTGCGTGAAATACAACGGGGCTAAACTGTCGTTCAAGGTTTTCAACACACTGCCGACTGCGTCGTCTTCATATGTGAACCAAGACTATCTGCAAGTAACGTCAGACGATAGTTACATATTCACGAGGTGCATCAAGTATACACAGAACAACCAGACTAAATACGGTTGGTTTGGGAAAACGGCGAACACGTCTAAAATAACATGGCCGAAAGGGCATTTCTATTTCTACAACATACCAGTTGACGTACCGTTCTCCTTGGAAATAGATGGCAATGGAGTGTATAAGGACAAAGCGATAAAGTTTAACGACGTATCAAAAGTCATCGGTATATACAATGTTGTGATGGAGAGGGTGTGATACCAGGTTTAGATGCATGCGTTATTGGGGGGTGGCACTGGTTTTGTAGTGTCACCCCCTTTGTTACTTTTATATTACGAACTTCGTAAAAATTGCGAACTTTGGCACAAAAAAGTAACAAATGTGGACTTCACACCGATAAACGGCTATATTCATCATGAATATGTGACAAGAGATGACGAAAAAAACGACAAATAATTTTGGGGAGATGCCCATGTCAGAGCTAAAGGCGTACTATGACATGTGTAACGCCTTGTACCAACAACGTTCAATAGCCCACATGACTTCTGATTCCGGCATGGATAATAGCGACTTGGAGGAATGTGTCGCCTTCAGGGCACGGCTCATTCGCGAAGTGGAGAAAAGGATGCGTGATTTATGATGTTTAAGAAAGTTATACAAAAATTGAAGGCGTATTTCACCGGTTTTTTCTACGGCATGAAATCAGTCAACGACACTGCGCTGTCGCAAATTGGGACTGGTATAGAACCCGGTCTAACCGCCATAAGGGAGGTGGAGGACAACCGTGTATCGAGGGATTTATTGAAGGGAGAGGTAACGCAACAGGTTGAGGAACTTAGGTACCGCACGTACAATGTCGACCGGGAAGCCAAGACATATGAATACTTCTCCCCACTTAAGGTGTTGAAATATGAGGGGAACAACTCAAAATTCGTCAAGTATGAGAACTCATTGTCGCTTGACGTGCTTACTGTCCAACCTAACTACCTTAACGTGCAAAGTGTAGAGGACGGGTTGCGTAACGTGTCAAAAGAGAACGAGAATGTCGGGGATTTCCTTGTCGACGAGAAACGCTTGATAAAAATAGAAAGGTCGTTCAACACTAGGTTCGCATTAGAGAAGTACACGACCAGGGTAGTAATATTTAACCCGGAAGAAGGTAGTTCACGTTACGTGGTGGACTTTTACGTATCAAAGTACCCGAGAGATAGGAACATGAAATCAATATACTTCGTGAGGGAAGCCGAGAAGGTATTCGCTGGTGACGTGAAATCTGACATGCTGTCATTTGACAGGATGTCCTTCATGACGCTCCACGCATACAAATTGCCTGACATGGTGGAGTTTCGTTTTGACAAGTTTAGGTTTATGGGCACCATTGAGTATGACGGTCATTATATATTCCGGTTCACGGCTAACGCATATGTCGCAGGCAAGGATCACATAGAGGACTACCACAGCGATAGCATGGAACGGAAATACGCCGATCATGAGAGGAAAGGTGTCGTGGCCGACCTGTCAGGTGGACACGTGAAAAGGACATACCGCTGTGAGATATGCGGCAAGGAGGTTGTTTACGATACGTCGTTGGTTGATGGTATGGATGTCAAACCTGCGAGGGAAATTGACGGCATGGTTGAAGACGACGGTGTGACCGAGTACCTTGACCTTGAGATGAGCGAACAAATGTATGGTAAGATGCTGTGCCGTGACTGTATGAGAAAATTGACACTTAAGTAACCAGTTTAGTAAAATGGACAGGAAATACGCTTTTTTGATGATTGAATACGACACTCCCCGACTAATCAAGGAAATACAGGGTGAGATAGATGAGGACGATATTTACGACAACGACGACAATGAGTACGGCATCGAGACTGAAAGCCACATAACGCTCGTTCCATGTCTTGAAAATGACATTGACATTGATGAGCTAAAGGGGATGCTTGAGCCGCTTAAGAAATACGAGGCTGTCTTGACCGACGTGTCCGTATTTGAGTGTGATAATTATGACGTTTTGAAGTGCAATGCCGGGTCGTTGACGTTGGCATATACAAACGCAAGGATAACAGAGAGGTTCCAGACACATTCGGAGTACAAGGAATACAAGCCACACATGACGATAGCGTACCTCAAGAAAGGAACTGCCGAACGTTATGCCAAGGCTTCTTTGCCGTCTCTTGTAGTTCTTAAGCCAAAGTCGTTCCTTTTCAGTTATTTCGACAAGGACGGTAATGAGAAACACGAGAGTTTCAAGTCTTGATAATTAACAGTCTCAAAGTTACATTATACATAAAACATTTTTTTATATGGCTGGAATTCTGGATAAATACAGGCAACAGTTGGAGATTGAGAAACAGGAGGAAAAAGACGGTTTCACTATGCCGTCGTTCGACGACGAATTATCCAAGCAGTTCTCCAATGGTGTCGACGTGGAAGAGGTGAGGAAGAAGGTCGAGGAGATGAAGAACGACCTAAACAATCCCGATAACATGTTAAAGAGGTTCAACGAGGAGTATCATAGTATGACAGAGTCAGACCTACTAGATGTTGATTGCGTAGAATTCGACGACAGTGTCAGTTTTGGCATCATCAGGGCGAAATGCCCGTCTTGCGGGAAGGAAATCGTTAGCAAGGCGCCGTTGATGTATAACCCATTCACTTTGGAGAAGGTGAGCAAATATGACTGCGAATGTGGGTGGAAGGCCAACCTTGAGCATTCATACCCAAGGATAGTGTGCGTCGACTCAAGCGGGCACGAGATAAAGTTTTTTAGTGATTAACGATGGCGATTAGGATAGCGATAGACATAAATGACGTTGTAAGGGATTACTCAAGGCAGTTTTCCGAATGCTACAAGAAATATACCGGCAATTGGAACGATACACCGGACGTTACGTCGTTCGACTATATGGAGTGTTTTGATTTTGCAGATAATGACGAATACGTGAACTTCCGTTATGTCGACTACGCGTTCGATTTGTCGGCCAAGGCGGAGGCGATGGATAAGATGCTCCCGTACAAGTTGAACGACTGGCTGCAAAATACGTTGAGGGACGTGGATGAGGACAAGATACCGGAAGTAATGTTCGTCAGTGCCTTGGAATCCGGGCTTACAATACAGGCGACATATTTTTTCCTGTCGAAAATACAGACGAGGGTCAGGGAGGTGTATTTTCCCATCGATTCGTCTACTATATGGGACAGGTGCGACCTTCTCATAACGGCAAACCCAAAGTTTATAAACAGTGTGCCTGAT
>JAGCWQ010000119.1 GCA_017961765.1 Paludibacteraceae bacterium | reverse complement strand
TTTTAGAACTCTTTGTAATCCACCGTGTCCGAAGACAACCCGAAGGTGTGGCCCGCCATTGAGAACCAGTTCAACCCGAGAATGTTTTAGATGTTAAGTTTAACAATCAATTTAACGATGCGACAATACGTTTATTATCGTTTCCTTTACACTTCAAAGATAGGTCAAAAAAACTTTTCCCCAAACGATTTTGATATTGGATTTATAATTTGTTTTTCCTACATTGCATTGTTTTGGGACAAAAATCTTCCTAATCCACGTTCTGAGAATCTTTATATTCCGTAGGCGTAACTCCAAACTTTTGCTTGAAACAACGGCTGAAATAACGTGAATCCGTCATGCCTATCATGTAGGTTATCTGCGTCATAGAGTACTGCCCAGAACGTATGAACCGGGCTGCTGCAGAGAGCCGCGTCTCGCGTATCAACTCGTTCGGAGTCATGCCCACCAACGATTTTATCTTTGAAAGCAGATGCCAGCGACTTACCTTCAAGGCATCTTGAATATCCTCCACGGAGAGTTGCGCATTATCCAGATTCTCCTCAATAAAGGCAACCACCTGTTTCATAAAGGCATCATCGACACTGTGTGCCTTCTCCATAATCGGAGAGGTCTCCTCTTCCTGTACACCAACGGGTTCCACAAACTCCATCGGAGTGCCACCCGACATGGACTGCATCAACTCATTTCGATAACGCTCCTGCCACTTCTGCCGTTCGGAAAGGATATTGTCGATCCTCGTCTCCAAATAGACCATACTGAACGGCTTCGTGATATAGTCGTTCGCCCCGATGCGCAGGCACTCCAACTTACTCTGCATATCCGTCTTGGCCGTGAGCAAAACGACAGGAATATGGGACACCTTCGCATTCTCACGAATCGCACGGGTCATCTCCACACCATCCATCTCCGGCATCATGATATCCGTAAGGACAAAATCAGGCATCTCGCGAACCACAGTTTCCAAGCCCACTTTCCCGTTAGGCGCCTCAATGACTCGGAAGCGTTTTGAAAGGACGGAGACCAAAAACTCTCGCAACTGTTCATTGTCCTCCACAACCAAAAGCGTGAGTTGAGAAGGAGAATCCGCCCTATCCACCTGCTCCACAGAAAGATTGGCAGGCGACTCGTCATCACAAATAATGATGTCGGCATGTTCATCGAAATGCTCCGTTCCCGGTTTTATCCTCACATCAAACGAAGAGCCAACATTCAACTCACTATCCACTGTTATAGAGGCTTTATGCAGGTCAAGGATCTCCTTTACCAAAGAAAGTCCTATACCCGTTCCCGCCTGTTTCGTCAAGGAATAGGCCTGTAAGGTGGTGAAACGGTCGAAAATGATCGGAATCTTATTCTTAGGCATACCGCAACCCTCATCCTTCACCCGAATGAGGCAATCCCCATTATCAATGGAAATCGAGACGGAGACCGATTTGCCCGAAGGCGTGAACTTGAACGAATTGGAGAGGAGATTAAAAATCACCGTGTCAATCTTATCCCGGTCCACCCAATAAGTAGCTCCGCCCGTCGTATCCGTAATGGAGAATTTGATCTCACGATTCTCCGCCAATTTCAAAAAGTTAGAACTACAAGAAGCGACGAACTCGCCCAAACGCGTCCGTTCCACACGCAGACGCATCTTATTGTTCTGTATCTTACGAAAATCCAAAATTTGGTTCATCAAGCGCAGCATTCGGTTGGCATTGGTCCGTACCACCTCCAACTGTTCCTTATCCTTTTTCTCCAACTGACCGTTCTCCAAGACATTGTCCAACGGAGCGGCAATCAACGTGAGCGGCGTACGCAACTCATGCGAAACATCCGTAAAGAACTGCAACTTCATGGCAGACATCTCCCGATCCAATGCCATGCGCGAACGCAGACGATAGAAAGAGAAGAGCACCCAGAAGACAAGACCAAGCAGAAGGATAGCCAACAAGACATAAAGAGCAACCGCCCAACCCGTCTCCCAAAAAGAGGGAAGGATGACCACTCTCAACTCCCGGTCGTTGTCCAACCACAAGCCCTCGCTATTCGTCGAACGCACACGGAAAACGTATTCGCCTTTCGGCAAATTGGTATAAGAGGCGACCCGCTTATCACCCACAAAATTCCATTCCGACTCGAAATTGTCCAACTTATATGCATATTGGATAAAAGAGGAGTTGCGATAGTCAAGAGCCGCATACTCTATGGAAAAATCGTTCTGGTCATTATTCAGCACCACCTCATCCACCTCATTCACCGTCTGAGACAAAGGTCCGTTCTTCATTCCGACAAGGACTTCCTTGTTAGAGAGCATAAAACGAGAGAAGACAATTTGAGGAACAAAAAGAGGCATGTCCATTTTTTTAGGGGCAAAAGAATAGAAGCCCGAACTCGCTCCCACCAGCATTCGGCCTGATTTCAAACGTAGTATAGCCCGCTCGGAAAAAGCCACGTTATCCACGCCCCGTATCTTTCCAAAAGGCTCTGCATAATGTTTTTTCTTGTCAAATTTCACAATCATGTCCTCGGCAGCCACCCAAAGGTCGCCGCCCTCCGCCTCCTGAATGCCCAAAAGCAAATCAGAAGGGAACTGCTTGTTTTCCTTGCTGTAGGATACGAAATCAGGAGTATCGCCCAAATAGAACGCCGACCGATTTTGGAACAAACCGCCACCAAAAGAAGCAAACCACATGATACCCTCCGAATCCTGATAGATATCGTAGATGCAGCTATTGTCCAAGTTGGTGTTTTCCGAATTGTAGAAAAAGAACTTGATATCCTCCGGCTTTTCAAACTCGTTGGAAAAGACCGTTATTCCTTCGTTGGATCCCAACCAGATGTTTCCATACGTGTCCTCCAGCAAGCAACGAGCCAGCAGGACACTCGGCGGATAATTGCCCTTCATCCTGTTATCCTTATCCACAATCGAGACATCCGCCGCATTGGGATCTTCTATCATCATCAAACCTCCGTCCTTCGTCGCCAACCAAATTCGGAGATGGCTATCCTCCAAAATATCCAAGACAGGATAACCATTCCAAGCCGAGCCTCCTAACGTCAGAGGATAACGTCGGACAGAGAAATTTTTTCCGGCAGGAGACAATCGATAGACACAATGATCCGATCCCAACCATACCTTTCCCGAACGATCTTGATAAAGCGAATAGACCTTATCGAAAAAGGATTTTCCTTTCGTGACAACACCCTCCTTGGAAAGGAAGCCCAAGAATGTGGAATCAGCAGCATAAAGCCGCACACTTCCATCCTGCGTAGAGATCCATAACGCTCCTGCACCATCCTCCATCAAGGCGAGTACGTCGTTCGTCTCCGAATAGTCCGAAGAGTTTTCGCATTGAGAGAAAGAAAAATAGGAATCGGAAATCACGCATTTCGTCAATCCCCGGTTGGAAGGGGCAAACCACATCACCCCCATCGTATCCACAAAAGAGCTATAAACCACCTTCGGATACAACTGCCGTCCTGAATGATCATCCTTAAAATAGGGTTGTTCTCCCCTATCCTCCCATGACGAAGCCGTAGGCGAAGGCAACATCCAAAGTCGTTCGCGGTCGTCTAAGAAAGAGAAGAAAGAGGAGGCTCCAGAAAACTTATCCGTAAAGAGATTTCCTTGATAGAAAAAAGGATAATAACGGCCATTCTCCCGTTTCCCATCCCAGCAGAAAAAGCCCATATAGCCATCCGCCTTAAACCACACATTACCAGAGGCATCCTTCCACGAGGAAGAGAGTCCAGAAAGCGTCCGTCCTGCAACAGAAGAGACCTCCCGTTTCTCGTTCTTTCGGAAATCCACGATAAAGAAGCCTGAATTTTGAGTAGAGACAAAACAAGAGGCATTCGACAAGGCGATAACATTGTTCAAATCAAGTTTCTTTCCCAAAGCATAATGGGAGAACCGTCGCCGATTCTTATCGTAGCGATAAAGCAGACCATCCGATGCCGAAACGACCAACTCTCCATCCAATTCCGCCATGGAATATAGAGAGGAAGAATCCGTATCGGAGGAGAGAAGGAAATAGCCAGTAGGCTCATTCGCCCCCGATTGAACACAAGCCACGCCGTTGTCCGTCATGATCCACACCCGCCGATCGGAATCCATAAAGACAGATCGGACATTATGCCCCACTTTTTCTTGTTGCTGAGTACAAAAGAAGGTAGAGGTAACAGCATTCACAGAATCCGTCTCGAGGCGGACACAGCCATTGGAATAACCAATCAGCCAAATAGAACCGTCGGCCATCTGTTGCATACGGGCCACCGTCAGGTAGTTGCCACCTTTATTCTCCGTAATGGAAGGGACAATCTCAAAAGTCTCCTTCCGGGGATCGAAACGCAAGACTTGCCCCATATCGTTCAAGACCCACACAAAGCCCTTTTCATCGGCAATCAAACGCTCGAACTGGTTACTGACGCTTCGTCCAATCAATTTGGAACTCGCCTTATAATTCCGAAACGAAAAGCCATCGAAACGAGACAAACCGTCATGCGTGGCTAACCAAGCAAAACCTGCCTTATCTTTCACCATATCAGAGACGGAATTTTGGGACAAACCATCCTCGACAGAGTAACTCTCACAAGTCACCCGCCGCTGAGCAGAGAGGAATTCCCCGAAACTGCCGAAAAGCAAAAGAAAGACAAGAATGAATCGAATAAATGGCATAAAATCAATGAAAATCATTCAACGGGTTCCTCCCCGTTATGGAAATACCGCTCAAAGCCCTCCGTATATTGGACGGCCATCTCCCCTGCTTCATTCTCATAGATGAAATAGCCCTCCATATTCGGTATGCAATTGACCAGAATCAAACTCTCCTCCATTCCCAAAACCATAAAGGCCGTGGCATAGGCATCCGCCGTCTTGCAATCGGGAGCAACGACCGTGGCACTCAACAAATTATGATTCACAGGATAACCCGTATGGGGATTTATCGTATGGGAATATTTCTTTCCTCCCTGATGGTAGAACTGGCGATAGTTGCCCGACGTCGCCACAGCCCACCCGTTCAGATAGATGACGCTCTGCAACTCCTGATGCAACATCGTGCTATCATCGACAGGTTTCTCTATACCGATAGACCACAACTTGCCCTGTGGATTCATACCTCTCACGACAACCTCGCCACCGATATCCACCATATAGTTCTTGACCCCCTGCTTCTCCAAATAACGGGCCACCACATCACAGGAGTACCCCTTGGCTATTGCCGCTGCATCCAACATGACAGCTGGATCGGACTTGATGACCCGACCTTGCTCCAACTTCACCTTCTCATAGCCCACATGCATCAAGAGGGAATCTATCAACTTAGGCGTGACATTCTCCTTCTTTTTAAAGCCGAAACCCCACGCATTGACCAAAGGGGCCACCGTCATATCAAAAGCACCCCCCGTGTTTTTGGATACCTCCATGCCTGTAAAAAAGACCGAGGAAAAGAAATCATCCACCACAACCGTCGTATCGTTCCGATTGATCCGTGAGATGATTGAACTATCGTTAAACGTAGATAAAGACAAGTCAAAAGCATGGAAGAGGCTATCCAAACTGGCAGTCAACGAGACTCCCGTCGGCGATTCATAGGAAATCTTATACATGGTACCATGCACACGCCCCGTCTCCACTAAATACTTGGGTTTATTGTTTGGTTTCCTCTCCACTTGTTTAAACCTAGACAAAAGAAGTATGCCCAAACAAACACATATAAATATAATTACATACTGTTTCTTATGCATTTTATCCCTATTTTATTCCAAAACACGGGTTTGAACCACCTATGGACATCCACTTTAGTCGAAATATGTACAAGCGACCACGGCCTTTCCAACCCACATTCATTTAACAATCAAGAGATTTTGCCTACACGCCTTCACTCTATTCGTGACAGGATCCTCGCTTTAAAGAGTCCTTGAAAAAGGCACATCTCGTTACTTCAAGCAAAATAACAAAAAAATTGAGAATCCACACAAACAAATCAGATAAGAATAACCAATCTCACGCTTTTTCAAAAAGAACTTGTCCATCGTCAACCTCACAGATTATAGACGCCACTAAAATCAGAAGAACCTTACCTTACCCCACGAAAAAAACAGGACAAACTAGCTCTCAATCAACACCCTTGGGCAAGAACTTGGACGACTCGGATTCCTCCCGAGATTCCCTCTCTGCAAGATATGTAGCCAATAAACCTTGTACATCGGCATTTCCCAGAAAATTTGCATCAGCTTTTATAAGTTTTCCATAAAGAGTCTCAACATGACAATAATGTTCTTCACCATCGTCCACATTCCAGCTCGCATTTCCCATCTCTTCTAGAGATAATGAAGTAGCCACTCTTGACAAATACTCATTAATAGACTCATCTCCATCTCGTTTTCCATCTCTCTTTCTTTCTCTCAATTTCTCCACCACAGACTCATTTGCCAACAAATGCATCATTTCATGCACTATTGTATGAGCACCGCCTACGGTTGCCTTATCACCATTTATCAATACGGTATTTTTAAGATTTCCCCAAGCAATATTTTCTTTTTCACCATCTATCGATTCACGAAGTAAATCCTGCCATCCAGATTTGTTGTAATAAGAATTCACCAATTCTTTTTTTTGCTTATATTCATCACCTTCTTTATATTCATCGCATTTGGGTATTACTAGCGTATTTCCATCACCTTTTTCCCCTTTCTTTTTCTCTGCAAATTCCGATATATCCTCTATTGAATAATAATATATCATATGATATGCTAATTCCTCACCTGTTACAACTTTAACAACCATCCCATCGACCCGACGACATATGCTTTCTGCATTAGACAACTTATACAAACGCACCATTTTTTTTATTGCATTTTTCGCCGAGCTCACATCAGCTATTGTATCCGACAGAGTTTCTAGTATTGGTGTCTGTCCTTGGTCATTACTAGAAGTTACCCTATATTGTTTCTTGATAGCATCTCTCTTACATCTAGCAAAAAGATCTTGAGTGTTCAGTTCCGGTATTTCCTTCTTTGAAGCATCTTCATCCCCTGCGCGTTGCAACGCTACGAATGCCGGCGAAATGCGTCTATTATCCATTATCTGTGCCGCAGCTTGTGTTTTTTCCACAGGTTGAATCGTTCTACTCTCATTTTCCTTTTGCTTTCTTGGACTATACATATTGTATTTTTTGATTATATGTTTGTATTTATATATTTCCACCTAAAATTACATTTGATTTTATAGCCAAACAATTATCAATAAATCTCCATTCCAACGAAAAAAACGCGAAAATACAGAGAATTAGTCGTCGACCTAAAATCAAAGGAACAATCCTACTCAATGATTTCACAAATCTAAAAAAATAATACAAAAAAATCAAAACCTCCAAAAGCAATCTTACACAAATAACATAAAAAGTCAACCATTCAAAAGAAAACTTACTCCTCAGCAATGGCATTTTCATATCAATCTTGAAGTTGCCTTTAAAATCAGTTGCACCCCTCGCAAGAAAGAAAAACCAGCCGATTGGCACAAAATTTGCTTAATATTGTTTACTTTTGCCATTCACAATCAGGGTGGATTAAAAACATAGATTATAATAGACAATGAAAGCAAGTCACATATTAGGCTTTTTCTGTTCAATATTATTGGTCTTGGCTACGATATGCCAAGTCTATCCTAAAGATGGGATCACGGTTTTCGACAAAAAATTCTTATTTCCTGACCTTCCCGAAGTTCTGTCGCAGAAATCGACCGTGAAGGTGAGTGCCGAAGATGAATTGAAAAAGGTAGAAGAAAGTTTGGCTCTCTTCGTTCAAGACTCATTGGCTCAAGTGGCAAGAGCAGACTCCTTGGCTTTGGTCGATACTATTCGCACCTATGCCAAATTCTTCCGTGAGCATGCCTCCCGCTTCCATCTCCCCAACGATGGTTCGCCTAACGAGCTTTTCCCTTTCTTCAAAGCTTTGGAAAACTGCAAGTCGAAGAAGGAGGTCGTACACATCTTGCACTATGGAGACTCCCAAATCGAAGGAGACCGTATTTCCGGATACATTAGGCAAAGTTTCCAAGAGAAATTCGGCGGATGGGGTCCAGGCTTGATTCCTGCCATCCAACCGATTCCATCATCGGCCATCAGCCAAAGCTGTTCCGACAGTTTGCCACGCTTCCTGATTTCTGGTACTCTGAGACAGAAGGCTGAGCACAACCGCTATGGAGCCTTGGGACAAGTGGCGGAGATGAGCGGTGTCTGCTCCATCTCAGTATCAGCTAGGGAGATGAAAACGACCTTCTCAAGAACAAAGAAATTCTCCAACATAAAACTCTTTGTAGGAAACAACCAAGGAAACTTCATGGCCACGATGGTAGCCGGAGGAAAAGACAAAGGAACACAGTATGTCTCCACCTCCAAAAAAGGATTGACTATCATGACATGGAACTTGGACACAGTAGTCTCCCGTTTCACATTGCGGCTTTCGGGAACGGCTGAAATCTATGGAATCTCCGTAGATGGCAAATATGGCGTGGCTGTGGACAATGTGCCGATGCGAGGAAGCTCGGGTACGTTCTTCTCCTCTATCGACAAAGGCACCATGCAACCGATGTTGAAGGCGCTGAACACGCGTCTAATCTTAATGGAGTACGGCGGCAACTCCGTTCCTTACCTGACATCGGACAAGACCATCTCCGGATATAAGAAAACAATGTCCCAACAACTGAAATACATGAAGCGGATATACCCCGATGCACAATATATGCTAATCGGACCTGCTGACATGTCGCTGGTTATGAACGGAAAGCTCCAAACCTATCCGAAATTGGAGATCGTGATCGACAGTTTGAAGGCGGCAGCTTGGGAAAACGGAGCCATGTTCTGGGACATGTACCAAGTGATGGGAGGCAACGGATCCATGCAGAAATGGGTTTCCAACCAACCCGCATGGGCAGCGCCCGACTACTTGCACTTCACCAGAAAGGGAGCAGACCGCATATCGGAAGTGTTTGTGGAGACCATGGTCAACTACTACGACTACTACTGCTTCTGGAAAAGACATGACGAGGAAGAACGCAAGTACATTGAAGAGTTGTTGATGTCGATGGACTTGACTGAGACTGATTCGACAAAAGAAGAAAAGGAAGAAAAGGGAGAAGAGGGGAAATGATGAGGCTATTATTTTCTATGATGTTTTTTTGCGGGTGCTTATGGAATGCGATGGCACAAGGCTTCTTGAAATCCGTAGATGAGTACCCCTTTGTAAAATATGAATTAAATCGGATTCAGATACCGAGCCACGATTCAAGTCGGCTGGATCTGTTTTATGCGAAATTGGACTCTGTCGTTCTTTGCCGCAAATCGAAGGTGAACGTATTGCACATCGGAGGTTCGCACGTGCAAGCCGACATCTTTTCCAATCAAGTCCGACTGAACATGGATTCCCTGAATCTGGACTTGAAGACATCCCGAGGACTGATATTTCCTTTTTCCGTAGCCAAGACGAACAACCCGTCCAACTACAAAGTGAAATACAAAGGGCAATGGAAACACGAAAAGAACGTATCCCGCAAGCATAACACGAGATTGGGAATGACGGGAATCGCCGTCACGACCCAAGATACGTCAGCCGAGATTTGCGTACATCTGAACCCCTCCGACTCGCTGAAGCGATGGGAGTTCGACCAACTGCGCATTTTGGGCTATGCCGAAGACGGATGTGTAGAGCCGCAACTACGGATTGACTCAGCACACTACTTGACGGGTAGTTTTGACAGTCTGACCTCCTCTTATCTGTTTGAGATGCCAGAGCCGACAGACTCCTTCACCGTGATTTTCACACAACAAGACACCCTTCCCCACCCATTTACCCTCACGGGCTTCTTGCCTATGAACGAAGAGGATGGCGTCGTCTATCACTCGATAGGCGTGAACGGGGCTTCTGTCCCTTCCTATTTGAGATGTGAGGATTTGGAACGCGACTTGAATCTCATCAAACCCGATTTGGTAGTTTTCGGAATCGGTATCAACGATGCGTCGGGCCGTAACTTTTCCGACTCGCTCTTCATTGCCAACTACGGGCGACTGATAGAGCACATAGAGGCGGTCTCCCCTAATTGCGCCTACATTTTCGTAACCAACAACGACTCCTACAGACGCATCCGCCGAGGACGCTACCAAGTAAACAAGAATGGAGTGTTGGCCAAGCAAGCGTTCTACAAATTAGCGGAACGCCACAAAGCAGGCGTTTGGGATTTGTTTGAAATCATGGGTGGACTAAGTTCCATGCCCAATTGGGAGAAGGCAGGTTTAGCAAAGAAAGACAAAATACATTTCACGATAAAGGGCTATGCATTGATAGGCGATTTGTTTTACAACGCCTTGATTAGTTCGTACTTAAAAAAAGAGTAGAGACATGATAGACATCGTAATACAATTCTTACATAACATATTTTCATTCGACCCCAACAATCCGTTGCTTTTCACGCAATTTCAATTTTGGGCGTTCTTCGCATTGGTATTTGCGTGCTTCAGTCTAGTACACAGCAAGGTTCTGTTAAGGAATGCCTTCCTTTTCTTTGTCAGCCTCTTCTTCTACTATAAGACAAGTGGCTGGTTTACCCTGATTCTTTTGTTCACAACAATATTCAACTATTTCGACGCCTTCGGAATAGAGAAGTCGAAAAGCGAGGGAGGAAAGAAGTTCTTTCTAATCATTGGTCTGATAGTCAACCTATTGACTCTATGCTATTTCAAATACGCCTATCTCTTTGTGGATATGGTCAAAAGCATTTTCGGCATAGAATTGAGTGTCTTTAACGCATTCGCTTGGATGGGCAACGAAATCGCAGGGAAGCCACTGTTCAACGTGGATGCGATTCTCCTTCCTGTAGGTATATCCTTCTTCACATTCCAGAGTATCAGCTACTTGATGGACATTTTTAGGAAGAGGATTGCCCCTGTCCGCAATCTGTTGGACTTCGGTTTCTACATCAGTTTCTTCCCGCAATTGGTAGCAGGCCCGATTGTCAGGGCCAAAGACTTCATTCCCCAACTGCATAAGAAATTTTTCCTTTCACGCAGGCAATTCGGAATAGCCATATTCTGGATTTTGAACGGTATGGCGAAAAAAATCATACTGAGCGACTACATTGCAGTAAACTTCGTCGATCGTGTCTTCGAGAATCCAACCATGTATTCGGGCTTTGAGAACCTCACCGCCCTATTCGAATACTCATTGCAGGTCTATGCCGACTTCTCCGGATACACGGACATAGCCATCGGTGTCGCCATGCTGATGGGATTCTATTTGCCGACGAACTTCAACTCGCCGTATAAGGCAAGAAATGCAGGAAACTTCTGGAAACGCTGGCACATCTCGCTCTCCAAATGGTTGCAGGACTACCTCTACATTCCAATGGGAGGAAACAGGAATGCCACTTTTGCCACCTACTTCTGGATTATCACGATTGCCCTGATTGCCGTCATCTTGTCTGGCAACCTTTGGGTGGCCGTCGTCTTTGTGCTGATTGCCTTGATTTTGGCGATTGCAGTAGCCTACCGTCCAGAAAAGTTGAAGAAGATACACACGAACATGAACTCCATGAACACGATGTTGTTGGGAGGTCTTTGGCATGGTGCAAGTTGTAACTTCGTAATTTGGGGTGGACTAAATGGCGTGGGAATGATCATCTTCAAGTTTTGGCGAGACATGAACGTCTATGTCCGCACGTTGACCATTTTCATCGTCACCGCCATCTTTGCCATTATAGACTATTTCTTTCCATTGCCCATCTTCAACATTGCAGTCATTTGGACAGGAATTATCCTTATCGGCACCTTCCTTCGCATGCTCTACAACTTGTGTGGATTCACGTCCGAATTAAAATGGCTGGAGACCTCTTGGGCTGTATTGCAGACATTCACCTTCATCACGTGGACACGTCTCTTCTTCCGTGCCGGCTCCAACTTGGATCCAGCGGAAGCCAACGAAACAGCTTGGAACACAGCAAAATATATGGTTACGCAAATCGGAACCAAGTGGAACACGTCCGTCATACCAGACATGATCTATGCCTATAGATACGTCTTTTCCCTATTCGTGATAGGTATGATTATCCACTGGTTACCAGACCATTTCAAGCGGAAATACCGTCTGTGCTTCGCCATGTTGCCGTTGCCGATCATGGCACTGGTTGTCGTGGTTTCCGTATTCATCATATACCAATTCATAACGGCTGACCTACAAAAGTTCATATACTTCCAATTTTAACGGATTGTGGCAAGCAAAGCATTGCCCGATCCTGCATGATTATTTTTCCTCACCCTATCGCATAAAATGTGGGAAAAATACACTAACTTTGCAAAAAGAAATTTTGGAACGACCTGAACAATTATCTAAGGTCTTGCATTTACTAATGATGAGGACAGGAAACCCGGTTTCCTACTGTCAATCAGAAGTCTCATCAAATCTTTACACTCATGGACAGAGACAAAATATTATCCTACAACACGGAACAGAAGCGTCTTAAACTTCCTGAATATGGAAGAAACATACAAAACATGGTAAACCATTGTATGACCATCGAAGACAGAGAAGAGCGGACTTGTTGCGCAAACGCCATCATCAACACGATGGGCAATCTGTTCCCCGATTTAAGAGACATCAACGATTTCAAGCATATTCTTTGGGACCACTTGGCTATCATGTCCGACTTCAAATTGGACATTGACTATCCATACGAAGTCATCAAGAAAGAGACGCTCTTCGAACGTCCGGAAAATCTCATTCATTCCGCATCCCATATCAAATATATGCACTACGGGAAAACTATCCCTCAACTCATTGAGAAGGCGACAACCATCGAGGATGAGGAGGAACGGAAACAGCTCGTCTATTTGATAGCCAATCACATGAAGAAATGCTACTCCATCTTCAACAAAGACGGAGTAAACGACAAGAAAATATTCGACGATCTCAGAGAACTCTCCAAAGGAGCTATCGACATCAAAGACAACGAGATGACCCTCATGGAATACAAAGATATTCCAGCGCAAAAAACAACCAGCAAGAAGAAAAAGAAATAAGATTTTTTCCGACTGCTTCACATACTATGGTTCCATCCTTGGATTATCCGAGCTTGGAACCATTTTTCTTTCTATCAATCACCGGACAAGGCCTTACGTTCCGCACTAAGATCCAAGAAAGGATATTCACTCTCCAGCAAAGCCACCTTCGCCAAGGTCTGCTCCATGAACTTTCTATGAGGCAATGAGTTTGGATTAAACGGACGATGGGAAGCCGCCCGAACCACCCGTTCCACCTCCCCCATCAAGCCATGCGCCTTCTCCGAAAAAAAGCATTCCGAAAAACGCTCCCACAGATATTGTATCGCCTGCTCGCCTGGATGGAGCAAATCGGAAGCATAAAAGCGATAGTCGCGCAAATCATCCATCATAATCTCGTAGGAAGGAAAATAGAAAACCTTATCAGGGAAACGACGAACCAACACATCCGCAGCCAACAGCAAGACCGATTTGCTCAACTGATTGCCATGGGCGCCATCCTTCCAATGCCTTATCGGGCTCACCGTCAAAACCATTTTCAAACGTTCATTTCTCTCACAAAGTTTAGAGAGCAAATCCGAATAGGAGGCAAAACTCGACTCCACCGAAAGTTGTTCTCGAGAGAACAACGAAGAGGGTTGCTTATGGCAATTGGCCACCACTTCACCGTTCAGACGATAGACCCATGCCGTGCCCCAAGTAACGAACAACACATCAGCCTTTGCCAACGAGGAGGAGGCCCTACGCAAGGCGCTATTGGCCTTTTCCAGAAAATCCGATGCTGACAAAGAGGCGAAACTACTATGGAGAGAGAAGCTATTCCACACCCCATCCTGCTCAAAGAGATCTGAAGAGTCAAATTCTCGATCTTCCATCATGCGCAGGAGAGCCAGACGAATCGACTCAGGATTGAACAACACCCCAAACGGATTGACCTCCGCACGAAACTTAAACTCTTGTAATTGTCGTCCGATATTTTCCACAAAACAAGAGCCCATCAA
>JAGCWQ010000118.1 GCA_017961765.1 Paludibacteraceae bacterium | reverse complement strand
GCCTTCGAGAACCGCATCAACGGCATTATTCGTAGATGTATCAAGGAAAAGAAAGTCCATTACAAGGTGGTGGACTTCTGCCTCCAGCCGGACACCAAAGGCGCAATCCGATATGGAGCCTGCAAGGTGATATACGACGGAATCAAAGACGCGGAAGACGACTGGTGTGTGGGATACGCTGGCTGGGACAATCCGTTTTCATGGACACAGTTTGTCGCACTTTTGAAAGAATGCTACGACAACGAGTCCGATTTAGTCTGGTACTGAAAAAAACAAAAAAAATGAACAGGTACATTTGCAGAGGCAAAAAGAAAATCGTCGGCGTCCAGGACAGCAAGGAATGGGTCAAGGGGTACTACATCGGCTCATTCCATGGCGTTCCATACATCATCCAGGAGCTCGACGTCATATACGACGAGGAGAACCCCCTCATGGACGCTATAACGCCATGCGAACCCGGCTCCATCGGTCAGGCTACCGGCGTCACCGATGTTTCGAAGGACAAGAGGACGATATTTGACGGCGACATCATCGAGAGCAGAGAAGGAATCCGGCACCTCGTCCGCTACGACGAATCCGAAGCCAAGTTCGAGGCCGTGCTGCTTCCCCTGTCGCCGTGGAATAACGGAGGAAGCTTGAGGCAGAGCTGGGTCGACGAATTCCACAAGAAAGTGGTCGGCAATAAGATAGATAATCCAGAATTAATTTTGTCAGAATACTAAAAAAATGGAAGAAACAAAAATCATGGAGGACTTCGTTCCTCGTGACATCGCGGTCATCCTCAAGGAGAAAGGGTACGACTGGGACTGCCGCCAGGTGTACGACCTGATGACAAAAGAAACCAACACCAGGGTGTACTTCAATTTCGAGGACAGGAACCCCAACCGTCACGAAGACCTCTGCTCCGCCCCCTCGTTGGCCGAGGCAAGGAAATGGCTCCGTATGAAGGGCATAGTCATCACAATAGGTACCCCATGGCCTTGCCATCCTGAAATATGCAAGATTCCATACAACTTTCTCGTGGAGGACTTCCGTCCGGAGAGGGACATGCAGAAAGAACACGGCATCTACCACACAGGATATTCGTCCGGAGCGGGGATGGACGACTTCCTCATCGAGAACGGCTACCTTGAGGATGGGCTCGGGTTCGGGGAGTTCATGACGTATGAGAAGGCCGAGAGTGCAGCGGTGAGGTTTTGTCTGACAAGATTAAAATGGAGCTAAGATGTGGATTGCAGTCAGTGTCCTGTCCGTATTGACAGTCGTGTATTTCGCCTTACGAGGTTCAGCAACGGGACAGGGCAAAAAAGAGCGCTGTGCGGACGAAATATGCCGCATCGACCCAAAGAAGAAAATATACTATTCTTCGGTAGACGAATTGAGCGGTGTAAAGGAGTTCGATTTCGAGGGCTATAACCTATATCTTGATGGGCATAGGGAGATGAAAGGCGGTTTTAGCTATACGGACCGTATCATTGTAGGGAACGACGCCGAGGAACTGAAAGCCCAGAAAGCGGAAATCCTTCAGAAGAAGATATACGACTCTTCATATCCGGCAAGTATCGCAATAAGACTGGAAATCGCAGACGAAGTGATGGAGTTCAGGAGCTATTTCGACCCTACGAAGCCAAGAATCATCAAAAAGAGAAACATTACAGGTTTGTACAAACCCGGTCGTTCCAAATACGAAGACGGGCATTGGTACGGTATTGAAGATGCCATATTTGGAGTGATAGAAGAAGATAGGAGCGGAGATACAACAAGGTGGGAGAGCCCTGAAGAGTACGACGAACGCATCAGAACCGAAGCCTTGAAAGCTGAAGAAAAAAGATTAGAAAAAATTCTAACACAAATAGATAGACTAACAAAATGATTTTTAAAAAAAAATAGTGAACACGAAAGCATACAACCTCATCCACAACCCTACGGGGCTCTACCTGTCCAAGACCTACCGGAACAACTGGACGCTCGGCCCCAAGGGGAAGACCTGGTCCGTGAAGCAGCCAAGCCTCATCGCAGGGGGCTTCCTCTTGGTGGCAGGAGACCTGCCGGACAAAACCAGGGAGTCCATGGGGCTCGGACGCAACGACACGCTACGACTCTACGAAAACGAGTTCGAATGGGTGGAGTTGTCGGACTCCAAGGAGGAGTTCATTAATGCCGCAGCGGAGTGGCTGTACGACAGGTTCACCAGCGACGAAGGAGGCATGCCTGTAACGGCATCGGGAGCCAGGGAGCTGGTCGAGGAGTTCAAAAAAGACATGACAAAAATCTTAAACGAAAAATAAATGGAACAGAGACAAATGTACGACGCCATTGGCGTCCCGGTGAAAGAAGGCGACTACATCGCCATCGCGGTGTCCACGTCCACAAGAAATGCCGAGCAGTTGGTTGCGTTGGTTACAGGAGTGGAGTACATGCCTAAATCGGTGAAGGTGATGTACAAGGCCGTCTTCAAAACATGGTATTGGAAGAAGGAGGGATACCTTCAATCTGCCTCAAAGTTCATCGTACTTAAAGGCTACGAACCGCCCACAATAGTGTGGGAGGAAGAAGGAGAGGAATAAGCCATGAACGTATTTTTTCAGGAAGTGGGGACGGACGTTCTCTTTATCCCAAAAAGAGAAGAGGAGTTGTTATACGTCCCCAACGTCGGCGAAGACGTGAACAT
>JAGCWQ010000017.1 GCA_017961765.1 Paludibacteraceae bacterium | reverse complement strand
CCCGCCAGAACCGAACGGCTATCTTCATATCGGTCATGCAAAGGCTATCTGCATGGACTTTGGCATAGCAAAGAAATATGGTGGCGTTTGTAACCTTCGTTTTGATGACACGAATCCGACCAAGGAGGATTTGGAATACGTGGAGGCCATCAAGGAAGATATCAAATGGCTCGGTTTCGAGTGGGGACATGAGTATTACGCATCAGACTATTTCCAGCAACTTTGGAACTTCGCTGTTAAATTGATAAAGGAAGGGAAGGCTTATATTGACGAGCAATCATCCGAGGAGATTGCGGCTCAGAAAGGTACACCGACTCAACCCGGAGTGGAAAGTCCTTTCCGTAACCGTCCTGCAGAAGAGAGCTTGGCTCTTTTCGAAAAGATGAATAGGGGTGAAGTGGAGGAAGGAAAGATGGTGCTCCGTGCCAAAATCGATATGGAAAGCCCGAACATGCATTTCCGTGACCCGATTATCTATCGTGTCGTGAAGACTCCTCATCATAGAACGGGTACGAAGTGGCAAGCCTATCCGATGTATGACTTTGCTCATGGACAGAGCGACTTTTTCGAGGGGGTTACCCATTCCATCTGTACGTTGGAGTTCGTCCCTCACCGTCCGCTTTATGATTTGTTCGTGGATTGGGTAAAGGATGAGAAGGATTTGGATGACAACCGCCCTCGTCAGTATGAGTTCAACAAGCTCAACCTCAATTATACTTTGATGAGTAAGCGTAACTTGCTGATATTGGTGAAGGAGCATTTGGTGAATGGTTGGGATGACCCTCGTATGCCTACCTTGTGTGGTTTCCGCCGTCGTGGTTATACGCCTGAGTCAATCCGTAATTTCATAGATAAGATTGGTTATACGACTTACGATGCGCTGAACGATTTCGCCTTGTTGGAGAGTGCCGTTCGTGAAGATTTGAACGCCCATGCGACGCGTGTCTCTGCCGTTTTGGATCCTGTGAAGTTGGTGATTACGAACTATCCAGAAGGTCAAGTTGAGGAGATGGTGGCTATCAATAATCCAGAGGATGAAGCGGCTGGTTCTCATACAATTGAGTTCAGCAAAGAACTTTGGATTGAACGTGATGATTTTATGGAGGATGCTCCGAAGAAATATTTCCGTATGACCCCTGGCAATGAGGTTCGTCTGAAGAATGCCTACATCGTTAAATGTACGGGTTGCAAGAAGGATGCGGAAGGAAATGTGGTGGAGGTTTACGCAGAGTATGACCCAGATACGAGAAGTGGCTTGCCTGGAAGTGACCGTAAGGTGAAGGGTACTATCCATTGGGTAAGTTGCAACCATTGCCTACAAGCGGAGGTGCGTCTCTATGACCGTCTTTGGAAGGTGGAGAACCCTCGTGACGAGATGGCTGCCATCCGAGAAGCCAAGGGATGTGACGCATTGGAGGCGATGAAGGAGATGATTAATCCTGATTCTTTGAACATAAAGCAGTGCTATGTCGAGAAATTCTTAGGAGATGTCAAACCGTTGGATCACTTCCAATTCCAACGTATCGGCTATTTTAATGTTGATTCTGATTCAACTCCTTCTCATTTGATTTTTAATCGTACGGTGGCATTGAAGGATTCTTGGGCTAAAGAAGCAAAGAAGAATTGATTTCTTAGATATTTTAGGGGGTGGACGGCAATTGCAAAATCGCTGTCCATCTTTTTTTGTGTTGGATGATTGACTTCCGTGGAGAACTGCCTTGTTTTGTGCGGAATAGGAATTGTCCATAAATCTTTTGTTGAGGGTTTCAAAAATCCATCTTAATTCTCTATTTTTGTGCTAAGATAAAAGCGGGTCTCAACCCTTTGCTTTTGTGAAATTAAGGTCGGAAATTTTCAAAGGAGCATGTTTTGTTTTTCCTGATAATAACATTGTATGGGGCTGAAATTTAATTTGTTGTCCATTGATTGGAAATGTGCAACCCTTTGAAAACGTAAGACTTGCTAAAAATATGTAATATGACTCAATTCACCCATTTACACGTCCATTCCCACTATTCCATCTTGGATGGAATGTCAAAGGTGCCGGATTTGATTTCGAAAGCAAAGAAAAGCGGTATGTTCGCTATGGCTTTGACTGATCACGGTAACATGTTTGGTATTAAGGAATTTACGGATGTCGCAAAAAAGGAAAATGGTAAGATAAAGGATAAAATCAAGGAGCAGGAAGCTATTATTGCCAGCGAGGAATCGACTCCAGAGCAAAAGGCGGAAGCGGAGGCTGAAATAGAGAAACTCAAGAAGCAGATATTCAAGCCTATTATCGGTGTGGAGGCCTATTGTGCCCGTCGTACGTTGAGGGATCAGGATAAGAACGTGAAGGCTATCAATCCAGAAACGGGGCGTGAGTTTATTGTCGATAGAAGTGGTTGGCACTTGATCCTTTTGGCCAAAAACAAGAAGGGTTATCAAAACCTCTGTAAGCTGGTCTCTATCGCTTGGGTGGATGGAAACTATGGTCGTCCTCGTATCGATAAGGAGATTTTGCAGAAGTATCACGAAGGGCTTATCGTTTCTTCGGCTTGCTTGGGAGGTGAAATTGACCAATTGCTGATTGCTGGCGATTATGAAGGTGCGAAGAAGTCTGTCGAGTGGTTCAAGGGCATTTTCGGCGACGATTATTATTTGGAAATCATGCGTCACAAGACGGATAAGCCAGGTGGTGACAAGGAGGTCTATGCTCGCCAAGAGTCTATCAATCCTATGAAGATTCGTTTGGCTCAGGAGACAGGCGTGAAGATGATTGCCACGAACGATGCCCATTTCGTAGAGGAGGAGCATGGAGAAGCCCATGACCGTCTCATTTGTTTGAGTACGGGTAAGAAATTGAACGAGGAACCTCGTATGCACTATACGAAGCAGGAGTGGCTGAAAACCCCGGAGGAGATGGAAGCCATCTTTTCTGATATTCCCGAAGCATTGTCCAATACGATGGAAATCGCAGACAAGGTGGAGGTCTATTCCATCGAGTCGGGTCCGATCATGCCTAAGTTCGAGATCCCTACCTCTTTTGGTACGGAGGAGGAGTATCGCCAGCGTATCACGGAGAAAGAACTCTTTGACGAGTTTACGCAGGATGAGAAAGGTAATGTTGTCTTGTCTCAAGAGGAGGCCGAGGCTAAGATCAAGAAGTTGGGGGGATACGAGAAATTGTACCGAATCAAGTTGGAGGCCGACTATTTGGCCAAGTTGACATGGGAGGGTGCAACCCGTCGTTACGGAGAACAACTGACGGAGGAACAGCACGACCGTATCCTTTTTGAACTCCATGTCATGAAGACGATGGGTTTCCCTGGTTACTTCTTGATTGTGATGGACTATATTCGTGCGGCACGTGAGGAATTGGGCGTTTCTGTCGGGCCAGGTCGTGGTTCTGCTGCCGGTTCTGTGGTGGCTTACTGTTTGAAAATCACGGATGTGGATCCTTTGAAATATGATTTGCTTTTTGAGCGTTTCTTGAATCCAGACCGTATCTCCTTGCCCGATATTGATGTGGACTTTGATGATGATGGCCGTGGTAAGGTGTTGGATTGGGTGACGCAGAAGTATGGTAAGGAGAAAGTGGCGCATATCATCACCTATGGAACGATGGCGACGAAGTCTTCTATCGCCGATGTGGGACGTGTACAGGATGTTCCATTGCCGACGGTCAACTATCTGAAATCGTTGGTTCCTGATAAGTTCAGCGATGATTTGAAAGACGAGAAGGGAAAGGTGCCTAAGGTAAATCTTCGGAACTGCTTGAAATATGTGGACGAGTTGAAATCGGCCTTGGAGGGCACGGACGAAAATGTCTCCACTATGCTGCGTTATGCTTCGGAATTGGAGGATACGATACGCCAAATCGGTATTCATGCTTGTGGTGTGATTATCGGTGCGGACGATTTGACCAATTTTGCTCCGATTTCGACTGTGTTGGATAAGGATTCGAACCAAGATGTGATGGTGACCCAATATGATGGGCACGTGATAGAATCTGTTGGTTTGATTAAGATGGACTTCCTTGGACTTAAAACATTGAGTATCATAAAGGAAGCTTTGAAAAATATAGAACGTTCGCATGGGGAGAAAGTCAATATCGACGAGATTCCTATTGATGACGAATTGACATATAAACTCTATTCGGATGGTGCGACAATCGGAACTTTCCAGTTCGAGTCGCCCGGAATGCAGAAGTACTTGCGTGAACTTCATCCTTCCGTTTTCGAGGATTTGATTGCGATGAACGCCTTGTATCGTCCGGGTCCGATGGATTACATCCCTACGTTTATCGATCGTAAGTTGGGTCGTAAGCCTATTGAGTACGACATCCCGATCATGGAGAAGTATTTGAAGGATACCTATGGGGTTACGGTCTATCAGGAGCAGGTGATGTTGTTGAGTCGTCTGTTGGCTAATTTTACTCGTGGTGAGTCGGATACGCTTCGTAAGGCCATGGGTAAGAAATTGAAAGCCGTCTTGGATAAGCTGAAGCCTAAGTTCATTTCGGGAGGCGAGAAAAATGGTTATGATCCGAAAGTGCTTGAGAAGATATGGGCCGATTGGGAGAAGTTCGCCTCCTATGCCTTCAACAAGTCCCATGCGACGTGCTATTCGTGGGTGGCTTATCAGACGGCCTATTTGAAGGCCCATTACCCTGCGGATTACATGGCGGCCAACTTGACACGAAGCAAGGATAACATTACGGATATCACGAAGTTTATGGATGAGTGTAAGCGGATGGGTATCAAGGTTTTGTCTCCTGATGTGAACGAGAGTGAATTGAACTTCACATCCAATAAGGAGGGCAATATCCGTTTTGGTTTGGCTGGTGTCAAAGGTGTGGGAGAGGGTGCTGTGATGGCTATCCTTGATGAACGTACAAAACATGGAAATTTCAAGAGTGTCTTTGATTTTGTCGAGCGGGTTAATCTTTCGGCGTGCAACCGTAAGACGATAGAGAGTTTGGCTTTGGCTGGCGCTTTTGATTCCTTGAAGGATGTTACGCGCGAACAGTTTATGGCAAGCAATACCAAGGGAGAACAGTTCTCCGAGGTGTTGGTTCGTTATGGAAACATAGTGCAGTCAGACAAGGCTTCGGCTGCCAATTCGCTTTGGGGCGACTTGGAGGAGACGATAGAGATTAAGAAACCAGAAATTCCTAAGGCGGAAGAGTGGTCGGCTTTGGAACGCCTCAACCGGGAACGGGAATTGGTGGGAATCTATCTCTCTGCCCATCCTCTGGATGAGTTCGGCATTGTCTTGAATTATGTCTGCAATACGCACATGAGCGATTTCGGTAAGCCTGAAGAGTTGAAAGGAAGAAACATATCAGCAGGCGGAATGGTGACGGGCTGTAGGAACGGTACGACGAAGAAGGGAAATCCGTATGCAATCATAACGATAGAGGATTTCTCCGGTGCATATGAGTTCCCGCTTTTCGGAAACGATTATGTGACTTACGGACAATATCTGCAAAACGGTTTCTTTGTCTATTTCACGGGTTCGTACCAACCTAAGAAGTATAATCAGAACGAGTTCGAATTTAAGTTCGGCACCATCTCCCTTCTGCCTGAGGTGAAGGATCGATTGGTGGAGAAGATTACGATCGAGATTCCGGAGGAGAAGGTGGATGCCAATTTTGTCTCCGATTTCGTACCTATCGTGAAGGACAATCCAGGTAGTGTGAACCTTTACATCAAGGTGAGGGAACAGGAAACAGGAATGCTTGTCGATTTGTTTTCCCGTACGGTTAAAATGAATATTACGGCGGCAGTTATCCATTATTTGCAGGAAAAAATGGAGGATGAAACACTTACTTTTAAAATAAACTGAGGGTTCTCTTCCATTTGAAGGAAAAAAATCTTATTTTTGAAAAAACTCTTTTTTCGAAGAAGAGGGTTTCATTTTTTTATGGTTGCGTTATATTGACTTTGGTCGATGGACGCTCCATTCTAGAGATAGCGATCGGGTGGTTGTATCCTTTGGAATTCGAGGTTGGTAACTTGCGATACTAGGGGATAAGACGAGGACTCGGTGAAAAATAAATTTTAACGATAGGTGATATGGCTTTAGTAGTAACAGACTCAAATTTTGAGGAATTGTCGAAGGATAACGACGTGTTGGTTATCGACCTTTGGGCAGAATGGTGTGGACCATGTCGTGCCCTCTCTCCTGTGATAGAGGATTTGTCTCGTCAATATGCTGGAAAAGTGGCTATTGGCAAGGTCGATGTGGATGCGAATCCTGATATTTGTAAAAAGTTCGGTATCCGCAATGTGCCAACTTTGCTTTTCATCAAGAAGGGTGAGTTGGCTGAAAAAGCGGTTGGAGCTCTTCCTAAGAACGCAATCGCTTCGAAAATAGATGCATTGATTTGATCCTTTGGGGATTTTTATAGGGCAAGCATTGTCCTCTGGGCGATGCTTGCTGTTTGAACTTTTTGTTTCTGTTTTCGGAGCCTTTCTCTGTTTGCTCATTGATGGAAGATTATCCTCCTTCGAGGGGAAGAGAGAAGGAAAATCGTGACTTCATTTTCCTTGCTTCTTTGTCTGTCCGTTAATCTTTGGTGTGTTTTAGTGGTGTTTATTCACCTTTAATCAGAACAGCATGAAAAAATTAGTTGTGTTGACGGGTGCCGGCATTAGTGCAGAAAGTGGCATCAGTACTTTCCGTGATTCGGATGGGTTGTGGGAGCACTATCGTGTGGAAGACGTGGCTACGCCGGAGGGCTTTATGCGCAATCCGGAGATGGTGCTTGATTTCTACAATCAAAGGCGAAAAGAGGTCCTTAAGTGTGAGCCGAACTACGGACATAAGGGTTTGGCTGAATTGGAACAATATTGTGAGGTTAAGATCATTACGCAAAACATAGACAACCTTCATGAGAAGGCTGGCAGTACGTCGGTCTTGCATCTCCATGGGGAGGTGATGAAGGTGCGGTCTGTTAAGAATGAGCAACTAATCACGGAACTGAGTCCGGATAATTGTGAGATCCATATTGGAGACAAGGCCTCTGACGGAGCGCAATTGCGTCCTCATATTGTTTGGTTTGGCGAGGCTGTGCCTAATATCGAACCTGCCATCAAATTGGTGGAAAAGGCAGATGCTTTCCTGATCGTGGGTACCTCCCTCAATGTCTATCCTGCAGCGGGATTGGTTGCCTATGTCTCACCAAACACACCAGTTTATCTGATAGACCCTAAGCCGGTCTCCGTTCCGTCGGGCTTGAATCTGAAAGTCTATCGGGAAGGTGCGTCAGAGGGAATGCGGCATTTTAAGTCCGATTTCCTGAAAGAACTTTAATCGCTATTTTAAATTAAGGAAGCAACAGTATGTATTGTGATTTTGTAAATTATATGAGTCAATTCCATCCCATTTACCATTTGTCTGACCAAATGGCCCCTTATGTGCATGAGATGGAGTTGCCTAAAAAAAGCGTGTTGGTGGAGAGGGGCTCCGTCTGCAACTATACTTATTTCTTGAACAAAGGGTTGATGCGGGCATACTATTCTGTGGGCGATGTGGAGGTCACCTCCTTGTTGACGCATGAGCAGATATTCGTCACGGCAGTCCACAGCTTTTATATGCGTACCCCTAGTTTGGAGACCATCGAGGCATTGGAACCGGTCCAGTTGTATGCGGTGCATTATGAGGATATGATGAAGTTTTGCTACTTGTATCATGATTTTGTCCTCTGTATGTTTAAGATGTTTGAGGCATACAATGTCTTGCGTGATATGCGGGTCTATCTGCTTCGTGGATTGAAGGCTCAGGACCGCTATGTGGCTTTGTCTCAAAAAGACCCAGACTTGATTAAGCGGGCTCCGTTGAAGTATATAGCCTCTTATCTGGATATTTCGCAGGAGACTTTGAGTAGAATCCGTAAGCAACAATTGTTGGAAGGCGACATGCTCCCGAATGTGGAGGATGACGAATCGGACAAGGGCGAGTGAGAAGTTGAGATTGGCCCGGATGGCGGGAAATAATTAATAAGAAATTGAATATTGGCTGACGACAAGAAAGTGATTTTTTCCATGGTGGGTGTGAGCAAGGCTTTCAATCCACAGAAAAAAGTTTTAAATAATATTTACCTCTCCTTCTTTTATGGAGCCAAGATAGGTATCATTGGTTTGAATGGTTCGGGTAAGTCCACTTTGCTGAAGATCATTGCGGGATTGGATAAATCCTATCAGGGTGAGGTGGTCTTCTCTCCGGGTTATTCTGTTGGTTATCTGGAGCAAGAGCCTAAATTGGACGATGAGAAGACGGTCAAGGAGGTGGTTCAGGAAGGTGTTGCCGATGTGGTGGCCTTGCTGAAAGAGTTTGATGCCATCAATGAAAAATTTGCAGATCCGGACGCTGATTTTGACCAACTGATTGCTCGTCAAGGTGAGTTGCAGGAGTTGCTTGACCATGCGGATGCGTGGAACTTGGACAACAAGTTGGAGCGTGCGATGGATGCTTTGCGTTGTCCTCCTGAGGATGCCTTGGTGAAACATTTGTCGGGTGGTGAACGTCGTCGTGTCGCATTGTGCCGCCTTTTGCTTCAACAGCCTGATATCCTTTTGTTGGACGAGCCTACCAACCACTTGGATGCGGAATCGATTGACTGGTTGGAGCAACATCTACAGCAGTACCAGGGAACGGTCATTGCCATCACGCACGACCGCTATTTCTTGGATAAGGTAGCTGGCTGGATCCTGGAATTGGACCGTGGTGAGGGTATTCCTTGGAAGGGTAATTACACCTCTTGGTTGGAGCAGAAGACCAAGCGAATGGAACAGGAGGAGAAGCAGGCAAGCAAGCGTCGTAAAACCCTCGAACGTGAGTTGGAGTGGGTGCGCATGGCACCGAAAGCTCGACAGGCGAAGGGTAAGGCTCGTTTGAATGCCTACGACCAGTTGATGAATGAAGATCAGAAGGCTCGTGAGGAGAAGTTGGAGTTGTCCATTCCGAACGGTCCTCGTTTGGGTAATAAGGTGATTGAGGCTATCGGTGTCTCCAAATCGTTCGGAGACAGGGTGCTTTTCGAGGATATGAATTTTGTCTTGCCTCCTAACGGCATCGTGGGTGTCATCGGTCCAAACGGTGCTGGAAAGACAACGCTCTTCCGTATGATCATGGGCTTGGAGAGCGTCGATAAGGGTACGTTTGAAGTGGGTGAGACGGTTCGTGTGGGCTATGTGGACCAAAACCATAAGGATATCGATCCAGAGAAGACGGTTTGCCAAGTCGTTTCGCAAGGGGCTGAGTTCATTCGGATGGGTGGACGTGAAGTGAATGCCCGTGCCTATCTCTCCCGTTTCAATTTCGCGGGAGCCGACCAAGAGAAGAAGTGCGGCGTCTTGTCGGGTGGTGAGCGAAACCGTCTGCATTTGGCTTTGACGCTCAAGTCGGAGGCGAATG
>JAGCWQ010000117.1 GCA_017961765.1 Paludibacteraceae bacterium | reverse complement strand
GATTTTGGGGTGTTTTGATGATATTTCTGCATATTTTGTTGATTTTACACTATAAATATACGCATAATATATTAATTATCAAAACTTTAATTTATAGAAGTCCCCCACAGGCATGGGTGCAAACCCATGCCTGGAATAAATAACCGACTGACAGATTTGATGATTTGGAATCTGTTCATATATTTGTATTATAGATGTTATGGCTTTGAACAATCAACAAAAATTCAGTCGGAACAATATGTAACCTATAATAGAATATGAGCAAGATAAGAACAATAATTTTAATCATGGCAATTATACCTTTTTTTTCAAGTTGCTCCAAGATTTATAATGGATTGAAGTATATCCTGAAAGAAGTGGCGCATGAAATGAAGGAAAATACGACGGAGGTTCCGTTCGAGCCTTTGAATGGTTATAAAATCATTACAATTGAGAGATGCTGTCTTCAGTATGGGCGTGATTATAAGTTTCCATATGTACAAATGGAGGACAAGGAGGTGGAGCGAAAGGTGAATGCAATGCTTCAAATGAGAAATTTTGGGGTGGTTTTCAATGGACCCGATGGATCTTGTGTGGATGGTATCGATCATTTTGAGAGATGGTCATACGAGGAGGATATGCCGTCGATAAGATTTTCTGATAACAGCTTTTCGCGCAATCTTAGAATTAGAATCGAATATGGAACAACGAGATCGGGATATAGATACTACAATTTTAATCCAAAGACGGGAGATTTGTATCATTTGGAGGATTTTTTCAGTGAAGAAAACTATTATAAGTTTCAAAGCAAGCTATTAGGATACGAATTGATTGATGAAGATGACCTTGTTGATTGTTCTAGTTTTGAGTTTAACCAGACTGAAATTGGGGTTCTAATAAGCCTTAGTTCGCGTTTTGAACAGTATAAGTATCTGAAAATAAACATCTCTGATATTGAGCCGTTACTGAACGATTACGGACGTGCGGCGCTTGTCACAGGCGAGGAGTTGGATAAATACCACACCGACCTTCCCCCGCTTCTTTATGAGGGAATGATAGGAGAAGAACCTGTCTATTATCTGCGAAGGTATCCGTTTGGAGGGAAGGATGAAATATTTTTTAGGAACTCAGGAAAATTTGGGAAAAGAGACGGAGAATGGTCTTTGCTTGAGTATCCTGAACAGCTGAGCATTATTATTGACGAAAGAGAAAAAACGAACATCCGTTATTGTGATTCATATTGGTATGATGGCCGATTTTGGATTAAACACATAGAGAGAGTATATGCCAACGAGAAGCCAGGAGAAAAGGATTATTTTCCGCATTATGACTATAAGGATTTTGGCATGGATTTGTTTTGCTATCACGTCACGGAAGATGGGTTGGAAGGCTATTATCAGACCCCCTATCCAGTGGATCATGAAATGAAGGTGACAGGATTCAACATTGAAAAAAATAAAGAAGAGAAATATAGAAGAAGAATAGAGAAATATGGAGTCAAGCCTCAGAAGTATCAGGTGAAATTAAAAAAAATGTAATGTGCTATGCCCAAATTTATGGTAACCCTGACTGGTGCGACCAGCATGGGATCGATTGTCAGTGTGCAGCACAGACCGCCAAAAGGAAGACATCCCCAATTGGCTTCTCTTATAAATCTTGAATCGGCAAAAAGAAATGCAAAGGCAACTATCCGATTGTCCTTGACTATGCCACACGAACGAGCAAAAAGATTATGAATAGATTTTATAACTAAACTAATCATGACGGATGATGCCCCAAAGGCAACAGACAAATTAAACGAACTATCTTCTGAAAATAAGGAGATTATCATTGTGGAGTAAAACCATTGCTTTTCATTTGGAAAAATAAAAAAGTTGGTTTACCTTTGTGATGGACATTATGGGAAAAGAGAGTTCCGACCTTAAAAGGGTTGGAATTCTTTTTGCTATATGGCAAATCCAACATCAACAATCTAATATGCAGAATGCATGAGGTAAGGGAGACGTCCCTACCTGCTCCTCTTATTGATTGTTTGCTCAATCTTGAATCGGCAAAAAAGAAACGCAAGGGCAACCATCCGATTGTCCTTGACTATGCCACACGAACGAGCAAAAAGATTATGAATAGATTTTATAACTAAATTAAAAAAGAAACATCATGGCTGTATCCTATGTGACCGAAGAGGGTTTAAACAAAATGGTTGAAGAACTAAAGCATTTGGAGACGGTTGAACGTCCTAACATCTCTAAGCAAATCGCTGAGGCAAGAGACAAGGGCGACTTGTCCGAAAATGCCGAGTACGATGCTGCCAAAGAGGCGCAAGGTCTCCTTGAAATGAAGATTTCTTTGCTAAAAGAGAAAATCGCCTCCGCTAGAATCATCGATAGTTCTAAACTCAGCACCGACTCTGTCCAAATTCTGAATAAAGTAGAAATAAAGAATACAAAGAACGGTCAATCAATGACCTACACTCTTGTTTCAGAGCATGAAGCAAACTTGAAGGAGGGCAAACTCTCCGTCACCACCCCTATCGCTAAAGCCCTCATGGGCAGAAAGGTGGGCGACATCGTGGAAGTTACCGTCCCTGCTGGAAAGATTCCTTTCGAGATTGTCAAAATCTCTTTCTAACAGACTAATTACAGACACCATGGCTACAATTTTCACAAGAATCATCAACGGCGAAATCCCTTGCTACAAAATCGCAGAGGATGAAAACTACTTCGCCTTCCTAGATATCAACCCTGTAAAAAAAGGGCATACTCTTGTCATCCCTAAGGTTGAGGACGACTATATCTTCAACCTCGACGACCAGACATTGGCTGGATTGACCCTCTTCGCCAAGAAGGTGGCCATCGCCATCCAAAAGGTTATCCCATGCAAGAGGATCGGTGTTGCCGTCATGGGAATGGAAGTGCCTCACACCCACATCCACTTGGTTCCAATGGAGAGCGAAGGCGATCTGAACTTCGCCAAGGGCAAACTAAAACTCGAGCCTACCGAGATGGAAGCCATCGCAGAGAAAATCAGGAAAGCGTTCTAATAAACCGCATCCAAAAATAAAACTCAGGCGCAGGGAAATCCTTATTTTCTTGCGCCTGTTTCGTTATCAACATCATCCTCCTCCCCCACCTTGAAAAGGCGGGGCTAACTATGTGTCGTGTCTTCGACACGGCAGGTCCCAACGTCGTCCTACGTCCCGCCTCTAGCCCTATGCTTCAATTGATTTGCGTCCCCACCTTAAAAGGCGGGGCTAACTATGTGTCGTGTCTTCGACACGGCAGGTCCCAACGTCGTCCTACGTCCCGCCTCGGAGAGGCGATACAACTACTAGCCCCATGCTTTAGCTTGGGGATTCTGAAGATTCCTCCCTCTTCGTCCTCCCCGCCTCGGAGAGGCGTCACAACTATTAGCCCATGCTTCAGCTTGGGAAAACTTGTTTTGTCCATTACTTAATTTTCAATACAATTTTATTATTTTTGTCTTCAGACTTTAGGTTTGTGCCACTTCGCCAAATCTTAGGTTGCATTTAATTTAGGTTAGTATGAACGAATTAGTTTTCTCAACAAACAACCAACATAAAGTGGAGGAGGTCCAAAGCAAACTGCAAGGACTTTGCAAAATCCACACATTATCCGAATATGGTTGCACTGACGACATCCCCGAAGACCATGACACTTTGGAGGGAAACGCCAGCCAAAAATCGCACTATCTCTTTGATAAATATGGATGCAACTGCTTCTCCGACGATACCGGCCTTGAGGTGGAAGCACTCGGAGGCGAACCAGGAGTCTATTCCGCACGATATGCGGGCGAGGCCAAAGACCCGGAAGCCAACATGGAGAAACTGCTCCAAAAACTAAAGGGAGCCAGCAACCGGAAAGCCCGTTTCCGCACCGTCATCTCCCTCATCATCGATGGTAAGGAACATTTGTTCGAAGGCATCGTCAACGGACAAATCCTCACGGAGAAACATGGTGAAAAGGGATTCGGCTACGACCCTATCTTCCAGCCCGACGGCTACGACCGCTCCTTCGCCGAACTATCCATGGAGGAGAAAAACGCCATCAGCCACCGAGGCCGCGCAGTAGAAAAGCTCTACGCCTTCCTAAAAGATTATTCTCAAAAGAAACTATAATCCGTCAATAGTATGAAAAGACGAATTTACATCCTTCTATTTGCCACACTGTCCTATTGTACATCGGCTTTCTCTCAAGCCGTAGGGACTTGGCAGACCTACTTCTCCTATAGCCAGGTGGACAAACTCGCCGAAGGTAGCGAATGCGTATATGCAATCAGCAACGGCAATCTATTCGCACTTGACAAGGAGTATGAAAGCCTGAAAACCTACACCAAAATACAGGGCATGTCCGACAACGACATCACAGACATCCAATTCAACAAGAGCCTCAATACGCTCCTTATCGTCTATGCCGATTGCAACATCGACCTGCTGAAAAACGGATCGTTCCTGAACATCCCAGACTTGAAAAGGAAATCCATCAACAACAAGAGGATAAACAGCATCTCCTTCCGCGACCAAATCGCCTACCTCTCCTGCGGATTCGGCATCGTAGCCGTCAACATGGGGAAACAAGAGATTGCTGACACCTACATCATCGGCCCCAACGGCACCTATACCAACATTTATGCGACGGCTATCTTGAAAGACAGCATCTTCGCCCTCGCTAAAGAAGGAATCTATGCGGCAAGCCTCAGCAATACCAACTTGGCCGACTACGCCAATTGGAAGGCCATACAAGTTCCTGATGGAGCCATCGGCGACCAATTGGTGAACTTCAACGATGATTTGCTCATCTTGAGGAACGGCAAACCTTGCCGTTACAATAACGGAAACTGGACTAACCTCATCGAAACGGGAGATTATACGAAAATAAATGCCTCTGGGAAGACCTTGACTTGCTTCGGGGCAGAAGGCTACGCCACTTTCAATAACGATTGGGTAATACTAGAGCAAAGAGCTTTGTTGGGTATCAACGACATGATAAGCAATGACCATAAACATTGGATAGCCCACTGCGAGGAGGCCGATTGTTCTTTGACCCAATGGGAAGACGGCGAAATGATTAACCAATTCAAACCCGACGGTCCCTATACAAGTTCGGTGGCATTTGCCAAAATGCGCCACGGCAAAATCATAACTGGTAGCGGTGGCCCTTTCGATAGATCTATGAACACGCCAGGCGTGGTGCAGGTCTATGAAAATGGGAAATGGACCATCATCCAAAATCAAGATGTGCAAGAGGTCATGCCTGGTCCTGAACTATTCGATGTGCTCGATGCTGAATTTGACCCTGCCGACCCTCGCCGCTTCTATGTGGCTTCGTGGAGAGGCTTGTTCGAATTTTATGACAATAAGGTGGTGGCCACTTACAATGCCCAAAATAGTCTTTTGGAGAAATTCGGCGATGGAGACCAATTGGTTTTGGTGGACGGACTATTTTTCGACCAAAAGAACAACCTCTGGATGACCAACATGATGGCCAAAGACTTGTTGAAGGTAAAGAAGGCAGACGGCACTTGGGAATCGCTCTACTACTCGGAAGCCACCAACAAAGGAACGACAAACAACCTCCTTATCGACAGCCATGGCCTAAAATGGGTACTCTCTCCTCGAAGCGGGGCGGGTGTATTCGTAAGCTACGACAACAAAACTCCATTTTATACCCAAGACGACCAAGCAAGATGGTTCAATCAATTCAACGAATATAGTCAATCGGAGGGCGTAACGGCCATCAGTACCTCTATCTACCGATGCATCGCGGAGGACAAGAACGGTGCCATCTGGATCGGTACGGAGAAGGGTCCTCTCATCATCAACAATCCGGAGAAAGTCTTCTCGGAGAACTTCTATGTGGAACGAATCAAGATCACAAGGGAGGACAATCCACTCTTTGCCGACTATCTTCTTGCCAACGAACAAGTGGAATCCATCTGCGTGGACGGAGCTAACCGTAAATGGATCGGTACGACCACCTCGGGTCTCTTCCTGCTTTCGGAAGATGGACAGGAGACCATTCACCACTTCACGAAGGATAACAGTCCCCTCACCAGCAACTACATCGTAGATATCTCCATAAATGAGAAGACTGGCGAGGTGCTTATCGCTACTGCCAATGGCCTCTTTTCCTACATGAGCGATGCCATCGAGGGAAGCGACTCATACAACGATGTCTATGCTTATCCTAATCCAGTCAAAGAGAACTATGACGGTCCGATTATCATAAAGGGTTTGATGGAAAACAGCATCGTAAAAATTGCTGATATTGAGGGAAATGTCGTTCATCAAGGAATCTCCAACGGAGGCATATTCTCATGGGACGGCAAACGGCTGAATGGAAAGAGAGTCAAGACAGGCATCTACCTCGTCTTCATGGCACTCTCCGACGGTAGCGAAAAGGCCGTAACCAAAATTGCTGTTATCAATTAACGGAAGGAAATACAAATACAAGAGATAGATGAAAGAGATTATTATCAAGTCGTTAGACGAGATAGCAGAAGCTGCGAAAGAATTCATCGGCATGATAGGTGAACGCAAGGTGTTCGTCTTCTATGGCCAAATGGGAGCGGGAAAGACCACCTTCATTCGCGCAGTGTGCGAGGCTTTGGGCGTAACGGATGTCATCAACAGCCCGACGTTCGCTATCGTCAATGAATATAATACGGGAGATGGTAAACAAATCTTCCATTTCGACTTCTACCGCATCAACAAGATAGAAGAGGCCTACGATTTCGGCTACGAAGATTACTTCTACAGCGGGCAACTCTGTTTTGTGGAATGGCCCGAAAAGGTGAGCCAACTCATCCCGGAAGACGCCGTAGAGGTTCATATCACCGAACAAGAAGACGGAAGCCGAAAGATATGCGTCGGCTAACAAAAAACGAAAAAGAGACGGAAGCTTGTTCCGTCTCTTTTTCGTTTGACAACTATATCTTTCCTTTCCCCCTCAATATTAAATGCATACCGTCCAGATAAAGCGGGTTCCCATGCCATAAATCCAACACCTTTTACGATGATATTGGGAACAGACAAGGTATGCGAACTACCTCACGCCCAGAATTTTATCTTTTTCCAGAATGCCCTTTTCTTTTCCCGCCGTTCAAAAAAATCCGTATTGCATTTGATTATTTCATCGCAACACTCCTGGGGGTCGTAACCCATCTCCTGGGCATAGGCCTTCCCCATCGATTCAAACACCTTCGGATCCCCCCAAAGACGGGAGAAATTCCTTAATCCCAATAGCTTAGGAACTGTGCCAAACCTCATCCGATTTATATCCACCAAAGAAAAACGGTAGGAACCGTCCACCTCTTCATAGAGTATATTTCCCGGAGAATAGTCCGTATGCAGAATTCCTTTCTTATGCAGCTGCGCCGTATATTTTCCGAAGGCCGTAGCTATGGCACACTTTTCATCGGAAGGCATCTCCTCGTTCTCATAGTCGAGAATGCGCAGATTACCCTGCATCGGCGTGTGCAGGCTGATATAGTAGGATTTGGAGAGGAGTCCACCCTCCTTCATCTCGATATAGGCCACCGGAGAGGGCGTAAGAAACCCTTCAGACAATAGGTGCTGGGCATACCTATACGACCTTTCAGCCTTACTCTTCCTAAAGAAAGTGTAAATTATCCTATTGATAAAAATCGGAACACGGTAGGACTTGACATTGATGGCCCTTCCTCCCGCCTGAAACACCTTCAGCTTGTTTCTCGCCCCGTCATAGAGCATCTCCCCCTCCGTAGTGAAAATCGTCGGAATGGAATAGACAAAGTCCTTTATATCATTATATTGCGGATTGATTATCACTTTCATACCCTATCTAATTTTGCGTAAATAGAGAATTATATAGCGTGGTCATCGTTTCAAAAAAACGGTCATACGAATATTTGTTCTCGTAATCAGACTTGGCACGCTCCCCCATCCTCTCCCTTAACGACTTATCATCAATCAAGACAGACAAAGCCCGAGCCAACTCTTCCGGATTCTTAGGAGGAATCAACAATCCGTTCTCGCCCTCCTCAATACATTCCACACTGCCTCCGTTGTTGGTTGCAATGACGGCCTTCCCATACTTCATATACTCCAAAACGGATAGGCTGAAAGCCTCACGGAACACCGAAGGGGAAAGGCCAAAGTCACACTGGGGCAGTAAGTTGGGAATATCCTTCCTGAAACCAAGGAACGTAACCTTCTCCTTCAATCCGTATTGATCGACCAAAGAATCCAAATAGGAGGTATACTCCTTTTCTCCATTTCCGATGATGACCGCATGGTAATCCTTCTTCAAATCCTTCAAGGCCGTGAGGAGTACATCGACTCCCTTATCTGGCGAGAGGCGGCAGTGCATCATCATGATGGGTGTATCGGCAGGTATGCCATAGGCAGACCTCAAATCCTCCGTAGGTGCATCGACCTGCTTCGGTTTTATACTATTATGGATAACGACAATCTTGGAAGAATCGATTTTCGGAGAAGAACTTTCAAACTCCCGTCTGCCAAGGTCGGCAACAAATATCAGTTTATCTATATTCTTGAAAGTCAAATTACTGAAAAAATCAGTCTTGGCTGGTTTTATCCAATGCCTTGTCACTACAACACGAATGTTTTTCCTGTTACTGGAAATAACTTTTGCCATGGTAGCCGTGAAGGCATCCTTGAAATCATGGACATGGATGATATGCTTACCTGTCTTAATATAACGACTCAACTTCACATAGCTGATAGGGTCTATGACTCCTTTTAAAGGCAACACGCCGAAATGGGTACCTTGCTCGACAAAACGCCCCTTGATATTCTCCACTTCCTTTGTGAAGACCCTCACCTCATAATTGGGCAACTTCTCCCTTGTCGTATCTATTAAATCATAGGCATAGGCAACATCGCCACCCCATATTCGATTGGAAATCAGATGTGTGATTGTGACTTTGTCCTGATTATCTTGTAGCATATCCCTATATATGTATTTGTTTCTGGAATTTGGTACCACCGATACCGTTTCCGTATTTCAACGCAACAAATCCGAGTATTCCTTCTCGACCAGCAGCTTCACCTTGTCCATGGTGAAGTTCTCGACCACGCGCTGACGGGCCGCATTGCCCAGTCTCGTGCGCAATTCGGCATCGG
>JAGCWQ010000116.1 GCA_017961765.1 Paludibacteraceae bacterium | reverse complement strand
GTAAGAACTTCCGTAACGAGGGTATGGACAAGACTCACAACCCTGAGTTCACTTGTATGGAGCTTTACGTCTCTTACAAGGATTTGAATTGGGGTATGGGCTTCACGGAGAAGATGCTTGAGCAAATCTGTGTCGCAGTAAACGGGAAGCCTGAGGTTGAAATCGACGGTAAGGTTATCTCATTCAAGGCTCCATTCCGCCGCCTTCCTATCCTTGACGCAATCAAGGAGAAGACGGGTTACGATCTTTATCCAATGAGCGAGGAGGAGATTCGTGAGACAGCCAAGAAACTCGGTCTCGAGGTTGACGAGACAATGGGTAAGGGTAAGCTTATCGATGAGATCTTCGGTGAGACTTGCGAGGGCGATTTCATCCAACCTACCTTCATTTGCGACTATCCAGTCGAGATGTCTCCACTAACTAAGATGCACCGTTCTAAGCCAGGATTGACAGAGCGTTTCGAGTTGATGGTCAATGGTAAGGAGCTTGCAAATGCCTATTCTGAGTTGAACGACCCAATCGATCAGGAGCAGAGGTTCATCGATCAGATGAAACTTGCCGATAAGGGCGACGACGAAGCAATGATTATCGACCATGACTTCCTTCGTGCACTTCAATATGGTATGCCTCCGACATTCGGTATCGGTATCGGTATCGATCGTTTGGTCATGCTTATGACAGGTAAGTTCGCTATCGGTGAGGTGATGTTGTTCCCTCAGATGAAGCCGGAGATAACTCAAGTCAAGGATGCAAAATCTAAATATGTGGCTTTGGGCATTCCTGAAAATTGGGTGGAAGTAATCCAAAAGGCTGGTTTTGCTACTGTCGAGAGTCTGAAGGATTGCAATCCAAACAAACTACATCAAGACATCTGCGGATTAAATAAGAAATTTAAACTTGATTTGCCGAACCCTACCCGCGAGGAGGTTGCAGAGTGGATCAGTAAAATTTGATTATGGAGGAAAAAGAACCCAAAATAGCAGTTTTGGGTGGTGGTAGTTGGGCTACCGCCATCGCAAAGATCTGTTTGATGAACCCAGAACGCAGCATCAATTGGTATCTCCGAAGGAGTGAGCAGATTGAGGAGTTCAAGCGTTTGGGGCACAATCCGTCTTATTTGTCGGCCGTTCAATTTGACACGGACAAAATCAGTTTTAGCTCCGACTTGAACGAGGTTGTCCGCAACTCCGACATTTTGATTTTCGCCACCCCTTCGCCATTTTTGAAGTCGCACCTTCAGAAATTGACAGAGCCGCTCTCTGACAAGATTGTTGTCTCTGCCATCAAGGGTATCGTGCCTGACGAGAATATGATCATTTCCGATTATTTCCGTTCGGTCTATGGCGTTCATGACGATAAGATGATGGTCATTTCGGGACCTTGCCACGCTGAGGAGGTCTCCTTGGCCCGCCTCTCCTATTTGACCATCGGTTGTTTGGATAGGGAGAACGGAAAGATTCTTGCAAGCATGTTGGCCTGCAACTTCGTGAAGACGGCTGTCATCGACGATGTGGACGGATTGGAATACGCTTCCGTGTTGAAGAATGTCTATGCTATTGCCGCTGGCCTCTGCCATGGCTTGAAGTATGGCGACAACTTCCAGGCAGTGCTTATCTCCAACGCTATCCAAGAGATGTTACGTTTCATCAACATCGTGAGCCAGAAGCATCGTAACATCAACGAATCGGCCTATTTGGGCGACTTGTTGGTGACGGCCTATTCTAAATTCAGCCGTAATAGGACGTTCGGAACGATGATAGGCAAGGGCTACTCAGTGAAGACGGCTCAGTTGGAGATGGAGATGATTGCGGAGGGCTATTACGGCACGAAGTGTATCAAGGAGATCAACGAACGCTATAAGGTCAACATGCCGATTCTGGATGCTGTCTATAACATCCTTTACGGACGAATCGCTCCAGCTATCGAGGTGAAGCTCCTGACAGATTATTTGCGTTAATCTGTTGGCATTATAGAAAAGAAATTTCGTAAATAACAAAATAGAATGGAAAACATTAAATTGAACATTGAGAACGCTTTCCCTTTCGTCTCTAAGGATAGCGTTAACGCTTATGCGTCTAAGGTGAAAGAGTGCATGGACAAGTTGCACAAGGGTACTGGTCTTGGAAACGATTTCTTGGGCTGGTTGAACCTCCCTTCTTCCATCACTGAGAAATTCATGGACGAGGTGATTGCTGTCGCAAACGATTTGCGTAGCCGTTGCGAAGTTGTAGTTGTTGCTGGTATCGGTGGTAGCTACCTCGGCGCTCGTTCTGTCATCGACGCCCTTTCAAACTATTTCGGTTGGTTGCAACAGGACAAGAAGAACCCTGTTATCGTATTTGCCGGAAACAACATCGGTGAGGATTATTTGGCTGAGCTCTCTGCATACTTGAAGGGCAAGGAGTTCGGTATCATCAATATCTCTAAGTCTGGTACAACGACGGAGACAGCTTTGGCATTCCGTATTTTGAAGACTCAATTGGAGAACCAATGTGGAAAGGCAGAGGCTAAGAACCGTATCGTGGCTGTTACAGACGCTGCTAAGGGTGCGCTCCGCAAGCTTTCTACGCAAGAGGGTTACAGAACATTCGTAATTCCTGACAACGTAGGTGGTCGTTTCTCTGTATTGACTCCAGTAGGTTTGCTTCCTATCGCTGTTGCTGGCTTCGACATCAAGAAGTTGGTTGCTGGTGCTCAGGACGCTGAGAAGTTCTGCGGTGCAGACGTTCCTTTCGAGAAGAACCCTGCCGCTATCTACGCTGCTGTTCGTAACGAGTTGTACAAGAGCGGTAAGAAAATCGAAATCTTGGTTAACTATCACCCTAAGTTGCACTACATCGGTGAGTGGTGGAAGCAATTGTACGGTGAGTCTGAGGGTAAGGATTTGAAGGGTATCTTCCCTGCTGCTGTTGACTACTCAACAGACCTTCACTCTATGGGTCAATGGGTACAGGAAGGTGAGCGTACCATCTTCGAAACGGTCATCTCTATCAAGTCTCCTAAGTACAAGGTTGAAGTTCCTTCCGATGCTGAGAACTTGGACGGTTTGAACTTCTTGGCTGGCAAGCGTGTTGACCAAGTGAACAAGATGGCTGAGTTGGGTGTTACATTGGCTCACATCGACGGTAAGGTTCCTAACCTTCACGTAGAGATGCCTGAGTTGAACGAGTACTATATCGGTCAATTGTTCTACTTCTTCGAGAAGGCTTGTGGTATCAGCGGTTACTTGTTGGGCGTTAACCCATTCAACCAACCAGGTGTTGAGGCTTACAAGAAGAATATGTTCGCATTGCTTGGCAAACCAGGTTATGAGAAGGAGACGGAAGCCATCAAGGCAAGATTGAAGTAAATCCAGCAAACCATAAAAAATTGAAAAGAAGGCGTGGGTAAGACTCACGCCTTTTGTATCTAACCTCCAATGAATCGCATTATCTTTGAAACAACCAACTTCCATAAACTTCTTGTTTACTTCATACTCACCTATGGACTAACAGGAGCTTCTCTTTTATTGTTTACCGTCACGGGAGACACTGGTTGGTGTAACGCGGGAAAGCTTGTCTTTGTTCTTTGCATTGCAATATTAATGGGTACAATCCCCAAGCATGAAAAAATGGCCACATTTTTATGTTTCACACTCAGTGTATGTCATCTCTTCATGACTGTCTTTTTGACTGCCGAGTTGGGCAACATTTATGAAGGTAGGGAATCACTATCGACATCCGTGTTTCTCTCCCGCCTGCTCCTCTTCATATACGTCATTGCCCTACTTGGTTTCATCTATTGTTTAAAATGGACTGACGATGGGAAAGAGCACAAAACCCTTGATGGGAAGATTGCCCCCTTTTTTCGGAACAAAAGATTTTCCAAACCTCTCAAAGTACTCAAGAATTCGGGGAGCGTAGCTATTGCGATGAGCGACTTGACTGACAATACAACTCTGTTTAAACAGTTTTTTACAAATATCGACTATGTGAAGCAAGAGGATGAGAACACCCTCCTGTTGAAACAGAAGTGGGCCATAAAGCCCCAAACAAGAATAGAAGTAAGTAAAGGGAGGCTTTGCCTACTCGCTCACCATGAAGCAACAGGTCGTTTTGCAAAGGTGAATGCCGAGGATTATGTCTATTCTAATTCTCGTAGTTATACTTACATACATACGGATTTAATGTATAATAAGATAAAAAATTATAAGAAAGGAATTGATATTTGGGCAGGTGTGGTGATGGGACTGTCCAAGAGTGAGAGGAGTTTGGAAATTTGGCTATACGATAATTACACAAACACACTTGTGGCAAACAAACTCTTTTGTTTGAGCCCTGTCACCATCCATGAATATTACCCCGAACTGCACTATACGGATGCACATGGGAAAAAACAGGTCTATACGGAGGATAGCGAACGGATGGAACCACTTGGCGCAAATTCTGTAGTGTCGGTTGTCGTTAAAAATGAGTATGGTAAAGTTTGTCCAGTTGTTTCTTTTTATTACGGCTATTCGAGGAACCGACAGAGAGATGCTGTTGAGTATAGTGTGGAGGGTGACATTGTACCCGAGGATGTGTTCAGATTTGGAAATTTCATTCGGCCTTGCATTAAGGATAAAACGGTAGTGATAAGAAGTTTAAGTATCAAGAAATAGGAGAGAGCCATTTGTCCGCCTCGCTATGGCAGAAACGGCTCTGATGGACCATCTATGTAATTATGTAGAATTTAGGTCTGATACTATTCTCATGCCATGCAACAGAGAGAATGTCTTGGAAAAATTCAACCTTGATTCGGAAAAGGATTCTTGCCAATCTGAGCACAATTATAGGCCTTTTTATGAAATAAAATCGTAGCTTTATAGGCGTTTAGATAGATGATTTTCTTGGGAAAATCTTATGTGTTCAATTAAATACATTTGTTATGAAGATAAAATGGTTGTTTCTGCTCTTTTCCCTGCTTCTGTTGCCTTGGGAAGTGGTGGCTCAAGCGAAGACTCCTACCTATTCTCCCGAGTTGCACTATACGGATGTGGATGGAATTTCTCAAGTCTATACGAATGAGGTGAAGGACTGGAAGCCCATTTCGCCTGCATCTTCTGCTAAGGTAGTGGTAAGAGACGAATATGGAAAGGAAGTGTCGGTTTGGAAAATCACCTTTAGCTATAGGACGGCGGGGTTGGTAGGAAGAACTTTCGATTATACGGCCTTGGGAGGAACCTTGTCTCCTGAGATGGTGCAATGTCTTGCCCATGGAGTTTTGCCTCGTATTGTGTCTATATATCCCACTATTATAGAAGGGGAGGAGAAGAAGAATGTCCCTCCTTTGTCGATGGATATAAAGGCTGATGGTCAAAGGTGAATCTAAAAATGGGTAAGGCTCTAATTCTGTAGGTCGTGATTTTTTTGCGGTTACACCTTGAAAGCTAAGCAGGTTTTGATTATCAATAAACTCCAATCTTACAAATCTTATTTTTTCAGCGTGAAGCCTAGCGTGACAACTCCCTATGGCTATGTAAGTGTTGTTCCTTTGATGCTAGAAAAGAACTGGAATTATAAGGGGAAAGATCGGTCGATGTCTCTACTATAAAGATAACAAAGGTGGCAAAGAATGGAAAACTATTTATATATTTGACAAACATTAGCAGGTTCATTATGAGGTGGTTCTTGTTCATAACACTCTTCTTGTTGCTGTTGCCTCCTCAATGGGCAATGACGCAGAGTCCGACCAATAGGAAGGTGCTCTACGTGCTTAGAGATTCCGGAACTGTGAATATCTCTGTGGAAGAACTGATTCCCGACCATCTTCTCCGTAAGAAATATTTTACAAACATTGAGTATGCTAAAAGGAATGACGACAATACAACATTGTTTTTGAAGCCTAAAAATTCCATCAAGCCTATCGTGAGAATAGAGGTGGACAATGGAACGCCGACTCTCTCCTATATGGCATTGGATTCCCTCTATAAATCGCCACAGACGGTGACTAAATTTAGGGTGGGGGATATCTATAAGCAAGATCTGCATCTTCGTGTCAAGATTATCGACAACTACAATAATGCCTTGTTGGCAGATGGCGTGTTTGATTTGAATCCCGTCGTGGTTCATGAATATTATCCCGAATTGCACTATACGGATGTGGATGGGAATTCTCAAGTCTATACGAATGGTAGCAAGACTTGGATTCCGATTTCGCCGACTTCCTCTGCAAAAGTGGTGGTCAAAGACGAGTATGGGAAGAGCAGGAAGGTTTTGAGTGTCCACTTCATCGATTCTTATTCTGTTGGAGGGCCTAATGGGTGTAACCCCATTCCCGTAAATGAAACGGATACCTTACGGACCTGGGAGGTGCAGGCACTTTGCCGTTTTCAAAAAAGGAACGGCATATATATACAGGCAACTGTCGAGGGAGAAAACAAGCTCAAAAGATATTCTGAGCTATTGTTTATAACGAAGGATAAGTGAGTAAAGGCTGGATTTTTTATATATTTGGCAAATGATAACAGATTCATTATGAGGTATATTTTGTTTATAACTCTTTTCTTGTGTGTGTTGTCTCAAAGGGGAATGACGCAGGGGGCGGCAAATGTGAAAGAACTTCAAGTCCTTCGAGATTCGGGAACAGTCTATTTCTCGGCAGAAGAGCTAATTCCCGACCCAGCCCTCCGCAAGAAATATCTCACGGACATTGAGTATGTGAAAAGGGATGACAACGGTGCTTTGCTTTTGAAACCTAAGAACTCCATCAAGCCGAAATTGAGAATCGAGGTGAACGTAGGAACCTCCGTAGTTTCTGAGCCGGAAGACTCTTTGCTCAAAACCCCCACACAAATAAATCGTTTTGCGGTACGTAGCATTTATAAAAAAGAGCAGTATCTTGTCGTTAAGTTTATCGATAACTATAGCAATTCCCTCTTGGCAAATGAAGAATATGAGTTGAAACCCAGGATAATCCATGGATATTATCCTGAACTACACTATACGGATGTGGACGGAAACCCCCAAGTATATACCCATAAAAGCAAGCAATGGATTCCCATCTCACCTAATTCCTCCGCAACGGTGGTGGTGAAAGATGAGTATGGACAAGGGATGAATGTTTTGAGCATTTGCTTCAATTCACCTTGCATCTTTGGAAATAATATGGTGGCTAATCAAGAGGGGTGTTCCTTATTGCCTTGGCAAATAGGCCTCCTTAGTAATATATCAAAACGATGTCCCTGTTCCATAATTTCCACCATAGGGAATGACAAGGGGGGGAAGAATACAAAGACATTCCATATATATCATTGATAATAAGGAAAGAATGAAAAGAGAAAACAGAGATTATATCATAAAAAAGAGTGGCTTCTTCTTTTTCTTCTTTTGGGTGCTATTCTCCTCTCTGTCTGTAGCTCATGGCGAGTTGCAGACGAAGCAACTTCGTGTCCTCCGGGAATCTGGCACAATGACTTTTTCGATAAATGAGTTGATAAAGGACCGTGATTGTTACCTGAAGTACTTTACGAACATCGACCTTGTAAAGAACTCGGAGCCCAACATCTTGCTTTTGCGGCAGCAATATACGATAAAACCACGAGTGAGAATCGAGGTGGCCCAAGGTCACATCTATACGGATGGCATTGCGATGGACTCTTTGTTCAAGTCGCCCAAAAGCATCATGAAATGTAAAGTGTCGGAAATCGCTCCGAGTTCAAGTTTCTTGAAGATCAAGATCTACGACAACTACTCGAACCAGCTTCTGGCAGAGGATGCCTTCCCCTTGTCGCCTATCATCGTCCATGAATATTATCCTGAACTGCACTATACGGATGTGGACGGAAACGAGCAGGTCTACACAAACGAGTCGAAGAGGTTTGTGCCGATTTCCCCTAATCACGTCGGGAGAATTATCGTAAAGGATGAGTATGGGGAGAGAATGAGAGTCACCCGAGTAGGCTATGACTACCCCAATAGGATGGGAGGCACATTGATAGAAATGTCCATAGGAGATACCATTTCGTATAGAGGAATGACGATATTAACTGGGCGACTACGCGAATCGCCCGAGTGTTGGATATATCCTTATATATGGAACCCAACCTCAAAAAAGGAGGTACGAGGCAAAACGTTGATAATAAAAAATAGGTGACACATGCTTAGGAAAACTTCAAAAAATCACTATGTTTGAAAAACAGATGCGAAAGGAGATGTCTCTGTTTCAACAAAAAAAGGCGATGGAAATCAGAAAAAAATGCAACAGAACCAACAAAAATTTCACCATCATGAGATTCCTTCTGACTATTCTACTTTTTTGGGCAATGCTACCCCACATAGGATTCTCCCAGAATCAGGAAAAGAGAGACAGCACGATTTTCAGATCACTCAAAGTACTCAAGGATTCGGGAAGCGTGGCTATTGCGATGACCGACTTGACCGACAGCACAACTCTGCTCAGGCGGTTTTTCACAAATGTCAATTATGTGAAGCAAGAGGATGAGAGCACCCTCCTATTGAAACAGAAAAACGCCATAAAACCCCAAACAAGAATCGAGGTAAGCAAAGGGAGACTCTGCTTACTTGCTGAGCGTGTATCATGCCCTGTTATTATAAAATTAGATGCCAATCATATCTATACCCCAGACCAATCCCCAACCTCTCGTTACACCCACATAGTTGTGGATTCAATGTATAAGAAAGGAATGAATATTTCGGCAGGTGTGGTGAAAGGACTGCCAAAGGATGAAAAGAGTCTGGAAGTCAGACTATACGACAATTATTCAAACAAACTTATAGCAAGCAATCTCTTTTACTTAATCCCCGAAATTATCCATGAATACTACCCCGAAGTGCATTACACGGATGCGCAGGGGAAAAAACAGGTCTATAAGGAGGGATGCGAACGGCTGGAACCCCTTGGAGCGGATTCTACGATGACGATTGTCGTGAAAGATGAGTATGGTAAAGTTTATCCAGTTGTTTCTTATTCTTACAGTTCGTGGATGAGTATGGGAAATACTATTATACCCACTAGGGATGGTGACACGATACCCGCAGCAATACTCAGATTTCGCAGTGCAGGAGAACTTTGGATTCGACCCAATATTGAGGAAAAATCGGTAAGGGTAAAGTGTTTGATCATAAAAAAATAGGGGCGAACTATTCGTCCGCCCCCTATGTTTATGCCTAAACTATTTGATTAGTCCATGACAGTTACCCAACCATACTTATCCTCCGTACGTCCGTATTGGATGTCGCGGAGCTTGTCGTAAAGTTTCTTGCTCCAGCCTCCAGGTTGTTCCCCTTCTTTTACGAAGACGTATGACTTCTTGGTGTCCAAATCGTCGATTCGGGCGATAGGACTGATAACGGCAGCTGTACCGCAAGCGCCTGCCTCCTCGAATGTCTCCAACTCTTCGATTGGAATTTGACGACGTTCTACCTTCATGCCCAACTCTTCAGCCAATTTCATCAAACTCATGTTGGTGATGGATGGAAGGATGGATGTTGAAAGCGGAGTGACGTAGGTGTTGTTCTTGATTCCGAAGAAGTTGGCAGCACCTGCCTCGTCGATATATTTCTTCTCTTTTGCATCGAGATAGAACTCGCAAGAATAGCCCAAGTCGTGAGCCTTCTTGTTGGCCAACAAGCTGGCTGCGTAGTTACCCCCCACCTTGTAGATACCTGTGCCCAATGGAGCGGAACGGTCGTATTCGCGGATGACAACGTATGGATTAGCCTGGAATCCACCCTTGAAGTAAGGACCCACAGGAGTGACGAAAATCATGAAGAGATATTCGTTGGCAGGACGGACACCTACTTGTGCGCCTGTTCCGATCAGGAGCGGACGAATATTAAGGGATGCACCACTTTCGTAAGGAGGAATGAAACGTTCGTTCAACTTGACGACTTTCTTCACCATCTCGACGAATTTCTCTGTTGGCAACTCTGGCATCAAGATACCACGGCAAGTTGATTGAAGACGCTCGGCGTTGGCTTCAGGGCGGAAGATACGGATTTTTCCATCAGGGCATCTGTAAGCTTTCAATCCCTCGAATGCCTCTTGTCCATAGTGCAAGCAAGTTGCGGCCATGTGTATATTGATGGAATCCGACGAACTCACTTCGATTTCGCCCCATGCTCCGTTTCTGAAGTAGCAGCGAACATTGTAATCTGTGGGCATATATCCGAATGATAAGTTAGCCCAATCAATTTTCTCAGACATATTCAACTGTTTTTGATTAATCGCTAATAATTGATCTCTTTAAATTCTCTCAAAGTTACAAAAAAATAGGTGAATGCTTCTCTATCTGTTTAGAAAAAAGAGTGGGGGAGTTAAAAAAAGAAAATCCCCGACAGAAATGCCGAGGATTTTATATAAATGTACACTGTCAGCTTACTTAGCCAAGTGCTCTTTCACCTTGTCGTTGTGAACGATTTGCTCATCGAAGTAGTAAGCCCCAGTCTTTGGAGATTTAACCATCTTGATTACCTTAGCGTAAGCACGGCCTTCTCCTTTTTGCATTGATGCAACTGCTTTCTTTGCCATAATCTATGAATTTTACTTGATTTCCTTGTGAATTGTTACCTTCTTCAAATATGGGTTGTATTTCTTCAACTCCAAACGGTCAGGGGTATTCTTTCTGTTCTTAGTCGTGATATAACGAGACATTCCAGGAACACCGCTTGCCTTTTGCTCGGTACACTCAAGAATTACTTGAACTCTATTTTCTTTGCTTTTCTTTGCCATTTCTAAATCCTCCCTAGATTAAATGCAACCTTTTTTTGCTGCATCAATCAATGCTGCATTGATTCCTTTTTTGTTGATAGTACGAAGAGCCTTTGCTGAAAGCTTCAAAGCAATCCATTCGTTTTGCTCTGGCCAATAGAACTTCTTCGTGAACAAATTAACGTCAAACGATTTCTTGGTCCTTCTCTTTGAGTGAGAAACGTTGTTACCGTTCATCGCTTTCTTTCCGGTGATTTGACAAACTTTTGACATTTCTGTATTCTTATGATTTGTTATTCACATAAAAAACCGTACTATCAGATTCCCGTCCCCTTGGGGAAGCGTAACTACAGAAATCATTGTAGGAGAGCACTGCGTTTTTTTCTAATTATTCCTGACAACCATTCCCCTTTGCATCTTGTGGAGTCTGATTATCGGGCGCAAAGGTAATGCTTTTTTACTTCTTTACAAACTCTTTTAGAAGAAAAAAAGCTTCTAATGTTGCTTTTCTGATGTTCTCCTTCCGTTCTTTCCCGAAGAGGCACTTCTTGCTTATGACCTCGTCTCCGTTGGAGGCTGCTATCCATACGGTTCCCACTGGTTTTTCGGGGGTTCCTCCGCCGGGTCCTGCCACTCCAGAGGTGGCGACGGCAAAGTCGGTCCGTAGTACGTTGGCTGCCCCTTTCGCCATCTGCTCGACCACAGGCTGGCTGACGGCCCCATGTTGTTCCAAGTCTTCGCCTTTTACACCTAATATGTTCATCTTTACTTCGTTGGAATAGGATACGACTCCTCCTTTGAAGATGGCGGAACTGCCGGCTATCAATGTGATGTTGTGGGCAATGTTGCCTCCCGTACAACTCTCTGCCGTGGATAGTGTCCACCCCTTCTCCTTGAATAGTTCTATGATTTCTTTGGCTGTTTCTTCTTCTTGATTCATATCGTTTGTTCGCTAATTGTCTTGTTTTTTGTTTCACAAAGTTATCGTTTTTCTTCCTTCGTTTGCTTTTAGTTCTCATTAAAATTGATGTTTTCCCCACGAAAAATCGCGCAAAATTGCCGTCCAAAACAAAAAAATTCTAATTTTGCAATTCATTCTATACCTTAGGATGACTTTGTGGATAATATAAGGTGGTTTGTTGTTGGGTGACTCTATGGGTTCCCAATACGTATGGTTATAAGTACGCCACTTTATTCGGGTTTAATAATTTGAGATTGGCGATGGTGACTTTTCGCAGACTGACTTTTATTTTTCTTGCAATCCTGCTTTCGGGGATTTCTGGAGTTCATGCTCAGAAGAACATGATCTTTAGAATGAAGACGGACGCATTTGCGGGTAAGGTCAGCAAGGAGGGGGGCTTGTGCTATGGTCTTGAAACGGATTTGGAGTTGCCTATGTATGGCGATGAGAATCTGGACTATACGTTCAACTTCCCTTCGTTGGGATTTGCCATCGGTGCGTTCGACACGCAGAATCTTAATTGTGTGGATCCTGTTATCTATACCTACCCCTATTTCCTCTATCCGATTATCCACAAGCCGGTTTTCGAACTGAACATGAAGTTTGGTTTGGGTGTTGCCACGTTTGTCCATCATGGTGATTCAATCTCGGGCAAGGTCTTCCCAGTCACAGGTGTGGGAACAGCTGGTCTCCACATGAATATCGCTTTGGGTAAGAAATATGGTAAGCCTCGTTCTCAATGGATGCTCTCCTTGGGTGCGAATGCCATGGGATTCCACAATGCCCACGTGATCCGTCGCTCGAAGAATTTCGTGATGGTGGATGGTGTTTTGGGCTTGAGTTATACGCCGAATGTCTATCCTCTTCCGATAAAGGATAAGCCTAAGAAGGTGCGCCGTGTCTTGGCTATGGAGGGAAGCTTGCAGGGTGGAGCCCAACAACTTGACCGTAGCGATGATATCCATCTCTATCCGAACGGTTCGTTGAGTTATGGCTTCTATTTGCCGATTACGAATGCTTGGCGTTTGGGCTTGGGTGGTGATGCAATGTATAATTCGGTCTATGATGGTACTCAACGTCCGATAAACAAGCGGTACAATTTTATTAAGGAGGAAGATCCGATGACGATGTTCCGTGCCGGTGCATTCTTCGCCTGTGATTTCACCATTTATCGTCTGACGGCGGGTATCCATGTCGGTGCTTATTTGTATGATAAGATTATCGTGCCGGATCAGGACGAGGATGGTGTGGAAAATACCAATCCATCGGAGAACTATATGTATGAGAAGTTGGTGACGAAGTATTATATTACGAAAAACTTCTATGCACTGCTGCAGATTAAGACCCATTATACGGAGGTGGAATGTGGCGAGATGGGCTTCGGCTTCGCCATCCCTGATTTCGGCTCGCGTGTGAAAAATCCGTTCGCCCGAATCTCCTTTAAGAAGGAAAACTGGAAAGAACTTAAGATTGATTAATCTGAAAATTAAAAACTGTTGATTATGATAGTTTGTGTCTTATCGTTTTCTTTCCTATGTTTTGCATCGCTTGTCGTTGCGATTGTGGGGTTCGTGAGAAAAAACAATAAATTCATTTGGGGCGGTGTCTCTGGCTTCTTTGTTTTTGGCCTCATCACATTCCTGCTTACGGTTATTCCTCTTATCGACTTTATTGGCATGTTATCTGCGGATGATGTGGCGGAAACGGCAGGAGAGGTGAGCGAGCGTGGCGGTAAAATCATGGGGAAGGTGATTAAAAGAACTGTCTCAGGCATGGCTGTTGAGTTGGAATCGGAATTGGTGCAAACAGACTCGACTATCGGACAGGCTGGTATTGTGCTTAATCATTGTGAAAACCAGGCAGGCTCCTCTCTTTCCATGTATCTGGAATTCTTGAAAGATTTTGATGGTGTCCTGACGCTCTATGCGTATGACATGAACGACAAGAAGCAGGGCATTGCTAAAGATACCATTCACGCTAAGGCGGGAGATGAGGGCGTTTATCTTTTTGACTTCAAAGAAGGGCTCAATTCTGGCTTTAGTGGACATTATAGGTTGGTTGCGAAATAGGGGGTGTTGGAAGTGCCGTGTGGACTAAAATGCGGAAACCATGGCGATTTTTTTCTACTCTGACTATCATAAAAGGGGTGTTTTTGATACATTCGCTAAATATTCCACCTCTTTGAGTGATATTTCCACGCTGAACGTGTACAAACACGTTACATTTGTGGTGTAATACAGTTATGATACTCAAAAAGAAAGAAAAACCAAGATCCTTAAAACGAACTGAAAGATTGATTGCCGGCGACTTGATCAAGTGCCGGCAATCTTTTTGTTTGTGCTCTCCCCATGTTTTGTATCTCTAAAAGAGAGTTGGTATGATGGACAATGGTAAATGAGTTATGTTTCGCAAACTCATCAATCCAACTATTAGTGTCAGTTCCATTGGAAAACTTGCCCGATTGGTGTTGGGCAAGGAAACAATATGCGAATTAAGTTTTAGGTGGTTTGCGGAGGCTATGACTACCCGACAAAAAAAGCCCTACACGGTTTGTGTAGGGCGTTTTTCTTCATTTGATATGTGTTGTTTTTAGAGTCCGGATTGGGACGGAGAGACACCGAACTGGGCCTTGAATTTCTTGCTGAAATAGTGGGGGTCGTTAAACCCGACTTCGTAGGCAATCTCGCTGACGTTCATGTCTGAGTGCTCCAATAGATATTTGGCCTTGTGGAGTCTGTATTCGTTGATAATCGTATTGGAAGTTTTGCCTGTCAGCATTTTCAACTTTCGGTTGAGAGTGGATTGGCTCATGTCCAAATCGTCGCAGATGTTCTCGATGGAGAAGTTGGAGTCTCTGTAGCGGTTCTCTATGGTTTCCATCACACGTTGTAGCATTGGGCTGATGATTTCATCCTTCTCCTTCTCCGATACGTTGCCCTCTTTTGATATAAGTTCCATCTGCTGACTCAAAACTTCTTTGGCTTTGGCTTGTTGTGTCAAGAGTATATTGCAGAGTTTAATCAGCAACTCCTTGTCGTCGAAAGGTTTAGTCAGATAGTCGATAGCGCCGCTAAGCAAACCCTTCAAGCGGTCTGTTTCTGAATCTCTTGCTGAAAGGAAAAGGAAAGGCACTGAGACCAGCTCCTTCTGATTGCGTACTGCCTTGGCAAAAGAGATGCCATCCATGACAGGCATTTCCACATCGCTGAGGATGATGTCTGGCTTGTTTTGGGCAATTACATTCAGTGCCACTTGGCCATTCTCCGCCTCCGAAACAAGCATGAACTTTTCCAAAAGCTTTCGGATATGCATTCGGATGAGGGAATCATCCTCAACAATTAATATGTTAGCCTCCTCTAACAAGTCAAGGTTTAACTCTTCCAAGTCGGGGCGCATCGGTTCGCGTTGCGGAAGTTCCACTTGCGATGTTTGCTCCGTGCCGTGGAGGGCAATTGGCATTTTCACTATAATGGTTGTTCCTTCCCCTTCCTCGCTTTCAACTACAATCTCGGCATTGTTCTGTTCTAACATCCGTTTACATGTAATCAATCCCAATCCGGTTCCTTTCTCGTCATTGGTTCCCAACGAGGTTTTTCCCTTGAAGAGATTTTCTTTCTGTTCATCGGTCATGCCGACACCATTGTCGTGGACAGAGATGTACAATTTGTTGTTCTCCTCCCAAGTCGTCAATTTTATTTCACCATTGTTATGTGTGAACTTTATGGCGTTGGCGATTAGATTTCTGATGACGACACCCAACATTCTTGGGTCGACAAATGCATTTGAGTGTGCGTTGTCCGTAAACGAAAGTTTAATGTTCTTTTCTTCTGAAAGATTTTTGAAGAAGGAGAGGTTGTCTTTGACAATCACCTGCACGTTTGTTTCAACCGGATGGCATGTCATCATTTCATTTTGGGAAGTGGCCCACTGCAGCAACTTCTCCAATTCGGTCTGCAACGACTTGGAAGTCTCTGCCACATCAGAGATAACCTTTTTCTTCTCTTTGTCACTCATTTGTTCAGGACTCTTATCAAGAAGATCCATGGCGGCCGCGATGCCGAACATGGGGTTTTTCAGGTCATGCGCAATGATGGTAATGAGGTGGTCCTTGCTCGTCAAAGCGTTACCCAACTCCTCATTTTTCATTTCAATCAACATTTGCTTCTCCTTTAGCGATTGATTTTGTTGACTGATCTCCTGGTTGGCTTCTTTCAACTCCTTTGTCCGCTCCTTTACCTTAGCTTCCAAAAGATTTTTTTGCTTCGTTATATTCTTGAATCTGCGATTTACAGCATAGGCCAAAACAAAGACAACCAGCAAAGCAGACAATGATATGAACCACCATGTTTGCCACCAAGGGGGCAGTACGTTTATTTTCAGTGAGATTAATTGGGCGTTTTGAGGCTGATCTGGCTTGTATGCCCTCACTTCCAACGTGTAGTCGCCTGATGGAATATAGGAGAAGTTAATTTTCCGGTTTGCCTTGGTCTTCGTCCAATTGTCGTTCAACCCAATAAGACGATAGTCACAGATGGCTTTGAACCCGGAGTAATCGACAAGGTCGATGTCTATTTCGATGTTCGTCTGACCATGGCTGAGCGTGATCTCTTTCGCTGTTGTGATACTGCCTGTTGGAAGTGTCTCCCCAAAAGGCGTAGGTTTCTTTTCTGAGATGAACAAGTCGGAAAAGGCAAAATGTCGGATGGCAATGTTCGAGTCCCTCTTCGATGGGTCGAAAGATAGGAAACCATCGTTACATCCAAAGAAGAGGCGTCCTTTGGAATCTAAAAAGCCAGAACGTTGCGAAAAGTAATTCGCACCCTTCCCCGAAAAATTGATGGCATAAGACTTGCTGGTTTTGGCCTTATAATCCAAAGCAATGATGCCATTGGTTCCACTCGTATACAAAATACCATCTTTCCCAATACAGATGGAACAATACTCTCCATTGGGTGCGAAATCAAGCGTATCACACTGCGAGCCATCCGAAGAGAGCGAGATGACTCCCTTGCTTGTCGCCACAAACAGACGTCCATCCGCATCACAAACGGCATCGTTGACAGCAAGTGGATTGTGCTCTTTTTTCTTGGAGAAGTCGTCGAGCAGCGGGCGGATTTCTCCACAACGATACCGCCAGATTGATCGGCTTGTCAAAATCCATCGACTGTCGCTCCTTCCTTCTATCACTTTGAAGACCCATTGGTCATTCTCCAGATTAGGGGCCGTCGGAATTTTCCGTTCCCAGACACCTTTGGGATTGCGGACATAGACTCCGTCGCCTGCTGTACAAGCCCAAACCTCACCGTTCTTCATTGCCGTAGTGGAGAAAAAACAATTCAAGTTAGTCCGCAACCCGTTAAACACGCAAGGAGTCAAAGTGCCTTGGGCATAATTGTAAACGAACAATCCGCCACCCCAAGTCGTAATCCAATAGTTGCCATGTCCATCTCCTGAAATGTTTATGGCGTTCTTGTTCGGAATTTCGAAATGCTTCATGGATGAGAAGTCGGGTGAGGCAAGCGTGACGCCTCCGCCATCTGAAGCAATAAGCAGATTCCCGTCTTCTGTCTCATAAAAATTACAACAAGTGGAAAAAGGATAACGCACATCCGTAGAGGTAATAACACCTGAATCATCTTGACGCTTACACTTCCAAATACCTGTGTTTTTTGTCCCTACCCAAATGTTCCCCTCGAAATCCTCTGTGATGGCGTATATTTTATCAAAGGAGCTCTCCGTCACATCATAGGGCATAACCTTAGTGTAGTCGTCCTTCTCGTAAGGGATTTTTTCCGAATACCAAAGACCATTTCCGTCCGATGTGAACCAATAATTGCCTTGCCTGTCGCGTAGCATGCTGGACAAATTAGAGAAAGGAGTCTTTTGTGGTTCTGACTGGATGATATCCCCATTAGGTTCTATTTTGAAGTAGAAGGTGATGTCCGAAAAACTAGAGATAAGTAGCGTCGATTCATCCATTTCATATATACTTGATATAAACATCTGTTTGTACCTTGCAGACAAATCCCATTTTTTGAACAACTTGCCTTCTTTTGTGTAAACATACAACATGTTGAATGAGGATACCCAATAACGATCAAACCGGTCCACATACATAGAACGGACAAAGTGACCTTTTATGGAGTTGAAAGCAGGGAAATTAGAAGTGAAAACCCCACTCTTTTTGTCATAAAGATAGATTCCGCTTGAGGTGCAGACATAAAGGTCTCCGTTTTTTGTTTGGTGAAAATTGGCTATCTCCTTATAGTAGGTAGAATCAAAATCGATGGGGGTCAAATCATCGAAGGTGTCTCTCCCATAATCATAGCGAACCAACATGCCCAAAAATCCTCCGATAAGGAGACTGCCGTTTGATAGTGGCTGAAGTCTCTGCCCGTCATTCCTGAAAAGACTCGGATAGTCATCCGTGAGGTATTGTTTAAAATTGGTGCCGTCAAAACGATTTAAGCCACATTGAGTGCTTGCCCAGATGTGGCCAAAAGAGTCCATCGCCAATCCGTGGACATAGTCGGAAGTCATACCGTCTTTAACGGTGTAATGGTCGAAATGGGTCACCTTTAACTTTTGCGCAGAAAGTAGCGTGGTGCAAAAGAGAAGGATGCATATCGCCGATGCTATTTTTGACAAATGGTTCATTTCTATACGTTTGTCTTTTTCTGTTTGGAATCAATTGGGGCTTGATGTTTCATCTTGTTTCCTTGGAGTTTATCCACCTTTCCCTGCAGACGGATGTCGGCAGTTGCTCAACAGAATGTCACAATAACCCCTTGTTTTTCTTTGTTGTTTAAGTCTAATTTTTGAATCTTCTGAGACCCTTTCTTGTTGTCTCTTGGAAGCTTCCCTCGTAAAGAAACACGTTGCATAGTAACTTCTGCAACCGAATCTGAAACGTGTTATTAGAAACTTTGGTAAGTATACGTTTTTTTTGTCGATTATGCAAATTTTTCCTTAGGAAATGCAGAAGGTGAAGGGTTAATTTTTGAGTGGGGAACAATGAACCGTTCTCCCGAAAAGAAAAGTCCGTCCTTCAGGAGTGCTGGAGGACGGACTATGGGTTGAGTTTAGAAGTTGAATCCGAGGGTGAGAGCCACCGTACGGTTGAATGCATCGTCTTTCGTGTCAGATACGTTCGCGAATCCATGTTCGTAAGTCACACCCAACAAGAAATCTTTCTTGATTGTGAAGTTGATGGATGCCTTTACGCCGGAGTCGAATCGGTTGAATCCATCCTCGAAAGAATCCGTGTTGATGGTCTTTTCACTTTCGTTATTCTCTGCAGGCTCATTTGTCGTTGTGTTGTAGACAACGTTTGAAAGTTTTGTTTTGGTCTTTCCGTTAACTCCATAGGCCATATATGGACCTGCCATGAAGTTGATTTTCAACGGGTCGGAAACCTCCCATTTGTAGCCGACCATGACAGGAATCTCCAAGTAGTAGAGATTGCAAGTCACCTCATAGTCGGGTGAGGGTTCTGCGTAGAAGCCTTTTTTTGTGTAGTATAGACCCGTCTCCAAATCGACTTTTGGGGAAAGTCCATACATGACAGCGGCTCCTACATTCAGGTTGAAAATAGGGTCTGTGTCGTCAAAATAGCCCTCTCCGCTGAGGGTTGAGAGTCCGAATCCCATTCTGACACCGAATCCGAATCGGTTGGGAGTAGGGGCAGCTTCCTCTTGTGCGTTGGCCATGAAAAGAGTGCCTATGGCAAGAATGCATGTGGAAATGAAATGTTTCATAACGATTTTGCTTATTTACTTATTTGTTGGTTTTCGGGCAACCTTAAAAATCCAAAGAAAAATCTTTGAATCAGCTTGCCGCAATCATCTCGACAAATATATTGGTTTTTGTCCTAATATTCTTGCATATTTTCAATATTTTATGCAATTGCTTTGGGCGAAAGTCTCTTTTCTTCCTAGTATGCCAGTATGCTATTTCTTCTTGGAAGGGCTCCTCTCCGTGAAAAAAATGAGGCTTCTTGCAAAAGTTTGAAAGAGGATGAAAAGAGTGTCATGTGTCATTTTTTTGCATAATAGATTGAAAATTATAGCAAAAAGATTTTTTTTATACGCAAAAAATGTTGATATTTGCTCCCGAGAATTTGAAATTTATTGTGTCATGTTAAAATATTTGTTAAAATCAATTGTTTTAGGATTCTTCTTCTCCTCTTCCTTGGGGGTGATGGCTCAGACTGAAGTTTTGATCAGATTGAAGGATGATGTCAATGTGAAAAGATATGTTGTTGCGGAAAAAGGCAAGATTTCTTTCACCAATGAGATGCTTTTTGTCGATCAAATGGCATCATCAGCCCTTGTCGCTTTCGATTTGAACTCCATTCAAAGCGTGAAGTTCCTTCCTGCAACTGCGGGAACCGAAATGGTCTTTTCCGATGGAGAGGGATCTTTTATCTACCCTAATCCAGCAACGGATTGCTTCTATTTCGCAAATATGGAGGAGAAGTCTTTGGTGAGTGTTTACTCGTTGGAGGGGTCTTTGGTTTTGCGCCAGTCTTATTCGCCTGAGATAGGTATTCCCGTTTCCGGTCTTCCGAACGGATTGTATATAGTAATTGTGGGTAATCAAACGTTCAAATTGGAGAAGAAATAATGAAAAAGATAGTTTCTTTGCTTTTCGCAGGTATGGTTTCTTTGTCGGCTTTGGCTGAACAAAGAATGACAATCCATTCCTCAACTAAAGGAAATGTAGAACTCTCTGTTTTTAATTACAGGGATATTCAGTTGGCGGATAAAATGCTTGTGTTCGAGGCGAAAGACACCTCGGTGAAGACCTCTTCGATACAAATCCAAGATGTGGATAGTTTGACTTTTAACGATCCTGTCTCTTCTGCTTTTGTCCAAATCCTTTTCGAAGGCGACACTGCGGAAATTGTGAATCCTTTTAAGGAAGTGGAAGTGAAGGTGCAGGGATCCAATGTGGAGGTGATTTCTAAATCCAATGAATATGTTACATTCTATTTGAAGGGAACTTCTTTGGACGGTTCGTTGTCGATTACGCCGTCAGCTAAGTTCGCTTTGTTCATGGATAATTTGATCTTGGCCAACATGACCGGACCTGCCATCCGAATTTTGGAGGACTTCCGTGCTAATGTCATCATTGCGGATGGTTCGAAGAATGCCTTGGTAGGCTTGGGCGACGGTGTGGACTATAACGCTGCTTTCTGGAGCAAGACACAGTTGGTCTTCTCTCCTGAGGTGGATGCAGAAGGATCTGAGATTCCTGGCGGAAATAAGGGTACTGGCTATTTGGGTATTAGTTCTTTCGGTGGCCATGGTATCTATAGCAAGGACTATGTGAGGGTGAAGACCGGTGAGTTGGTTATTGAGGATGTGGCAGGCGATGGTATCAACACGAAGGACTACTTCCGTTTGGATGGTGGTTCGGTGAAGATTCAGGCTAAAGGCGATGCCATCGATTGCAACGACCATATTTTCATCAATGGAGGTAAGCTTACTATTACTTCCTCCTCTAATGGCGTGAAGGCTTTGAAGTGTGACAGCATCATCGACATCTTGGGTGGCGACATAGATATCACCATGACAGGTAAAGGTGCGAGAGCCCTTAAAAACGACTCTGCTGATGTGACTATCAAGAATGCGAAAGTGCGCATCGTGATGAAAGGCGATGTGTTGCGTGAGGACGGGGAGTCTTCTTATACAACAGCCATCAAGTCGGATATGAAAGTCAAGATTCTTGACGGTGCGGATGTGGATATCACTTGTGGTTCTAAGACGACAGGAGGCAAGGGTATCAACGCTACGGCGGGCATTGAAATTGCCAATGCGACGCTTGTCGTAGAGGTGGATGGCTTGAAGGACTATGAGGCTGAATCAGGTGGTAAGGTTGCAGGTTTGAAGAGCGACGGCAACATCTCCATCGAAAACTCTAAAGTGACGATTATCGCCGCTAATTTGGAGGAGTCAGGCGTGAAGGCTGTGAACTGCGCTAATAAAGAGGATTTACTTGGAAAATATACAGAACAGATAGAGAGATAGTTGGTGTTAGTGTAGTGGAGGGGAAGATGTCAATGATGTCTTCCCTTTTTTTGTGCGTTATTGGGAGCCGTTTCTTTTATTTCCCTAAGTAAAGAGATATGAATAGCCCTTGGTTGAGGCGATGCGGAAGAATATTAAGATGGGCTTTCCTTTGTGTCATGGGAATTTGGAACTTTCCCCCCTTTTATTTTACTTTGCAGTAAATATATACTCGTTTATTAAAAGACGAAGTTTGATGGAGTTTGTTTGTGTGTAAGTTGTTGATTATTAATTTTATAGTTGTAATTTAGATAAGAAGATGAAAAAGGGAATAGTTGCTTTTGCCGTATCGTTTGTGCTATCTTTACCAATGTTCGGAGCAACCTATATGTGTGTGGAGCAGAATGACAAATCCGTTGATAAATTCGATACGTATGACATCCGTCAGGTTGATTTTGAAATGCAGGTTGTTGAGATTATCGATACGGTTTATGCTTATGTTGATCTTGGCCTTCCGAGTGGTACGCTATGGGCTACTTTTAATGTAGGAGCATCTAGGCCTGAGGAGTTTGGTGATTATTTTGCATGGGGAGAAACTGATCCAAAAGAAGTATATGACAACGATAGTTATGAATGGTATAAATCTAATGGGAATGAAGAGGAGTCTGAATACATAGAATATACGAAATACAATGATGAAGATATGTTAAAGATACTTCGTTCTGAAGATGATGTGGCCTCTGTGAAGTGGGGAAGTGATTGGCGAATGCCAACTATGGACGAGTATAATGAACTCGTGTCGAATTGTGAAAAAATTACGTATAAAAGGATTAATGGAGTATCTGGTACCATGTTTACTGCGAAGAATGGCAATTGGATTTTCTTCCCAGATGCTGGGTATCGTGAGGGAGATTCATTTGAAAAACTTGCTTGTGTATATTGGTCCTCATCTTCGCATCTTAGTGGGAAATATGCGGATTGTCAGAACTTTGGAGGGGTTCCTGACAAAATCAAAGATTGTCGCCATGCAGGGTTCTCCGTTCGTCCTGTATATGTAAAGAGATCCGATGAAATAAAAGAGCCTCTTGATACTACACGTACTATATTGTCAATAGACACCACCAATTTTATGTGCGTAAGGCCATACGATGGCATTGTTAAAAAATATAATGTAGAGGATGTGGAAGAGGTGTTCCATGAGGAGGTGATACTTCCGACGGATACTTCATCCTATGATTATCCATACGTTGACCTTGGTCTTCCGAGTGGTACATTATGGGCTACTTTTAATGTGGGAGCTTCTAAACCAGAGGAGTATGGCGATTATTTTGCATGGGGAGAAATTAAACCTAAAAGTTATTACGACTGGACTACTTATAGGTGGGGCGGTGAATATGGAACTTCGAAAGAATACATATCAAAGTATTGTTGTAACCATGAAAATGGACGAAGAGATAGTCTTGTTACTCTTCTTCCTGAGGATGACGCTGCCACAGCAAACTGGGGGCAAGATTGGAGGATGCCAACAGTTGAAGAGTGTTGTGAACTTATAGAAAATTGCCAATGGAGTTGGGAGGAACTTAATGGAGTGAAAGGTACTAAGTTTACGGCAAAAAATGGAAATTGGATTTTTTTCCCTGCTGCAGGTACTTTTGACGGCTATTCCGTGAAATCAAAAGCCAGTGTAGCCTACTATTTATCTTCATCTCTGCATGTGGTGGATTGGTTGACTGTGGGATACAGCGGTGACGATTGGTATAGCTATTGCTTGTATTTCTACGATGTTTATTATCAATACTGTAGTACTTGCGCGCGCTTTTCTGGACATACTGTCCGTCCTGTGCGTGCAAAGAAATAATTTGTTCCCTCAGTTGAGATAGGTAAAAGAAAGTAGTTGGTGTAATAAACTGATAGATTTTTAGGAAAGTTGGTGTCTTGAAAAATGCAAATGGTGATTCTCATCTTAATAGGACAAAATGAGAAAGGCTTGGACGTGATTGTTGCTTCAGTGGCCTTGTCTTATTTGCGGCAAATAATAGGCAGGAAAGATCTGTTGTAACGCTGATGCGGTGCATACAGTAGAGATTGAACTTGTGTGAGCATATCAGAAATTCCGTTGAAATTCAGGGCGAACGTTACGACTATGGGGATAAGCGATGACTTTTATAGGAGTGGGGCATGTGTTGATTCACTCTCCCTTCCTGAATATCACAATATCCGTGAATCGGTTCATCAAAGAGTCATAGCTTGTTTGGGGATTTTCGACCAAAAGTTTATGTGTGCCATGATATGTCAGAAGAATTTTTGCCCCGAATTTATCTTGTATGATTCTGTCGTAGCCGGATTTTTCAATGGGGGTACCTATGATGTGCTGTACGATGAAGCTGGTGTATTTTGCCCGCTTCAAACCTATTTTTATGGAACTGTATGGGCTGTACGGAAACTCTCTCCCTCGTACAATGATTGTATCCCCGTCTGATAATTCGGCGTCTTCTATGAACTCGCTGATGAGCGTTTTATAGATGGAGGTGTCCTCTGTGCCGCCGAAAAGGGAGACCTGGAGCGTTTGAAAGATTGGTTTTTCTCCTGTCCCTTCCTTAGACAAAACAATGGCTGGCGTGTTTCGTGAAAGAGTGGAACACGCCAGCATACCTATTAGGCATCCTGCTGTCAGAAAGAGGAGAACCTTTTTCATGGCTGTTTGTCTGCTATTTTATCGTCACCATGGTGGCACCAAATCCATATTCACGGAAAGAGGCATCTTGGTATAGGCAACTGCCGTACTTGTTTTTGAGTTGCGTGATGATCTCCTTGCGGAGCACACCCTCGCCTTTCCCGTGGATGAAAACGATCTTTTGTCCCTTTCTTCCTAAGTTCTCTTGCATTACCTCGTTGAATTTGGAGAGTTGGTATTCCAGCATGTCTGCGTTGCTGAGTCCGTTGAGGTTGTCCAAGAGTTGTCCGATGTGTAAATCGACTTCGATGATTTCCGGCACGTTCTGCTTCCTCGATACTTTGGCAGCCAGCCTGACCTCTTTGTTGCTGATGATCTTGTCCAAGTCGTTCTCGTCGATCACCTCTTCCCCTTTCGCTACATTGTCCTTGATAATCTCGCAGAGTAAAGCGGGTTCGTCGAAGAAATCGTTATCTGTGAAGCTGTGCAACTTATAGAATTTCACGGCATTGATCTTTATCTCAACGTCGTAGGTTGGCTTTATGCTGTAGGACTTTCCTTGCTTGAGGGCGAGAATTTGCACGTTCAGTTTCTCAATGTCGTTCAGTTGCTCCTTCTTCAGTTCCTCGATGAAAATCTTGGTGTTGGGCTGGATGAATCCTGCCGAACGGCTCATGGCTATCCTGCCGTTGCTGGATGCGATGTTGTAGGCGAGATAGTAGTTGCTGTCGTTGACGAGGTAAACTTCGTAGGAGGTGAAGGAGAGTTGCTTGATGTCCATCGGAACGAAAGCCAAGGAGACATTGACCTTTTCACCCTCTGGTGTCTCTTCTGGTTGGTAGGCGTCCTCCTCTTGGGAAACTTCCGGTTTTTTCTCCTCCAGTTTTTGCTTGCTTGGATCCTTCCTCTTCTCTTGGGTGTGGATGGTGTTCTCCGTTTCCACGACTACACATTCGCGGATGAGGGTGGGGATTCCGAAGCCGTCTTCATCCTCTACTTCGACCAATTCTTTGCTGATGATTTTTTTTACGATTCCTCCTCCTGTGCTGTTGAGGAAACGGACTCTGTCTCCTATTTTTATTGCCATTGCTTTACTGATTTTTCTGTTAGACGGAATGAGAGAAAGTGGGGTCTTGTCTCCTCCTTGCTCTTATTTCTACGCAAATTTCATTAATTTTGCGCATATTTTGAATTAATGATTGAAAAATAAGATGGGCGACACGAAAAAAATATCGATGGAGGAGTATAATTACGATCTTCCTGACGAAAGGATTGCTAAGTTTCCGTTGGAGAAACGGGATGAGTCAAAGTTGCTCCTTTACGAAAACGGAGCCATTTCGCATACGATATTTAAGCATATTGCGGATTATTTGCCAGAGGGTTCCTTGGTCGTTTTCAATAATACGAAAGTGATTCAGGCTCGTCTGCTTTTCCAGAAGGAGACGGGTGCTCAAATCGAGGTCTTTTGTTTGGAACCCCATCAGCCCTCCGACTACGTCTTGGCTTTTCAAGCAACGGATTCTTGTGTGTGGAAGTGCTTGATCGGTAATGCGAAACGTTGGAAACAAGGCTCTATCTCCAAAACGTTGGATGTCAGGGGCAAGCAGGTGCTGCTTTCGGCTCGTCGGATGGAGGAGGTGGATGGTGGTGCTTTCCTCGTCGAATTTTCGTGGAACGATCCTTCTGTGACTTATGCCGATATTTTGGATGGTGCGGGTCAATTGCCCATCCCTCCCTACTTGCATCGTGACACGTGCGAGCGTGACAAGGAGACCTACCAAACCATCTATTCTAAAATCAAGGGTTCCGTGGCGGCTCCTACGGCTGGACTCCATTTTACGGAATCGGTCTTCGAATCGCTTGCTGCCAAAAACATCAGCAGGGCGGAGGTGACGTTGCATGTGGGAGCTGGTACTTTCAAACCTGTGAAGACGGATACGATAGGGGAGCATGAGATGCATTCCGAGTTTATTACGGTGAAGCGTTCCGTCATCGAGCGTTTGATTGGGAACGGATGCCAAGCTGTGGCGGTAGGAACGACCTCCGTGCGGACGTTGGAGAGCCTCTACTATGTGGGCGTTCTCCTTTCTGACAAGGACTGGCGGGCTGACCGGCATTTGAAGGTGTCGCAGTGGATGCCTTACGAGACGGTGTCGAACCTTTCGGCAGAAGAGTCTTTACGCATTATCTTGGATTATCTGGATGCGAACGGAATGGATTCGGTAAAAGCCGATACGCAAATCATCATAGTGCCTGGCTACTCGTTTAAGATTGTGAAGTCGATTGTGACCAATTTCCATCAGCCGCAAAGTACGTTGCTGTTGTTGATTTCGGCCTATGTGGGCGATGATTGGCGGCGCATCTATGCCTATGCGATGGAAAACGGATTCCGCTTCTTGAGTTATGGCGATAGTTCTTTGCTGAAGGTCTATTGAATGGACTTCTTGGCTTTCCGCTTGTTATAGTATCGGGCGATTAGGAAGCCGAGGATGCACCCGAAGGAGTTGGCCATGATGTCGCTCCATTCAAAGGCACGGGGCGGGAAAAGGTATTTCTGGACGAACTCCATGAAGATGCCGAATCCGATGGGAATGGCGAGGGTGATGCAGTTCTGCTTCTGTGGACTCATCTTGCTCCAGCAACGTCTCAGATCGAAGAAGAGCGTGAAGGCGAAAAGTGCGTAGAAAAAAAAGTGGCCGATCGTGTCACGGAAAAAGGTTAGCGTGAAGAGTTGTTCCCCCGATTCGGAATAGACGATGTCGTGTGCGCTGTTGATGGAGAGGGCTTCCGGCATCTTTTTGATGGTGCTGAAATAGAATATCGAGGCCGCAACGAAGGGGGAGAGGAGAATTTTTTTCATTTTGTTTGTTCGTTATCGTATTAATGTGAAATGTCCCGCATATACGTCATCTTCCTCTTCTATGTCGATGGTGTACCAATAGTCGGCTGAAGGAAGGGCTTTCCCGTTGTAGGTGCCGTCCCATGGTTCGCTGTTCTCGTCTTGTTGATAGATGAATTGTCCGCGTCTGTCGTAGATGCGGAGTTTGTAGGTGAGGAACTTGTCTAGATTCTTGATGATATATAAGTCGTTTATGCCGTCCCCGTTGGGTGTGAATACGATGGGGATTTCAATCTCGCACTCAGGCGTATGGAGGATAGTGTCGGTCATGCAGCCTGCATCGTCCTTCACTTGGATTTTGTAGGTGTTGGAGTAGCGTGCGTGCTCGAAGACGTCGGATTCTCCGAATCCATTGCCGAAATTGTATTGGAAGTTGCCTGTTCCGCCCTCTGCCGAAACTTGGATGCTATGGAATCCTACAATCTCAGCACTGGTGATAGTGGGGTAGGGAGAGACGGTGATGTGGATAGGCATCTCTTTTTTGCAGATGCCGTTTCTTATGCGGAGGTAGTAGGTCTCCGATTCTTTGGGTTGGGTTACGACCATCTCTTCACTTGGAATCTTTTTGGAAAAGTCGGGGTCGCTTGCCCATTCATACTTGTAAACGTTGTTGACGAGGAAGGAGAGATCCAACTGGTCTCCTTCACAGATGGTGGTGTCGCCCAATTGAGTGATGATAGCCCTGCTCAGGTTGACAATGATAGGCTTGGCTTGCGCCGAGCACCCAAATTCAGTTTGGACGGTGAGGCGATATTTGGCTGGTTCGTTAGGCCTATAGCTAACCTCTTGTTTGCCTTCGTCGATAACCGTGTAGTTGTTTTGTGCAAGTTTGGACTTCTCCCATTTTAGTTTCTCCGCATAGGGGAAATCTGTGGAGAGTATCAGCTCTTCGCCTTCGCAGATACTGTCGGTTGAGGCGGTCACTTGAAATTCAGGGATGGAATCTACCACTACCACGATTGTGTCGGTGATGGTCGAACAGATTTCGGAACTGGTGCTGACCACGTAGGTGGTGGTTTCGTTTATGGTCTCCCGTATCTTCTGTGTGCTTGTATGGAGTGGGGTCTTGCCCGTACTGTTGATTCGCTCCCATTGAACTTGCGAAGGGTCGTCGATGTCCGTAGTGAGTTTTATGATAGTGCTCTCTCCTTGGCATATCTTTTCTACAGCCTCCAAGGTCAATTCTGCTGGAATCACCACTTGGACTTGGATGGGGTCGGACCATTTTTCGGGGCAGGCGGTTAGTCCTGAGGTGACTAAGCAGTAGGTCGCATTCCGTTGCGGCGTGTCTATGATGGTTTCGGACAACTCTGTCGATATGGTTTTAAAGACAGGTTCGCCCTCTTCCCTGCGTTGCCATTTTAAGCCGACGGCATCTCCGAATGACCCGCTGAGCGTCAACTCCTCTCCCGCACAGAGGATAGGCAACGAGGATTGGATAGATGGAGTCACGGCATTTTCCACTTGAATTTCCACCGTATCTGTGGCGGTCGGACACGTCGGCGATTCTGCCCACACAACATATTTTGCACTCTCTGTTGCCTTGTCATCTCCCACCAGGGATTGGGCTATTTCCGTGCTCTCTTTCTCGGTTATCTTCTTCCAACCCAAGGTCTCTGTTTTCCCAGAATAGAGGTCGGCTTCAAAGTGAATCTCATCGTCGATGCAATAAGTCCTTACCATCGGGTTGATTTTGATTCGTAAGGGGTCGTCCACTTGGATAGAGATTTCGTTGGAGGCCTCTTTAGGACAGATGCCCTCTCGTAAACTGATTACTCTGAATAGTGCGCTCTCTTCCAGAATGAGGGACTTTGAAATCTCGGTGCCGACACCTAAAATTCTTCTGGCTCTTGTTGCATCGGGTATCATTTCCCATTGTAGCTGGTCGCAATTCTCTGCTATGAGGTCGAGTTGAACTTCTTCTCCCTTGCAGATGTGGTCTTTCCCTCCGTTGATAGAGAGTTCGAGACGTTGAGGCTGATCCACAAAGACTGTTGTCGATTGGGTCTCGCTTGGACAGGCGTCGCTGATGACCGTGATGGTGTAGGTGGTTGTCTTTTCTGGTGTCTCGTATAGGTTCTTCCCCTCTGGAAAAAATTCTTCCTCTTCGCCGCCCTCTTCCTGCTTGAAGTAGCGGTATTCTACTGCTTTCCCCGTGCGAACTTTTATGCGGATGGAGGCCTCTTCGCCGGCGCAGATGCTTTGGTCTGGGGTTAGTGTGAATGAGAGGGGGTCCCTTACGGTGATTTCGAATTGTTTCTCTTCCGATTGGCAGACTCCGTCGGATGCGCTGAGCGTGACGGTCATGTCGCTGGTGATTCCGATGATGGCATGGTCGGGCTGGCTGGACTCTTCTCCGTTCCAGAAAAATTGGGTTGGGTTTCCTGAGACAACGATGTCTTTGATGATGAGGTTGGCACCTTTGCATACCGTGGTGTCGGAAGGAAGGGTCAGTTCGAAGTCGCAGTTGTCTGCGTAATTATAGCCTATGTTGAAAAAAAAGTGGAGCAAGGCTATCCCGATGATTCGGAAATGTTGCCAACGCAGTCTTTGTGTGTTATGTCTCATTTTCTTCGATCTAATGCTCTTCCTGTCGGAAAAGGAATCTTTGTCTGTCTTTGTTTGCCTACGCTTTTGCAAAAATTATTCCAAATGAGGTCGAAAAAATATGCTTTATGACATTGTGTGGTAGGAACCTCCTTGTTGTTTATCTTAGGAATAGGTAAAGCAGACCTATTTGTGCCAAAAGAATCAACGGTATTCCGTAGATGAATTTCTTGTGAAGGGTCTTGTGCCTGAAAAAGAGCATTCCGGCGATAGCTCCGAACGTGCCACCCACGGTGGCAAGCAGAAGCAAGTTCTTTTCGGGAATCCTCCTCACCGCTCTCTTTGATTTGGCTAAATGTTTGTCCCAGCCATAAACACAGAAGGTTATGAGCGTGATGAGCAGGAAATAGCCGAGAATTAATTTTGTGGTAGTCTCCATCTCTTAAAATTCGTAGTTGAATCCAAGGCTCAACTGTTCCTGGATACCCGTCTCTATGGATTTCTTGTTGTCCGTCCTCAATTTGAAGGATATTCTCGAACTGAGGAATCGGTTGATGATGAAGTTTCCGACGAACTCAATTTCCGCCTCGATGTAGTCGTGTGGATAGGAGCAGAAAAGTTGAGCCTTGGCGTTGAAGTTGATCTCCCTTGAGAATTTCCAATAGAGTTCGCTGTGGGTCATGTATCCAAAGTGGTTGGCCACCTTTCCCTCCTTGATTCCCTCCGAAAGAGGGTCAACCCGGTCGTCAACAATGAAGATCAGACGGTAGGCGAGGGGAGAAAGTTGGATGAATGTCTTCTTGTTGTAGCGGTAGTCGGCTCCCAATCCGAAAGTGAGGGTGGATGGCGACAGCAGTGCGGTAGCCACGTTGTTGGAGTTGATACCGTCGTAGCTGGTAAACAATGAAGTCTTGAATTGCCCTGACAGACAATAGTATAACTTGTTTATGCCCGTGGCGTAACCTAGTCGGCTGAGAAGGTCAAACTCATCGTTGTTGACACGGAAGGCGCGTATGGTATCCTCGCTGGTGTTGTAGAAACCGATTTCGACGTTGAGACTGTTGTCCCAAGTCAGGATGTCGTTCTGGTTGTAATTTTTCTTATACGCTAGGACGGAGAGCAGTGTTGAGTTCGGCGTTCCTCCTTTATGCCAGTTGTTTACGTAGTATTGTGAGAAATGGACGGTGAGCTTTTTGTAGGAGTCCCATGGCCCTCTCTTTTTCGGCTTCAGTAATTTGCTCAATTGTTCGAACGCAGGTTCGCTCTTGTGCTTTTCCACATCCTTGATGTAGATGCTACGGTTGGCGTTGATGATGTCGCTTGACTTGTCGTCATATTCCTTTAAGCAGTAAAACTCGATCAAGTCGGGGTCGTAAACGGCTATGCTATAGACAAGGCTATTGTTGAGTCGCTCTTTCATTTTCGCCTCTTCGTATTTCTTTTCGAAGTTGGTCTTTGGGAAAAGGGGCTCCTTCTTCGGATAGAAGCTGGCATCCTCTACAGATAGGGAAGGAGAAATGTCTTCTTGCTTTATTTGGGTGAATGCGATAGGCAGGTAGTTGGGTAACCCCTGCTTGTGTATCTGTGCGTAGGTGATGGAGTCTGCTATTCCTTTTGTTTTCTCCAACTCTGTTTCGATGATGTAGGTGAAACGGTCGCTTCTCTCTCTCTGAAGACGTTGCCTTTTAAGACGTTCGATTTTTTCCCTCAAAAGTTTTTCCTCGTCTCGGAGACGTACGATCTCCTTGTCAACCAAGAGGATATCTTCGTCGATGCTTCTGTCTTTGATGGGAGCGGACTCTTTGATGGTCATGTTGATGAGCTGTTTGTCCCGCTCCTCGTTGATGAATATGTCTGTCCGATAGGCGAGAGAGTCCAATGCTGCCTCTTTGCCGAAGTCCCGGTAGTCTTGGATATATTTTCTCATCAGGATGGTCTGGATGCTGTCATGCGTCTCTTGGGTCAAGTGCGGTGTCGCATTGACGAGACGGGTGATGAACCAATTGGGGTCGATTTCCTTTTGTGCTTCCGATTTGACAAAAGGGAGTAGCATCAGGACGATGATGGAGAATATATGGATATGACTTGTTTTCATCATTGCAAATATAATTCAAAAATGCCGTAGCCGAAAGGGGAAACTTCCTTTTTTGTTCAATGCCCCTTTCGTGGGCTTCTTGTTCTCATTGTATTATCTTATCGTTTGCCGCATTGGGTCGCAGGACTGCATTTCTGTTCTACTCATTGTTATATCGTTTGATGATGTTGTAGGCTGAGTAGATGCCCAGTTCTCCGGCCTTGCTTAGGTCTATTATGCCTAATCTGCTTTCTCCAATCAAGATGTGTGCCAATCCTCGGTTGAAGTAGGCCTCAGCAAAATCTTTGTCCAGTTCGATGGCTTTTGTATAGTTGGCCATGGCGTTCCGATAGTCTTTTTGCTCGGCGAGCAGGTTCCCCTTGTTATACCAACCGAAAGGCAATCTTGGGGCCAACGTCGTCACTTGGTCGTAGTCGCTCAGCATCAGTCCGTATTCCAATTGGGAACCGACGAGGGACTCTTCTTCCTCTTTCTTTGTCTTGATTTCGTCCTCGAGTGAGGATTCGTACTCCATCTTTTTGTGTCGGATGTTGGCGCGGTTGAAGTAGGCTATCCAAGAGTCGGGGTTGAGGCTGATGGCTCTTCCGTAGTCTTCGATGGCGCTTTGATAGTCTTGGATCATCTCAAAATCCAAGGCGCGGCTGAGGTATAGGATGAAGTCGCCATTCTCTCCGCTGTTTTTTGTTTTGGATTCGATGGCGTTGAAGTGCTTTTCAATCTCGTCCTTGCCCAACTGGGAGTCGTGGTTGCCTATCTTGATCTTTTGCGGTAATTTGTGTTTGGCGTTTATTTCGGCAATCTCTTGGACGAAGTAGTTTGTCTTCTTCATCTCGTTGTCCTTGATGTAGTAGGAGAGATGGAAGAGAGGTTCGATGTCTATATGGAAGTTGACGTTTTGAATCTTTCCCCTTGTCTCGTTTTTGTAGGAGATGCGTCGTTCTTCCTCCTCCTTGTCTGCGATGACTAGACGGTTGAATTTCTTGATGCTCTTATCTGATTTCTCCCTTGTCTTTTTATCCTTCCCGTTGTCTGCCTTTTGAGGGTTTTTCCGTCTGTCCCGTTCCATCAGCATGGCTTGGTTGAAGTCGAGTTGGGCGCCCTTCTTGTCTCCTTTTTTCTCCTTGGCTTCCGCACGGCTATAGTAGAGTGGAAAGAAGTCGGGGTACTCTTTTAGTACTTTGTTGATGTCGGCGATGGCGCGGTTGCATTCTCCCAAGTCGATTTCAATGAGAGCCCGGTTGTAAAGGGCGATGTGGTCGTTTGGATCGAAGTCGAGCACCCGGTCGAAATCTTCCAATGCCCTGTTTTTGTCGCCGATTTCATTGCGGAGCAGACCACGGTTGTAGTAGGCCATTACGTTGTTGGGGTCTAGCTGGATGACGTTGTCGTAGTCGTTCAGCGATCCCTTCAGGTCGTTGAGATGGTAGCGGATAAGTCCGCGGTTGATGTAGTAGCCGGCGCGGTCGGGTTTCATTCGGATAGCCTCGTTGTAGTCGTCCAAGGCAGCTTGGTATTCCCCTTTGGTGTATCGCACGATTCCTCTGGCGGCATAACTTTCCGAACGGTATTTGTCCAACGAGATGGCTTTCTCGAAATCGGCCAAAGAGGCGACGGTGTCTTTGTTGGCAAGGTGGGCTTGGCCACGGTTCAAGTAGGCATCCACGAATTTAGAGTGCTTCTCAATGGCGGCGGTCAGTTCGGCGATGGCTTCTCCATATTTTTCCTCCTGCAAGTAGGATATGCCTTTATAGAGTTGCAATCTTCGGTTGCCCGGGTCGAATCCCAAACCTTTGTTGAAGTCTTCTATGGCGGCGGCATATTTCTTTTGGTTGATGCGGGCAATGCCACGGCATTCGTAAGCGTTGATCATGAAAGGGTTGCGCTCCAGGGCGAGGGTACAGTCCTCTTCGGAACCTTGATAGTCTTCCAAATTGATTTTGGCGACGGCACGGAAGAAATAGGGCTCTGCCAAATGAGGCTTTACACGAATCACTTGGTTGAAATATTGGATGGAGAGGACATAGTCTTCGAAGTAGAGGGCATTCTGTCCGATGGTCAGAATCCTATTCGTGTTGAGTTGAGAGTAGCTATTTCCGATGGTCGAAAGAGTCAGAAATAAGATAATTGCCAATCGCCTCATGGTCGTTTGTTGTAATGTTGAGAAGAAACTTCTGTTGTTTTATGGATCGGGTGTGAATCCATATTCAAATAACGATGCAAAATAAATGAAATTATGTGTTGGGTGGATAGATTTAGACATTATTAAGAAGGTTTTATTCTTTTTTTATGAGTCGTTGGTGAAATAGATATGCGTAATTTTCTTTTATGGGAAAGTTGAACTGTTAAAATTTATTGTGTAATAAACTTTGGACGAACTGTAAGGTTGCCCATTTTAGAAATATATCATTAAAATGCATTTGCAATACCATCTTTGGGTTCAGTTGCTGGCCATTTTGCCGATAGTATGAATTGTGCTTTGCTGTGTTTATCTGCTAATTTGAAGTGCTTTGTTTGCTGTTTGGCCTTTCCCCATCTCGTTTTCCAAGTAGGAGTATATATAACGTGCGGATTGTATGTAGAGACCACTATGAGGGTTGTTCAAAAGTTCGTACGTTTTGGAATTATATAATTTATGGAAAGCGTCGGTGAAACTTAAGTCTCCCTCTTCCATCAATAGTGCCGCCAACTGCGCCAAACGACGTTCACGAAGAAACTCAAAATTGCGTTGTTCTTCTTCTGTTATGTGGTTAAAATCTATTGGCATAAAAATTGGAATTTAGAGTTTTTGTAAATTAACAATGGCTTTCTCACTGCCAAAGTAATATTGGAAGGTGATGCCTTGTGTGAATTTGAGTCGCTTGACAAGCGTATTCATATCAATAAGATTATCGGTGAACAATTCGATTTGCACACCTACTTTATCATTAGCAATGGGTCCATATACAATATCGTAATTATGTGTAGGCTGTTTGCTGGGGTTGAAACGGTTTTTTACGACGAATTCTGCCCATTCTACAGAATAATCGTCGAATATCTTTACATTGAGCGAATCGTCAGTTAGAATGCTCTCATCAAAAAAATATTCGTTGACGATAGGTGTTCCTCCGAAAAACAAAGCCCGTTGCTCTGCCAATTTATAGGCTTGAACCTTGTCGGTTGTCAAATAAAAACCTTTGCCGAAATCCTTGTTTGGTCTTGACTTGGCGAGGTCTATTTGTTGAATGTCCGTATTAGAACCATGATAGAGTTTCATATTAACGTCCCTCCTTTTCTGTTACAAAAAGCGGCAATACTTTCTACGTTGTCCTCAAAACTGAGCGTGTGCATTATGTCGTAATGACTTTGCAGCAGAGCCAATGCACCGTATTGTTCGATGTAATTGGCAGCCTGACGGTCTGTTATCCCAAACCTTTGTGCAAATTTGTGGATGAGTATAACCGTGAACTCTGTGATGTCATTGATGTCATACATATTATAGTTCTTTTTGCAACTTTGGCTGCAAATATACTGTGTTTTTTTATAAATGCAAGATTTCTTTCTTCGTGTCTAATCTTTCCTTGATTTTTAAGTTGGTTGTAAAGAGATGGTCAATAATAAATGATTTCCGAAAAATAACTATCTTTGTTTACACATGTGTTAATTGAAGAGTTGCGAATATTCTATGATTACTGTATTTGGCAAAAGTTTTATGGTGAATGAGGTCGTCTCTTCTACTTCGACGGCATCGGTTGCAAAATCAGAACATAAGGCGTTGAAGGATTATATCGTGGGTAGCATAAGCACGCTGGCTGTCGAACTGCAATCTGGAGAAATTGTGCAGAAAGATGATTTGAAAGACTACACTCAAGTGAAGGAGTTCTTCTGCCTGTATGCCTCGGTACGCATCAAGGGGAATGATTATTACGAGTTTACTGATGCTGGTTATGGCAACCTTGATTATCAGTATCTTTCGCCTGGCTATATCGAAGTCTATAAGCTGGATACGGCGGAGTTTGAGGATGTGGCATCCAAATCTGTTTCAGGAAGAAAAACACTTGTCTCTAAGAAGTATATTGAAAAGATTTCAATTCACAAATTCTATCTTGATAAAAAACAATTGGATGCGAAGAATAAGAATCGGTGGATTGATCAAGAAAAGGCCTTTACGGGGAAGGTGGAGAATTGGTTGGAACTTGATCCTAATGATGTTGACGACGAGGTACTTGCTCTAATGGAGAAATATTATGTCATTAGGAAGATGGAGAAGACAGCCCTGCTGAAGACTAGTATCAAGGGGCCTATCTCTTTTAATTGTTGTGATGGATCTAAGAAAGAGCATTCGATGCAATCTGTTGGATATGGAGATCGACCTGGCTATGTTTTCGGAAGAACGATGGATGAGTTAGTCCCCGTTCATTACGATTATGTTACATATGATCAATACCAAGGTTGGTATCGCTATTATGTTTATACGGATGTCTTGCCTTTGGAAAATGAACTGATGGTCAAAGTCCATGCTGAGTGTGATTGGTTGTCGTTTGTAGAATGCGATGGTCCGAGTAAATCTGTTGTGGAAAAATACGACCGTCCTGGTCTGAATGCTGATTTTTGGGTGTTTTTCCCGATACCGGAGTCTATCTTCGAAGAACTTTTCGACTATGCAGTGATGAACAATCGTGAAGTGATAGACCCCGAAGACCCTCAGTGGGAGAAAGTGGCAGCTTCCATCTCGGATGAATGTAGGTTGATTGTGAGAAACTTCCTTGGACGAAGGATCTTTTCGGGTGGAGAAATAAACGGAGGAGAAACGATAGTGGTTGAAGGATAATGAAAATCATAGCCTAGTAGTTCCCCTTTGTTTGAAAACCGTAATGAATGAAATGCCAGGGTGGACTATGAACGTGATTGATATATGAGGGTTGGGTGCTTAGGGAACTTTAGAAGAGGGTTGCTAGGATTATAACTGCCTTTCCTTAAAATGGTAAATCGTAAATAGTTAAATACTAGGTGTTTGTTGATGCCTTGTTCAGAAAATGAAATTTCCGTGGGTCCGGGCAACAAAAAATCTTGCGGATTTGATTTATAGAACCTTATTTTATATCTTTGTTATGATTTAAGGTTGCGGAGTAATACAAATGAATCCGTTGCTTGTGTTTACGATAGATGTAATATGAAGACGATTATTAAGTATGGGTTGTGTGCTGTCATAGCACTTTTCGTGATTGCATTGTTCTTGGATGAGAATGAACCCGTTAATAGCGATGCTCGGACGGAGGCTGCTGCAGCCAAGAGTCAGACGGAAACGAGTCAAAGTACGAAGAAAGAGCCATCCTCTTCGTGGGGTGACGGAACGGTTCGTAAGATTAGTACGGATGAGTATATCCGCTATGTGGTGGATTATCGGAAAAATGATGCCCCTTATAACGGAGACGGTCCTTGTGTAGTCGATTTCTATGCGATATGGTGCGGTCCTTGTAAGGCGCTCTCTCCTCGCTTGGAAAAGTTGGCAAAGGAGTATAAGGGGAAGGTTCAATTCTATAAGGTGGATGTGGATGATAGCGGTGCGTTGGCTATGGCTTATGGCATTCGTTCCATCCCGACTTTGATGTTCTTTAAGAATGGTAAGCAAAAGGTCTATATGGGTGCGCCCTACAACTTGGAAGAGTTGGTGGAAGACCTTGCCCAATAATAGGATGGCTCTCTTGCAGAGCCTCCTCTTTAGTTAGATTTTCGCTCTCCTTGGGTGAAAAAGAATTTCTTAATTGAATTGCCTTGGAAATAAGGCAACGGAGTTGATTGGTTTCAAAACTTAATTCGACTTTGTACTTTGAACCTCTGTGATATGAAATCGCCTTGTAGATGAGTAATTACTAAAACGAAACTGGAATGAATAGTAGAATCTTTTTTTTGACATTGGCCTTCTTTTCTTCGTTGATGGCCGCAAATGCTGTCACCAAGCGGAATTTCAATTTCGTGGTGGGTGTGGATGGCGACTTTAAGGCAGCCAAGGCTGCGGCGGAGGTTTCCCGAAACGGACGTTTCTTTATCTTTTTCCCTGATGGCGAGTATGATATCGGTGGGCAGACGGGCGATGCCAACCAGCGGACGACTTTCTCTGCGTCGGAGGTCTCTTTTATTGGACAAAGTATGGAGCGTGTCGTGTTATACAACCGTTCTTCCTCCGAGGGCATCAGTACGACGGCTACGCTCGATCTTCAGAAGAGTGCCTCCTACACCTACATGCAGGATATCACTTTTCAAAATAGGGCCTACAGCGACCCTAATGCTCCGGCCAACCGTTATGTGGTGATTCGGGATCAAGCGGATAAGAATATTTACAAGAATGTCAAGATGTTGAGTACGCAGGACACTTATTACACACCTTCGGGCGAGCGTCGTTCCTATCTGGAGAATTGCGAGATTCACGGCACGGTGGATTTCATCTGTGGAGGTGGCGATTTGTATTTCAATCAATGCCTGCTGTTTTTGGAGAATCGTTCCAACAACTGCTTGACGGCTCCTGCCACGAAAAGCACATGGGGCTATGTCTTCCAAGATTGCGTCATCGATGGCTACTCTGTCAATAACGGCTCTTTCCGTCTGGGGCGTGCTTGGAGTAATCAACCTCGTGCGGTCTATTTAAATACAAAGATGAAGGTGGCTCCCAAGGCTGATGGATGGGGCGACCCGATGAATACGGTGCCTGCACTTTTTGCTGAGTTCAACTCGATGGACGGAAACGGTAATCCGTTGAATTTGAGTCAGAGAAGAAGTTATTATTCCTGCTCAAAAGATGGCTCCACCGCCTATTTTAATCCCGTTCTCTCCTATGAGGAGGCTTCCCGTTATTCGCTGGAAAACGTGATGGGTGGCAAGGATGGCTGGAGGCCGAATGAGGCGACGAGACAAATGCCCGCTCCTGATGTGGCGGTGAATGGCTACCGACTTTCCTGGACGGATATGGAGGATGCCCTTTGTTATGTGATCTTTAAGGATGGCGTTTATGAAGCCAATGTGACAACTCCTTATTACGAGATTCCTTCGCAGACTCCGCAATCTGCCTCTTATACGGTTCGTGCGGCGAATGAATACGGGGGTCTGGGGGCTGTCTCTGCAGCAGTCAATCCTGGCGAACCTTACAACATAGAGGTGGGTGACCAATTCCTGTTCTATTATGGCAACGGTGAAGTCTTCTCTTCCAACGGTACGGAGTTCAACAATCGATGGGCTTGTTCGGATGTGGATGCGGAAGGCTATGGTTGGGCTATCACGGGAAGGGACGACAAAAGCGTTCTGTATGGCAATGACATCCTCGTGGATGGAACTATGCGTACGACCTTCAAAAACTCCAACGGGGCTCAAAATCACTTCTTCCTTCCTGAAAATGTGAAGCCGGTCAAGATTACTTTCGTGGGTTATACGAATGATGCCTCGGAGGTAGGCTATCTGACGGAGGTCAATGGAGAAGAATTATCTTTGCCGTTCCTAACCAATACGGGGTCGAACGACTTTGCCCGTAATCCATCGGTTGTCTCCTATACATTCCAAGATGATGTCTGTGGCAGTTTTACGTTCACCTTTAGTGGCAGGCAGATTTGCTTTGTGGTCTTGTTGGAGACACAGCCGACTATCTGTTCGACAGTTTCGGTAGAAGATGTGGAGGTGGATGCCGATGTTGACGATGATGCGGCTTATTATGACATCTCAGGACGGAGAGTGCCTCAACCTAGTGCAGGACAGTTCTATATCCATAAGGGGAAAGGCTCATTCTTGAAAGAGGGTGTGGTGATTGATCGATAATTGTTTTGAAAATATAATCCTTCTAAGAAAGGAGTAAAGATGGGAAGAGACGGTTCTCTTTTACGAGGATTGTTTCTTCCCAAGTTGTGTTCTATTGTTTGCGGGTATGGGAATCTTTGTTAATTTTGTTTCGCAAATCCCATTTCCGAATAGATGTTATAGTGATGGATAAACTCGGACTGATGATAAGTAGAATTAAGGCTTCCCCTTGGGTGAGAGGCTTTTGTCGTTGCCTCGCGAAGGGTTTCGGATGGTTTCTCTCCAAAGTAGAGCGGATGGGATGGAAAAAACGTGTGGCTTGGGTTTGTTTTATCACTCTTTTCCTCTTGTGGTTCTTCTCTTTGCCAAAGCCCTTGTTTGCGCCCTCCTATTCGACAGTGGTGACCGATGCCAATGGAACACTTTTGGGTGCTCGTTTGGCAGCCGACGGGCAATGGCGTTTCCCTGTGAGCGATTCCGTTCCCTACAAGATGGAACGTTGTATTGTGATGTTTGAGGATCAATACTTTTGGTATCATCCGGGGGTAAATCCCGTTTCAATCTTCCGGGCCATCCGGCAAAACTTGTCGGCAGGCCATGTGGTGAGTGGAGGAAGTACGTTGACTATGCAGGTGATTCGTAGTTGTCGAGGACATCAAGTGCGCTCTTTCTCGGAAAAATTCATAGAGATGTCGATGGCTCTTCGTTTGGAATTAACCTATTCCAAGTCGGAGATATTGAAACTATATTTGGACAATGCCCCGTTTGGTGGCAATACAGTCGGCGTGCGTAGTGCTTCGTGGCGTTATTTCGGTCGTTCATGTGACAATCTATCGTGGGCAGAGTCAGCTTTGTTGGCGGTTTTGCCTAATGCTCCATCCTTAATCCATCCGGGGAAAAATAGACAGATGCTTTTGGAAAAGAGGAACCGATTGTTGAAGAAGTTGCAGGAGGAGGGCGTTATCGATGAGGAGAGTTGCGAATTGGCTATTTCGGAGCCTTTGCCGGATAAACCCCAGAGCCTGCAGTTTGCCGCTCCTCATCTGGTGGATCGGATGCGTGCGGCGGGTAAAAATGACAAGGTCATCCGGAGCACGATAGACTATACGTTGCAGAAGCGGGTAGAGAGTAGTGTGGCCTATTTTAAGTCTGTCTATTCTCAAAATCAGGTACAAAACATGGCTGTGGTGGTGGCTGAAACTCGCACGGGAAATGTCTTGGCTTATTGTGGCAATGCGGGCTATGATCAGGAGGATAATAACCATGTAGATGTCATTATGGCCTCCCGTAGTACGGGTAGTACGTTGAAACCCTTCCTTTTTAATGCCATGATTGAGGACGGTGAGTTGTTGCCTGACATGCTTCAGCCTGATATTCCAATCCAGATAGCGGGCTATCGTCCGAACAACTATGAGCGGAAATTTGATGGTGCTGTACCTGCCAAGGAGGCCTTGGCCCGTTCGTTGAACATACCTGCTGTATTGCAACTTCGTGAGTATGGCATTCCTCGATTCATGGATTATCTGAAACGAATGGGGATCACCTCGCTCAACTATTCGGCGGAGCATTATGGATTGACGTTGATTTTGGGTGGTGCGGAAGGCTCCTTGTGGGAGATTACGGGATCCTATGCAAGCATGGCTCGGACATTGTTGCGCTATTCGGATGCTCGGGCCTATGCAGAGGAGGACATCCATCCTTTGCGACTGACGGCGATGCCCGAAGAAGAGAAGGTACGTTTGAGGAAGGAGGCACCTCTCTTCCAAGCTCAGGCTGTTTGGCAAACAGTCAATGCGCTGAAGGAGGTGAATCGTCCGGGAATCGCCAACTATTGGAGGCTCTTCTCTTCTTCTCGTTTGGTGGCGTGGAAGACGGGAACTAGTTTTGGTAATAAAGATGCGTGGGCTATTGGCGTCACTCCCGAATATGTGGTCGGGGTATGGGTCGGTAATGCCGATGGTGAAGGCCGGGCAGGGTTGACGGGCGTTTCTCATGCGGCTCCGGTTCTATTCTCCCTTTTTAATCAATTGCCTGCGACGACTTGGTTCCGTGAACCTGCGGGCATGTCGGAAATAGAGATCTGTGCGCAGAGCGGTTACCGCAAGGGAATTAATTGCCCAGAATCCAAGGTGGTGAAGGGGTATGAGCCTCAGTTCGAGACTCGACCATGCCCTTATCATAAGATAGTCCATTTGACAAAGGATGAGCAGTATCGTGTCAATTCATCTTGTTTGTCCGTCTCTGAGATGACGCATGTCTCCTGGTTCGTCTTGCCTCCTTCCATGGAGTGGTATTACAAGAAGCATAGCACTACTTATCGAGAGTTGCCTCCGTTTATGCCGGGTTGTAATCCTGATGAAAATACACTTCCGATGGAGTTCATTTATCCGAAGGAGAGTGGTAAGTTATTTATCCCGAAGGATATAGATGGGAAACGAAGTGAGATCGTTTTTGAAGTGGCTCATCGAAATAAGTCCGCCGTCCTTTATTGGCATCTGGATAATGTCTATTTGGGCGAGACTTCCGAGTTCCATCAAATGGGTGTTGATACGGAGGTGGGCATCCATGTGATGACGGTTGCCGATGGAGACGGAAATATGATAACGAAGAAGTTTGAAATTGTGGAGTGATTTGTTTACTTTTGACTGATAAGGAAGAGAGTTTTTGAATGATATTGGAAGGTAAAAGGAAAGAGATAGGGGCGGTGGCTGTACTTTTGCTGCTGCTGTTGTTGCCGAATCTTGTCGTGGCTTGTATGGCAGAGGAGTTGGACGGCTTTGTCGTGAAGAAGATGGGCTATTTGGCTGTCTCTCTTGCTTCTCTTTTTGTCCCTGCCCTTGTTTTCAAGAGGAAGGTCTATTTCTTATTGGAGGGAGTCTTTTGTTTGTTGTTGGCTCCCATAGAATTGGCAAGTATGTTTTTGAACCATTCCACCACCCATTTCATGATGATGGACACCCTTTTCAGTACTAACTGGCATGAGGCGGTAGAGTTGGCTTCTTCGGTTTGGCATTTCGTCTTGCTCTTTTTGCTGGTGCTTGTCGCCTATTTCTTTTTGACAATTCGGTATGTGCGTAACGAGGCCTTCTTCCCCGCTAAAGTACGAAAATGGTTCTTGGTTTTGTTGTCAGTGCTTTTTGTCGTTGGATTTTCTTATTTCTTAATTTTGGCTCGTACTTTGTTGACGAGCGAAGAAACTACGTTGAAAGATAATTTGGTGGATGCCAAGGATCTGATGGTGGAGAAGTTCCGTAAGATTTTCCCGTTTGATGTCTATATTGCCACGAGCGAAGTCTTTGAACATCGTGCGCTGGTACGAGAGATGCAGGCATCCCTTTCGAATTTCTCTTTCGGCCTTCAACCCAAATCGGACGAGGACGAGGAGGTCGTTGTTTTGGTGATAGGGGAGACGGCTCGCTGGAAGAATTTCGGCATCAATGGATATGCTCGTCCAACTACGCCTAATTTGTCGAGACAAAAGAACTTGGTTCCTTTCTCCCATTTGATTACGCAAGCCAATCTCACTAGCCATTCCGTCCCTTTGATCCTTACGCGGGCGGACGCACTTCATCGTGGACAGGCAGATGCCGAGAAGTCGATTTGTGAAGCCTTTTCCGAGGCTGGTTTTTATACGGCATGGCTGAGTAGCCAGGTTTTGACTCCTTATCAAGAGCGTATTATCAATACGTGTGACAGCAGTGTGGTTTTGGATAAGATGATTTCGAAAAATAGTTCGTATGATTTGAATCTTGTTCCTTCTTTTGAGTGCCTTCTTTCTCAGCCGGCCCCCAAAAAGTTTATCTTGATTCATTCCATGGGAAGCCATTTCAAGTACAATGAGCGTTATCCATCCGACTCGGCTTGCTTTCAGCCAAGCTTTGACAATACGATGGATTTCCTATCGGCTTCCTCCGAAAATGCAGAATATCTTGTGAATGCCTACGACAACTCCATTCGTTATACGGACGCTTTCTTGTCTGCTCTTATTCGAAAAATGGAGGCGAAGGGGGGCGTTTGGTCAATGATCTATTTGTCAGACCATGGAGAGAATCTTTATGATGACGATCGGAAGCTGATTTTACATGGAACATTGGTCGTTTCGGAGTACGAGGCGCATATTCCGTTCCTCGTGGCTTATTCGGATGAATACCAAAATAGTTATCCAGAGAAGGTGCAGAACTTGACGGCTAATAAGGATAAGAATCAGACTTCTGCCGTGGTCTTCCATTCTTTGTTGGATATGGCAGGCCTCCAGTCGGATGTGGTGGTGGATTCCTTGTCAATCGTCAGTTTGGATTTGAGGGATTTGGATTCCTCCTATGTCTTGAATGGAGATATGAAGCCGATTCCCTTCGATTTCAGTCAGTTGGAAAATGCACAGAGGAGAGAGTGATCGTTATGGATTTTCTATCTCTTTTTCACTTGGCCCTGTGGCTTTTGATATGGTTATCTACTACAAGGGAGGATACTATTTCGTCATGAACAAAGAGCCCTGAAAGTCGCACATGCAATTTTCAGGGCTCCTATTTTTAGTTTTTCCTCCTATCTCTATTCTGCGTCATTGACGAAGTCTGCAAAATAAGCGCATTTGGAGATGGCTGTTTGACGGAATTGGGTCTGTTTCAACTCGTTTAGGCTTCTGAAGTAAGGCAATATCTCGCCATGTTGACCTTGGAATCTATTTCCTTCTTTTGTCGATTTTGCCAGGGCAAAAAGGATTTTGGCCTTCAATTCAGGGTCGTCGCTTACTTTCTTTAGAGCTTCCGCATAGAATTTAGTCGCTATGGACTCAAACTCTCCACTATATTCGAGCCTATAACGGTAGTAGCCTGATGGACCGAAATTGTAGTAGAAGTTGCCCAATAGGAAGTTGGCCTTGGCAGCCTTGTCTCCTGCTCCTTCCGCTTGTTTGTAGAGTTTGTTCAATTGACCGATTGCATCGTTGAATTTGATGTTTGCAAAAGAGGTATTGCCCATCATCTCTTTGATGTAGTCGTCGTAGAAGGTGCTCTCTTCTTCCGAACCGTCGTAAATGATATGGGCTACTGTATAGCAGAATGCACACTTGGCATTTATTATTTTGTCCGAACTGGTGATAAGTGAGTTGGCCTTCTCTATGTTTCCATTGAAGAAATAGGTCATTCCTAGGCGATTGTTCAGATATTTGAGGTCGGTTTCTCCGGCTCTTGCGAACAACCATTTTTCAAACTTACTTTTGCTGGACTTCTTTGCCAATGCGATGATATCCTCCCAAATCTGTGGATTTAGGTCTTCTCCTCCGGTACCGTATAATAGCAAGCGTTGTTTCCCTATGGCGTGGATTTCACCGAGGCGGCGGGTTAATATTTCTTGGATGATAGGTTCGTTGAATGTTTTTTCGTGCTTTTCGAAGAGGGTGTTTGCCAAGTTCTCCGAGAAAGAGGCAGGTTCAACGATATCTATGATGCTGGCAAGCAGTTCCTTTTGGCTCTTGAAAAGGTCGTTGTTGCCGTTTACCTTGCTCAAATAGCTCTTTGCTTTGCCAAAATCTAAGCAGTAGGTGTGGAGAAATGCGGTGGCAAGGTTCCAGAAATTTTTGTTTTGGACAGTCTGTGCTTGGTTTTCTGCTATTCGGATGGCGTCATCTATGTTGCTGAAAGAGGGGCGCACTGATTTTGGAGACTCCCATCTGTTGTATAGATTGCTGGAGCCTTCCACCTCGTTGACGAAGCGGGCCATCAGTACTTTGGCGTGTGGAGCGTTAGGATTGATCTTTACGATCTTTTCCAACTCGTTGATTGGGTTGTTGAAATTGTTGTATGCCAACAAGAAATAGATGTCGCAGGCTCTGTTACCGCTCTCTCTGTTGGCTAGTTGGAAGGCTGTGTTGAGACCCGTCCGTCTGTTGCAGAAGCGGAGAGAGTTGTATGCAGCGAACTTCAAGTCCTTGGATTCGTTGAATATTTGGATGAAATCCGATACGGCATTGGATTTCGAAGCGTTACGGGATTTGCTCTCTTGGGCATCCAATGCACCTGCTTTTTGGCTCAATGCATAATAGTATATCTCTGGCTTGATTTTCAATGACTCGACGTATTGATAGAAATATTGAGTGGCCTCTTGGTAATGTTTTTTGTAGTGGGCCAAACGCACGATCTGGTAGCCATACCGTATTTTCAATTGTTTGTCTGATTGGCTGTTGTATGCGTTGATGAGGCTTTCCAAGGTCTCCTCGTATTCCAATTCATTCAGAGGCTTTTCGTTGTAGTGGTAGGTCCACAAGTCGTAGGAGTCTCTCTCTTTGGTGTCCATGTAGGGTTCCAAGTATTTGGCGAAAGCAAGGTAGGTCAAGCCTCCTTTTTTCGCTTTGCAGAATGCCTTGTCGGCGAATTTCAGATTGGGGTCTGTCGCTTTGCCCGATTGGATGAGTTGATCCAAAGATACTTTGGAAGCCTTCGTGACCAGATAGTAGGCTTGCTCCTGTGTGATGCCGAAGTAGGTGGCCCAGTCGTTACAGTTTTGGTTGGTCTTTATTGGGGCTTTATCGTAAGAAAAGTTGTAGGTTCTCAAGAAGGGGAAGAACTCTTGTTCTTCGATGGTTTCTTGGTTGAAAGCTTTGCTGGCGTAAAAGTCCTCTTCGTAGTAGTCTCCGCCGCAGGCAAGTGCGCTGCCGTAGCAGAAGAGGGAAAGTGATAATATGGAGAAAATATGTTTTTTCATGTCTGAATCAATTTAAATCGTTAATAGAAAAGCGTTTCAAGAATCCCTTGCTAAGGTGGTAATAGACGATGTTGTACTCTTTATTGATCTTTTCGTCTAGATATTTCTTAGTATCCACCAAAAGCTCCGGGGTGATTTCTTCCACCTCGATTGTGAAATCTTTGTTGATGTATAAGTCGTTGAGGAAGCAGTCTTCCAACACTTTGTATTGGTTGTCTGCAATCTTCTTGAATCCTTCGTTTTCCAAGTCGGCTTTAGAAAGACCGTTTACCAATTTGACTTTCCCTTGGTGGTTGGTCACGATTCCCCAGGAGAAGAGAGGCAATGCAAAATCCAAATCGAGAGGGTAGGACTGCAAGTTGGCTGTGTAGTTCTTCAGAAGGTTGATGTCGAGAATGGAGTTGGATTTCATACCGTCCCGTGGGTCGGATGTTGCATAGCACATCAAGTATCCTTTCTTTACGGGAGGCACGCCCATTATGTCCTTGTCCTTCACTTGGTGCAGACGGATGGTGCTGCTGATCTCTTTGTCCATCTGCTCTCCTAGTTGGGTTAGGAAGTTAAAATAGTTCTCCTTGGTCGTCTGTGTCCAGTCGCAGTCGATTTGAACTTCAGAGAAGTTGGCCACGTTCATGCCGGCATAGGCTATGGTGTTGATGAGGGAACTTACGTTGTAAACCAAATCCCGCAATTGGTCTGGCTTTATGTCGGTGAACACGTCGTTTGTGAAGAATACGACTGGGACGAACTTCACGGAGTCGGCATGTAAAAGGTTGGTGTCTATCGGCACTAATTCGTCTGTCGGCATGATGACGCCTCCCTTTTTTATGACATCGAAAATGTGGATGTAAACCTTCTGGCATTCCAAATCTCGGGTGTACTCCCTTACTTCCTCATCCACGTTGTAGGTGGATTTCCAATGGTAAAAGCTGATGTTGTGCTTTTGTTTCCATTCCGTTTTTTGCGAACATGATGCGAGTCCGATTAGCAAACCTATCACTATCAGTACTCTTTTTAATAAAGTCAACCTATTCATATATAATTAGTTTATAATTTCCTTGAGAAAGAAAAAGCATTCTGTGAGGTCTCTCGTTTTCTTCGTCTAAAATACAAAAAAACCGATTAATCCGGCTGCTGAAATTAGAATCATCGGATTTATTTTTAGGAAAAAAGTGCAGATGAAGGCGGCAATGCAGATAATGACACTTATGTTGCACTCTTCGATTCCTGCATCGCTGAAGTTCTCTTTCGTCATCATGATGAGAGCCGCCGATAGGATTAGTCCCGCTATGGCTGGTTTCAAGTCATCTATTAGTCTTTTGATGGTCGGGTTCCCTTTCTTCTTGAAAAGGAAGCGGATGACGAAGTACATCATAAGGATGGAGGGCAGACATAGACAAAAAGTGGAGATGATTGCCCCTAGTAGGCCTCCGACGTTGAATCCGACATAGGTTGCCGTGTTGATGGAGATGGGACCGGGGGTCATTTGGGAAATGGCCAATACGTCGGCAAATGTCTGGGCGTTCATCCAATGGTGGTTGTTCACCACTTCGTCTTGGATCAGTGAGATCATGGCATAGCCGCCTCCGAAACCGAACAGCCCGATCTTGAAAAATACGTAGGCAAGATATAAATACTCCATTTTAAATCCTCCTTATGATTAGGCTACCAAGGGCGGCAACGACGATGATATAGATGGGTGATACGTGGCATTGCCAGATGAGAAGGGCTGCAAGGAAGGGAATGAAAAATGTCTTCCAATTCAGGTTGGCAGATTGGATCATCTGGATGGCTGGCGCTAAGATGAGAGCTACGACACAGGGACGTATGCCCTTGAATATGCGTGCCACGCTTTCATTGTCTTTGAATTCCACGAAAAACATGGCGATGAGCAGGATGATGAAAAAGGAGGGAATCCCGGCTCCCAACATGGCGGCGAGCGCACCTGCTTTCCCCTTGATTTTGTAGCCTACATAGAGGGCGGTATTGATGGCGAAGACTCCGGGAAGGGTCTGAACGATGGTGATCATCTCCCAAAACTCATTTTCGGATATCCATTTCTTCTGCTCGACGATGCTCTGCTTCACCATGCTGAGCATGGCGTAGCCTCCTCCTAACGTGAATGCCCCTATGTTTAGAAAAATCCTGAACAATTGTAAACATGTCATCATAGCTCTTTGTCAGATTTATTGTGTTTTATTTTGGAAAATCTAAAATTTCCTTGTCTAGTTCCAAATCATTAAAATCATGATGCGCAAAAGTACGATTTTTTTCGATAGAAAGCGTTTTTTGTGTTATTTCTGTCAAAAAACAGCGAAAAAAAGGCTTTTTTATGTTTTATAATATATTTTAATATTTTGTGTTGCGAAAAATAATACTGAATTTTGCCACCGTTTAAGATAAGTTTCATCTTCCGAACCTTTTTATAATACCAGAAATACCATGGAGGAGGCTCAAATGAGTCTCCTTTTTTCTTCTCTCTTGTGCTTGAATGGTTCGATTGTCGGTACGAAATCGGAAAAATCGTTATCTTTGCACAAAATGAATAGCATGGGCAAGGGTAAAGTGTTAATGGCGATGAGTGGTGGCATTGATAGCACCATGTCGGCGATTCTGTTGCAGGAGCAAGGCTATGACCTTGTCGGAGTGACCTATCGTACTTGGGACAGCATGAAGGAGAGTTGTATTGCCAAGGAGAAGGGCTGCTGTACGATAGATGCCATTATGGAGGCAAAGCGAATGGCTCAAAGTCTCGGCTTCGAACACCACATCATCGATTTCAGAGAGCAGTTTTACGAGTCGGTCATCCGTAATTTTATCGATGAATATATGGACGGTCGTACTCCTAATCCATGTGTCTTGTGCAATGCCACTATCAAATGGGGCAAATTGCTGGAGGTGGCCGACCAATTCGGTTGCGACTACATTGCCACAGGTCATTATGCCCAAATCAGGGAGGAGAACGGCCACCATTATCTCAGTGCTGCCGTTGACACCTGTAAAGACCAAACTTATTTCTTGTGGAGAATCAAGGAGGAGTTTTTGGCTCGGACGATTTTCCCTTTGGGTCAATATACGAAGGAGGAGGTTCGTCGGATGGCGAAGGAACGGGGCTATGAGAAGCTCTCGACCAAGACGGAAAGCCAGGAGATTTGTTTTATCCCGAACGACGACTATCGTGATTTCTTGAAAAAAAATGTGGAAGACTTCGACCAGAAGTGTGTTCCTGGCTCTTTTGTCGATATGCAAGGACGCAAGATAGGTACGCACCAAGGGTTCCAAAATTATACAATCGGTCAGCGCAAGGGTTTGCGAGTGGCATTCGGCGACCCTCGTTATGTGGCGGGAATCAACGCTAAGAAGAACATCGTGAAGCTGGGAGAAAGGGACGATTTGTACACCTCCACTCTCCGTGCGGTGGATTGCCAATTTACGGATTTGGAGGCCTTGTTGGCGAATCCGAAACTAGATGTCCGCATTCGTTATAAGAGTCCGGCAACTTCGGCAACGATCGAGACAGACGGAAAGAAGATGAAACTGACTTTCGACGAGCCAGTATGGGGAGTAGCCCCAGGCCAATCGGTTGTTTTATACCAGGATGGCAAGGTCGTCGGAGGCGGTGTTGTGAAAAAATGATGCTGTTGTCGCTTTGAAAGAACCGTTTTGTTGTTGGCGCAAATCATAAATTCGGTTAAATAGAAGTCGTTGGTAATAAATATTTATTATTTTTGCAATTAGATATTAATTTTTTTAATTTGGACGTATCGCTTCTTCTCTGGGCGTATCGTTTGCTTAATGATTCGGTATGGGATTGTTTAGTATCTTTACAAAGGAAAAAAAGGAGACCTTGGACAAAGGTCTTGAAAAAACAAAGGAAAGTTTTTTCTCCAAAATCACGAGGGTTGTCGCAGGAAAATCCAAGGTGGATGATGAAGTGCTTGACAATTTGGAGGAGGTCCTTCTTACTTCCGATGTCGGTGCGGAGACGACCTTGCGCATTATTGAGCGGATTGAGAAACGTGTGGCAAGAGACAAGTATGTCGGTACGGACGAGTTGAATCGCATATTGAAGGAGGAAATCGCCGCCTTGTTGGAGGATAATGATACATTGGACGGTGATGATTTCTCTTTGCCTGAATCTTCTGATCCTTACGTGATTATGGTCGTAGGTGTCAATGGAGTGGGAAAGACTACTACGATTGGCAAGTTGGCCTACCAATTTACGAAAGCAGGCAAGAAGGTCTATTTGGGTGCGGCAGATACCTTCAGGGCGGCTGCTGTTGAGCAGTTGGTTATCTGGGGTGAGCGTGTGGGTTGTCCTGTCATTAAGCAGAAGATGGGTGCGGATCCTGCCTCTGTTGCGTTTGATACGCTTTCGTCTGCGAAAGCTAACGGTGCCGATGTCGTCATCATCGATACGGCTGGCCGTCTTCACAATAAGGTAAACTTGATGAACGAGCTTTCCAAAATCAAGCAGGTGATGAATAAGGTGATTCCAAATGCGCCGCAGGAGGTTCTCCTTGTCTTGGATGGCTCTACGGGACAGAATGCCTTTGAACAAGCACGTCAATTTACGAAGGCAACGGATGTGACTGCTTTGGCCATCACGAAGTTGGATGGTACGGCAAGAGGTGGTGTGGTGATCGGCATCTCAGACCAATTCAAGATTCCTGTTAAGTATATCGGAGTGGGCGAGGGCATCGACCATCTACAGGTCTTCCGTAAACATGAGTTCGTGGATTCGTTGTTTAAATCTTGATTCTTGTATTGAAGAAATGATAAAAGCAAAAGGCGATCGTGAAGGTCGCCTTTTTTAGTGCATTTGATTCTAGATTATGCTTTCTCGATTTCCGATGCGAACATTTGGTCTAAATCAGCTTGGGAATAGGGACAGGGTTCGTGTAGGACTTTTGCTTTGTAGAATTGTTCGCAGGCTCTGCGGATGGATTCTGCCTCGAAACACAAGAAAAGCGAATCTTTCAGTTCGTCCAATCGTTGGCAATCAGATTTTTTGAAGATGCCATATTCCGAAAAACTTTTCTCTTTATCTGGCTGGATGCCATGATAGAAGTAAGACCAAACCAAGAATTTCATACAGAGGTCTTGTGTCATGATGGTTGTTTGCATATCGTTTGTTTTGAAGTGATTCAATGAATTTCCTTTATTTTCTGTTGCATATATAGCCCATCTCCGTATTGTTGGGGGATGGTGTGTAGGCATATACTTGCAATCAAAGCAGCTATCGAAATCTGGCCATAAAGTTAATTATTTCCCGAAAAAATCCTTGGGGTGTAGGTGTTATATTCCGTCACTCTTGTGCTACCTTTGTTTCCAAAAGAAGTTTTTATGGATAGTTGGAAAGTAGAAAAAGCGAAATTGACGGAGGCTGATTTGATTGCGACCTTTCAGTTGGAGATGGCGATGGAGTCGGAGGGTACTGCCTTAGATGCGGATTTGGTGAGACAAGGAGTGTCGGAAGGTTTGAAGGACGAGGCTAAGGGAACGTACTATGTTGTTAAGACGGAGGAGGGTACTACCGTCGGCTCCCTTTTCTTGACTCGGGAGTGGAGTGATTGGCGTTGTGCTTGGTATTGGTGGATTCAGAGTGTCTATGTCCGTCCTGAGTATCGTCGGAAGGGAGCTTACCGCTCGTTGTATGAACATGTCAAGCGTGAGGCAAGATTGGCGGATGTGAAGTGTTTACGTCTTTATGTTGACCGAACCAATCAGCAGGGATTGTCCACCTATCGGGCTTTGGGTATGGTGGAAAGTCACTATTTGCTTTACGAAGAGGATTTGTAGGTAGCAAGAAATGGGAAAAGCCACATCCATGAGAACATCGATGTGGCTTTTCTTATAAGGTTGTCTCCCTTGCTTTATTCGAAATTAAAGGAGAGAATGAAGATTCTTGATGTGAGTCTTGAAATGGCGTTGGTGTATTTCAAGTCTTTTTCGGAAAGTATTTCTGGGCGGTCCCGTTCCAACACATCACCCAGTCCCAAGTACATCTTCAACTCCGGTGCCAACTTGAAGTAGGGTAAATAGAAGTCGCATCCCACACCGAACTCGATACCATAGTCGTACCTTTTCAGCATGATGACCTCTTCCTTATCGCGGGCCAAATCCCATGTGATGCTTCCACCACCCAACAAGTATGGACGATAGTTGCCAGAACGTTGTCCTCTGAATTTAAGGAGGAGCGGAAATGAGATGATGCTGGATTTGACGGTGGATGACTTCTCCGCCTTGACACCCTCGTTGTCCGTAAATGTCAATGTCCTGTCTCCAAAGAAGAGGGCAGGAGTGAATCGGAGGTTGAGGTATTCGAACAGACGAAGGTCGGAGATGATACCCACAGTGAATCCCGCTGTCATGTCGGCTTGGTCGGCAAACCAAACTTTTCCCTCATCATCTACAACGGCAGTTCCCTCGTTTGTCACGTTGAAATCCATTGAGTTTAAGCCGAGGATGAACCCGAAGTGGTATTGCTTATTATCTGCATTGATAAGATTTTGCACTCCACCAAGGCCTCTGTATTTCGTGTATTGGGCCGATAGTTGGGTCGCAAAAAGAAGAAGTGCGAAAACGCTGAATAATATCCTTTTCAAACCTAAAAAATTTTATTGTCATTCCTAAAGGGAATAACGCAAAAGTGAACAATTTATTTCCTCGTCCATCATCAAGTTGCGAGGATTTTCTTTTCTTGGTTCGCAAAAATACAATCTTTTTGTCAGAGGGGGAGCAATAAAAATGCGAAAAAAACTAAATGGTGACTTTAAAAAGAGCTCTCTTTGCGAAAACGAGCCCTCCTAATGTTAAAATGCCATAAAACTATTTTCTTCTATACTTTTTTTTATGAAAATCCGTTTTAATTAATGGCTTTATGGTGTTTTGAGTGATTTTTGTCATTCTAACCGTAAGTTTTTGGATGTTTAATAATGGTCAAGCGGGGGGATTTTGTATCTTTGCGTGGCTAAAATTGGCATTATATCTATTTATGAAATATGCGTGCCTTATGGTTGGCGGCTTCTTGATAGACTTGATGGGAACATGAGGTTGGAAGTCTGGCTGATAAGTGGGTGCGTTCAATACGTAAGATTTTATGTTTGAGTATATTAGTGGAAAAATATCGGAGCTATCGCCAACGTATGTTGTGTTGGATTGCAATCAAATCGGGTATTTTATCCATATCTCGTTGAACACCTTTTCTGCTTTGGAGGGCAAGGACAGTGCTAAGCTGTATGTCTATGAGGCGATTAGGGAGGATGCGATTACTTTATACGGTTTCTGCGAGAAGGAAGAGCGTCAGTTGTTTTTGCTCTTGACGTCTGTTTCTGGCGTTGGCGCGGGCACGGCTCGGATGATTCTCTCTTCATTCTCGGTTGGTGAGTTGGAGGCCATTATTGCTTCGGGCGATGTGGCGCAGTTGAAGGGGGTAAAGGGCATCGGACTGAAGATCGCCCAACGTTTGTTGGTCGATTTGAAGGACAAGGTGAAGGTTTCGGCTGGAGCTGTTGCCGATTTGGGTGCCTCTGCTGCGATGAAGGCGACAAGGGAGGAGGCTGTTTCGGCCTTGACGATGTTGGGATTCAACCAGTTGGCTTCTGCCAAGGTGGTTGATAAAATCTTAAATGTCGCACCAACGTTGCCTTTGGAGAAAATCATCAAGGAGGCCTTGAAGCAAATGTGATTTTCCTTCTCATTCATAAGATTTGATTAATTTAATATTTTCTGTTTTGAAACGAGAATTCAAAAAAATACTTTTTTCTGGCATAGCCCTCTGTGGCTTGGTCGTCTTTTCTCTCTATGGACAGAATCCAGAGGAACGTCACCTTTCTGCTGACGGTTCGATAGTGGGAGCGGATTCCTTGGCTGTCATTGAGGAGAGTAACGGCTCGACGAAGTATGATACGATGCCTTTGCGCTATCCTTTGAGGAAGACGGAGGTCGTCACTTATGACGAATTGCAGAACAATGCTTCGCCGGCTGATGCGAAGATACCCGATAACGTGAACCAATCGGTTGAATACGATCCTAATTCAGGTTTGTACATCTTTACGACGAGGGTGGGGGACATGGACATCTCTACTCCTTTCGTGTTGAACGAGAGCGAGTATGACGACTATTCCTTGAAGCAATCCATGAATTCCTATTGGGCTGAAAAGAACAGAGCAAACAAATCGGATGCGGATAAGGACTTCAATCTCAGTGATATGAAGATCGGTATCGGTCCTACGGGAGATAAGATCTTTGGTCCTGGTGGCGTCCAATTGAAGACGCAGGGTTCTGTCGATTTGACTTTCGGATTCAAGATTTCGAAGAGGGACAACCCGACGATTCCAGAGCGTAACCGAACGAATACGATATTCGATTTCGACACGAAGATTCAGTTGAGCGCCAATGGTAAGGTGGGTGATCGTGTCGCTTTCACCATGAACTATAATACGGAGTCTTCTTTCGATTTCGACCAGAAATTGATTAATCTTTCCTATGAGGGAAAGGAGGACGACATCATAAAGAAAGTCGAGGCTGGAAATGTTAGTTTGCCTCTTTCCACTTCGTTGATTCAAGGCGGTACGGCCTTGTTCGGTATCCGTACGGATTTGCAATTTGGAAAGTTGAAGGTTTCCGCTCTCGCTTCTCAGCAGGAGTCGGAGTCTAAGACCATAAATACGCAGGGTGCGCAGACGACCGATTTCTCTATCTCGGCAGCCAACTATGATGAGAATAGGCACTTCTTCTTCTCTGAATATTTTTACGATAATTATGATGCGTGGGCGGCCAATCTGCCCAACCCTCGTTCGGGTATTGTCATTAGGAAAATCGAGGTTTGGGTAACCAACCGTTCTTCTTATGAAAAGCAAAGTCGTAACATAGTGGCTTTTACGAAGTTGGGTGAACACTTGGGTAATCGGAAACTTTCTCCTTATAATGATACTTTGTATAATGAGATTAAGGGAAACGATGCCATCCGTGATTTCCAGACGGCTTCGAGTGAGCTGGAGCATGTTTACAATATGGTGTCGGGTGCGGATTTCGAAAACTTGACGAGTGCCCGTTTGCTCGATCCTTCTGAATATACGTTGAATCCTCAGATGGGTTTCATCTCTTTGAAGAGCATGTTGTCCAACGATGATGTCTTGGCTGTTGCGTATGAGTATACGAATAACAAAGGCGAGGTCTTGAAAGTCGGTGAGTTTTCTACGGATATGGTGGGCGACTCGACAGTCTTGTCGGGCAAGCGGACCTTGTTCGTGAAATTGGTGAAATCGACTTCTTCCACACCTAAGTATGCCAGCCTTTGGAAATTGGCCATGAGGAATATCTATTCCTTGGGAGCCTACAATTTGCAACCCGATAAATTCCAGGTTGAGGTCAATTATTATTATCAGAATGACTCTCTTTCCTCCTATATGAACTATTTGCCGGAGTTGGGTAACAAGAAATTGCTCCGTGTGCTCAATCTTGACCGCTTGAACAAACGTCAGCAGGCGGTTCCGGATGGTTATTATGATTTTGTCGAGGGGTATACGGTTTATGCTTCCAATGGTCGAATCATCTTCCCGAGCACGCGTCCGTTCGATACGGGATTGTTGAACGGTTATCCGAAACGCGACTCCAGTATTGTGAAGAAATATACCTTCCCAGAATTGTATGACTCGACTTTGACGGTGGCAAAGCAGTTTGCTGAAAAGGATAAGTTCGTTTTGACTGGTAAGTATAAATCATCTTCGGGTTCGGAAATCCGTTTGGGTGCAACGAATGTGCCTCGTGGATCAGTCCGTGTCACGGCGGGCGGGCGTCGTTTGGAGGAGGGCTCCGGCTTTACGGTGGATTACAACTTGGGTGTCGTAACCATCTTGGATGATGTGGCTTTGGAGTCGAATGCTCCGATTAGCGTGACATTGGAGAGCCAATCTTTCTTCAGTATGCAACGGAAGTCGTTGATTGGTACTAATTTGGAATATGCACTCAGTGACGAGGTGACAATCGGTGGTACAATCATGCATCTCTCCGAAAAACCGTTGACCACCAAGGTGGGCTATGGAGAGGAACCAATGTCGAATACGATTTGGGGATTGAACGCTTCCTATAAAACGGATGTCCAATGGTTGACGAATTGGGTCGATAAGATTCCGTTGGTGAATGCTACGGCTCCTTCTTCGTTTGCTATTTCGGGTGAGTTCGCCCAGTTGCTGCCTGGCCATTCCGATGCCATTAACCAAGGTGAGCAAGGTGTCTCTTACATCGATGACTTCGAGGGAACAAAATCCTCCATCAATATTATGCACCCTAATGGATGGGCTTTGGCAAGTACGCCGAAGGGCTTTGCCCGTATGAACGACCCATTCTGGTCGCCTATCCTTAGCTCGCAGGAGTTGGAGAACATCGGTTATGGCTTGAACCGTGCACACATGTCGTGGTTCTATATTGACCAAATCTTCACGAATAAGACGAAGAGTAGCAGTACTCCATCCCATATCTTCAACGATAAGGCTCAACTCTCCAACCATTTTGTGAGGGCAGTCTATGAGAGGGAGATATTCCAAAACAAGGAGGCGTTGTACGGACAGCCGACTTCTATTCAAACGTTGAACTTGTCCTATTATCCGAAGGAGAGAGGTCCATACAACTTGGATGTTTCCAACATGGGTTCTGATGGTTACTTGAACGACCCAGAGACTCGTTGGGCGGGTATCATGCGAAAGTTGGACAACAGTAACTTTGAGAATTCCAATGTGGAGTATATCGAGTTCTGGTTGATGGACCCATTCGTTTATGCGGATGAGACGGACGAAAGCAGGCAGCAGAACCATCTGAAGAATGGAGGCATGGTGAGTGGCCAGTTGATCTTCAACTTGGGAGATGTTTCGGAGGATGTGCTTCGTGACGGCCGTATCTCGTTTGAGAACGGATTGCCAACGTCGGGCAATCAGACGGAGGTCGATTCTACTGTTTGGGGACGTGTCCCTCGAATCCAGGCAGTCACCAACTCCTTCGATATGTCAAGCGTGGCTCAGCAAGATTTAGGTTTGAATGGCTTGTCCTCGGAGGATGAGGCCTTGTTCGGAACCTATGCTAAGTATGTCCAAGCCTTGAAGGATAAATTGACCAACTCGGCGAAGGAACGTATGAATAACGACTTCTTCTCTCCATTTACAGACCCTGCAGGTGATGATTTCCATTACTTCAGAGGCTCCGACTATGATGACAGGGAAGTCGGCATATTGGATCGTTATAAGTACTACAATGGTTTGGAGGGTAACTCTTCCACTTCGAGCGGTAGCTATACGACCTCTTCTTCCACTTATCCTAATTCGGAGGATTTGAATTCGGATCGTACGTTGAATACGAAGGAGAAGTATTTCGTCTATAAGGTGGATATCGACCAAGAAATGTTCCGTGAGGAGAATTGGGCTAAGAACCATATCGCAAGTGTGGTGGAGGCAGATGTCGATTTGCGTGACCCAAGTGCTGGAACTAACAAGATAAAATGGTATCAAGTGAAGATCCCTGTGCGTAATCCAGATGGTAAGGTGGGTGACATCGAGGACTTCCGTTCCATCCGTTTTATCCGTATGTACATGACAGGTTTCGAGGATGAGACGCACTTGCGTTTCGGTACGTTGGCTTTGGTTCGTACGGATTGGCGTGTCTATGAGAAGAACGAAAAGTTGAGGGATGCTGCTGTGACGGGTGTCTTGGGCGACGGTACAATAGAAATCTCTTCTGTGAATATCGAAAACGACGGTACTCGTACGCCGGTGAATTATGTGTTGCCTCCGGGTATTTCTCGTGAGATTGACCCTAGCCAGTCCCAAATCCGTCAGGAGAACGAGCAGTCCATGTCGTTGAAGGTGGATAGCCTCGAACCGAAGGATGTCCGTGCGGTTTATAAGTTGACCAATCTGGATATGCGTCAGTATGAGCGTTTGAAGATGTATGTCCACGCAGAAAATAAGATTGGTAGCACGGAATTGCGTGACAACCGTATGTCCATCTTCATCCGTTTGGGATCCGACTTTACGGAGAACTATTACGAGTATAGAATGCCGTTGGTTATTACCCCTGAGGGTGCGACCGATGCCGATGAGGTTTGGCCTGCTGAGAATAATTTGAATGTGGCTTTTGACTTGTTGACTGACTTGAAGTTGGAACGCGACCGTAAGAAGACGGCAGGCTTGGCTAAGAACAACCAGCGCTTTACGAAGATGCACGGCAACAATATGTTGACTGTCATCGGTAATCCTTCCCTTGGCGAGGTTTCAACCATGATGATTGGTATTGTCAATGATGATGAGGTCTCCCATAGCGTCGAAATTTGGGTGAACGAACTCCGTATGGCCGGCTTCGATGAGGAAGGTGGTTGGGCTGCTCTCGCTAACATGGGCGTTGTTTTCTCAGACTTGGGTTCCTTGAGCATGGGTGGTCGAGTGGAGACAGTAGGATTCGGTGGAATTGAACAAAATGTGAATGAGCGTAATAAGGATGATAACTATGAGTACAACATGACGGCTGCCATCCAATTGGGTAAGTTCTTCCCTGAAAAGGCGAAGGTTAATTTCCCAGTCTCCTACACTTATTCGAAGACGATTATTAAGCCGGAGTACGACCCGCTCAATTCCGATGTGAAACTGGAGCGTTCTTTGGATAACCAGACCTCTGAGTCGCACAGGGATTCCATTCGTGACTTGGCCTATACGCAAAAGACTTATAAGAGTTTGACGTTGTCGAACGTGAGGGTCGGTATTGCCAGCAAGACTCCGATGCCGTATGACCCGGCCAACTTCTCCCTCAGTTTGGGATATAATGAGACATCTCAAGAGGATCCGGAGACATCGTATGCGATCACTCAGAACCATACGGGAACGTTGAGCTATGTCTATTCGTTGAAACCGAAGCCAGTGGAGCCGTTGCGTAAGGTTAAATTCTTCAAGTCGAACTACTTGAAGTTGTTCCGTGAGTTCAATTTCTACTACTTGCCTACGCAGTTGGCATTTAGTACCTCCATGAATCGTCATTATGAGGAGGTGATGACTCGTGACTTCTCGGGCGAGATGACCAAGGATACCTTCTTCCCATTCATGACTTTCGACAAGGATTGGACTTGGGACAGAACTTCCGATATCAAGTTCAACTTGATGAAGAGTTTGAAACTTTCGTTCTCTTCTTCCATGAATTCGGAGATTCCTGAGTTGATTCATGATACGGCAGGCTATCATAATATTCCTATCAATAAGCGTTATTTGTCTGATATAGACAAGGATGACTGGTATGAGTTGTGGAAGGATACGGTGATGCATGGAATTAAGCACTTCGGTATTCCGATTGCTTATGAGCAGAAGTTTACGGCATCATATGCATTGCCTATCAATAAGTTGCCTTTCTTGGAATGGATTACATCCAATGCACAATACTCTTCCCAATATAGTTGGGATAAGGGAGCTGTCTTGACATTGGGTGAGGATCCTTCAACGGGTAACATTGCAGTCAGTGAGCGTATGTGGAATGGCGATGTCCGTTTCAATATGGAGACTTTGTATAACAAGTCCCAATATCTGAAGGATTTGAATAAGAAATTCTCGAAGACGACTCGTAATGCTCAGAAGAACAAGAAGGAGGCACAAAAGCCGAGAGCATACGAGAGGAAGAATCTCCGTTTGAAGAAGGACAACAAAACGAAGATTTCGCATCGTTTGAATACGACGAAAATCAATGTGGTCATTACGGATAGCGAAGGCAAGATTTATCCTGCCAAGTTTACCACGGACGATCCGAACAGCATTTCCATCACCTCTGATGAGGATAAGACAGGTTTGTCGTTGAAAATTACGCCGATTATCAAGGAGGCTACGGCCTTTACGGAGGTCCGTGACTATACGGTTCGTATGCTGATGATGGTGCGTAGTGTGAGTGCGAACTATCGTCGTGGCGAGGTGTTGAATCTTCAGGGATATACGCCTAATACGGGCTTCCTTGGACAAAGCAGCTCCGCTCCTGGATATGACTATACGTTTGGTTTCTATAAGACGGATGCCTTCATAGAGAAGGCGCTTGATCATGATTGGATGTTGCAGGATTCTAATGTGGTGAATCCGATTGTCCATTCGGTTACGCAAGATTTCCAAGTCAGGTCTGTCTTGGAGCCTATCACGGGCTTTAAGGTTGATTTGAATGGTGCGTGGGCTAAGAGTAATACGACGAACATTTATTACATGACGGATGGTATGCCGGAGACCTTTGGCGGAACCTATTCAAGGACGCATATTGCCATTAAGACGGCTTTCCGTTCTCCATCTTTGCACTCTGGAACTTTCTCTGAGTTCTTGCGGAATCGACAAGTAATTCAGGCTCGTGTAAAGCGGGATTTTGAACATGAGATGAATAGTTCTTCCCGTTCGTATGATGCAGGCCGTACCTATATCAATCCAAATTCGAGTGATGTGCTTGTGCCTGCCTTCCTTTCGGCATATTCCGGAACTAGTGCCTCATCGGTAAGTTTGGATTTGTTGCCTAACATCTTGTCGATCCTTCCGAACTGGAAGGTGACCTACGATGGTATCTCCCGTATGCCTTGGTTTAAAGATCATTTCAAGACGTTCAATTTGAACCATGCATACAAATGCCAGTACAATGTGAATGCGTTCACTTCCCAGTCCAATTGGATGCCGGTGACATCGCATTATGGTTATATGGTAGGAACGGAGAATTCTGACTTTGACGTGGTGGCAGGAGAGAATTATATCGGTACGGCTAACTTGAACGAGTCCTTCCATCCTCTCTTTGGTTTCGATGCCAGCATGAAGAACAGTTTGAGTTTGAAGGCTGAGTTCCGTAAGTCAAGGACGGCTCAGTTGGATGTTCCAGGAAATCAAATCGTGGAGTCGTATAGTAATGAGTATGTTTTTGGTACGGGCTACCGTATTGATGATTTCGGTATGATAGTCAACTTGAACAACGATAAGCAGAAGAAGGTAAAGAACGATTTGAACTTGCGTTTGGATCTCTCGTACAAGAATACGGATGCCTTCATTCGTAAGATTGATGATGCCTACTCTCAGTTGAGTAACGGTTTGAAATCGTTTATCATCAAGTTCTCCGCAGAGTATGTCTTCAGCCAGCAGTTGAACATCCGATTCTTCTATGACCGTACGGCCAGCACGCCGAAGGTTTCACAAGGATTCCCTACGGTTAATACCGACTTCGGATTGGGCTTCCGATTCTTGCTGTCGAGATAGGATAAATGAAATAGGGTATAATAAAATGGGACGGTCGGCGATCGTCCCATTTTATTTATGTGTGGATTCCTCTTTAGTCTCTATTTGTTTTTGCTACACATATATCCAAAAAGATGCAGGCTGCGTCAATTTCAGTCATTTCGTTGCCTGGGTAGTAATGGCGTGGAACCTCATACTCATAAATAATCTTTCCTTTTGCCACGATTGCCATATAGAGAGCCGTGTAGCTGTAGCTTGGTATCTTTATCTCTTGGGGCTCGTCCCCATTTTCGGGGAGATGGAAGATGTTGCGGGAAAAGTTGATCTTGTATTTACTTTCGTCAACCTCTTTGATGAAGAAACTTTTTTTGCCTCTGTGTGCCGTCAATAATTCGAATCCATCGAATGCACCTTCCTCATATATGGTTTTATTCGTCACAATGCTGAAGTTTTTGTTGTCGCTCGTTACAATTGCCAAGGTGTCGTGGAGTGGCAATAGTTCTTCTGCCAATTCTGTCATATACCCTCTGGCATCTGCGAGGAAAGTCTCTGTCTGAGCCGTGCAATTAAAGCTATAGGCTAAGCTCGTACTGACGATTAATGAAAACACCGTGTTTTTCATACCCTTGTTTCGATAGTTGTCAATTCCTAATTGCTCCGAATATACAAAGGATCCTTGAGTTTTGACTCAAGGATCCTCGCTTTTAACAAAAGAAAATTATTTCAATTCATAGCTGACATAAGCGAATTGTTGGCTGTCTGGCGACCATGAATTGACGTTGATAGTTCCTTGACCTCCAAATAGTTCTGCGATTGTTTGTGGCACACCGCCTTCTGCTGGCATGATCCGAAGTACAACGTTTTTGTTGGGTAGGTGTTCGTCTGGTTTTAGGTCGCCTTTGCGATAGGCGATAAAGATGACCCATTTGCCGTCAGGAGAGACATGTGGAAACCAGGAATTTAAGTTCTCGTCGAATGTCATTTGGGTTTGTTCGCTACCGTCGGCTCGCATACGCCAAATTTGCATGAGTCCTGTCTTTACCCAGTTGAACCAAATGTGTTTCCCGTCGGGACTATATTCAGGTCCGTCGCTTAGTCCCTCTTTCCCAAGCGTAAGGGCTTTTTCTATGCCACTTTCTAAATTCATTGTGTGTACGACGTGGGCATCTCCTCTAAAAGCGCAATAGGCCATCTCTTTTCTGTCGGGGCTCCATCCGTGCAGGTAGCTGGGGCCGTTTGGGGTGACGCATTTAGCTTCCCCGCCTTCAAAAGGAAGCACATAGATACGAGAGTTCCCGTCTTCAGCTGTGTGGTGGCTGACGGCGATGTATTTGCCGTCGGAGGAGATGACGTGGTCGTTGTTGCACTTTTGGGCAATGCCCGATTCAATGAGTTCGGGATCCGAATTTCCCTCTATTGACAATCGATAGAGTCTCCCGTTGGAGTTGAATACAAGCCATTTGCCGTCGGGCGACCAATTAGGAGCTTCTATCAAATAGGGGAATTCTTTTACTGTTTTGTGACTTGACGTTTTTAAATTGTAAATCTCAAGTTTACTGACGATGCAATCCATAAATTTTCTTGTTTGTTCATTTATACTCTTAGGCAAATATATAAAAAATAGTTGATTGATGATGTTTCGGTTTCGCATGGTGAATTTTATGTGTTTGTTATGTTTCGTTTTGTGTTGTAAAACATGTTTTTAATCAAGTTTGTGCGTTCGGAAATGTATATCTTTGCTGAAATGTAAATCTGTGGGGATCTGGAGTTATTCTGGCAACTCAATATGTTTTAAATCATAAACTTATAAAAAAGCCTTTGGGCAAATCGTAAATATACAATGCTTTTTAATTCATTTTCGTTTGGCTTATTTCTTTTCTGTTCCTACATCCTATATTGGGCGTTTTTTAATCGTAAGATAGTTCTCCGCAACTCCTTCATTCTTGCTATCAGTTATCTGTTTTATGGTTTTTGGAATGCAAAATTGCTATTGCTGATTTTTGCCATTACGACAACAGATTTCTGTTTAGGATGGCTTATTGACAAGGAAAACAAGAAAGAAGCCTTTGATTCAGAAGGTTCTGAGCCTGTTGCTTCGAAATCCTCGTTGAGAAAATACTATCTTATAGCGGCGATAGTTGCTAACTTGGGTGCATTGTGCTTTTTCAAGTACTTTAATTTTTTTGCAGATAGTTTTGCTAAAATGGTAGGTTTCTTGACCTCGTCCGAGGTGGATTCTGTCGCATTGGATATTGTTTTGCCTGTAGGAATTAGTTTCTATACTTTCCAAGGCTTGGCCTATGTCTTGGATGTCTATAAGAAGAAAATAGAGGCCACTAGGAACGTAATTGATTTCTATGCATTTCTCTCATTCTTCCCTCAATTGATAGCAGGTCCTATTGAGCGAGCGAAGGATTTTCTTCCTCAGTTTCAAAAGGTAGTCACATTTGATTATGAACAGGCTCGTCGAGGTTTTTTCCTTATTGCTGTCGGCTTGTTCAAAAAGGTAGTGATAGCGGACCGTTTGGCTGTTTATGTGGATAAAGTCTATGCCGATCCTTCTTCTGTCTCAGGTTGGCCCGCTGTGGTTGCTGTTCTCTTTTTCGGATTCCAGCTCTATTTGGATTTTTCGGCTTATTCTCAGATTGCGATAGGAACGGCTAAGGTGTTCGGCTTTAAGTTGAGCCAAAATTTCAATATGCCTTATCTGGCAACCTCCTTCAAGGATTTTTGGGCTCGTTGGCATATCACGCTGACCTCTTGGTTCCGAGATTATTTGTATTTCTCTTTAGGAGGCAATAGAAAAGGCGTTTACCGTACAATGCTTAATGTCATTATTGTTTTTTCTGTCAGTGGGTTATGGCATGGGGCTTCTTGGAACTTCGTTATATGGGGCTTCTTGAATGGTTTGTTCATGGTGCTTTTTGACAAGGTGCTTAAATTGGCACCTACGACGTTGTTTCATAAGATAGTTTCTTCTCTTTTCGTCGTGGGCTTATGGATGTTGAGCTTGGTCTTCTTCCGTGCGGAGACATTCTCCGATGCGCTCTTGATGTTCCAAAATCTAGGTTTGAGTAATTGGGAAGGAATGTATTTGTTCGGCATGGATAGTCGGGAGTTGAAGTTTACGTTTGTTCTCCTTGCTGGGCTTATGTTGATAGAGGCTCTGTTAAAGAGTAGGGGTGAGAAGATAGAGAGATTGTTTTTTGAAAACTATCCACCCGTGCGTTGGGCAATATATGTATCCATAGTTCTTGCCTCTGTTTACCTTGGTGTTTATGGTAACGGAAGTGACAATAATTTTATTTATTTCCAATTCTGATAGGTTTCGCTATATGGGAAAAAGAAAAAGAACAATTGCTGCTCAGGAAGATAAGAAGCCTGAATTGGTAGGGACGGAAGTCCAAAACAGAGAGAGCAAAAGCCGATTCAAAACGCCTTGGGCCTTCGCCTTGAAATTTTTGATTCTCTTTGCAGTCTGTTTGTCGGTTATTCACTATACGGATAGTCAAGGATATTTCCAGCCGGGAGACGAGAAGAACAACCATCCGAAACGAAGATGGAATTCTTTTTACGAACTGACCGAAAAGGACACGGTAGATATTATTTTTCTCGGCAACTCCCATATTTTCACTGGAATTATCCCGGAAGCCTTTAGTTCTACATTAGGATGCTATTCCTATATTCTGGCATCTCCAACCGTGCCTGTTATTGATATGTACTATTCGCTAAGGGAGGCTTTCACACGAACGAAGCCTAGATTGGTGATTTGTGAGACCTATGCGATAAACAATTTGGATACGTGGGATGTTACGGAAGGAAATTTGTCGAATCTCTATAGAAGTTTCGATTCAAGGCATAACCTGACAGAAAAATTGACTTCCTCGTTCTTTTTGTTTGGGGTGGAAAATCAGGCGGCAGCATGGTCTCATACGATTAGGAATCATGAGTATTTGTATCGGGACACAGCCCAGATTAGGGAAAACATGGTATTGAATACCCCTGAAAATAAGCATAAGATGGCAATGAAAAATAAGGGCTTGAATTTGGGCCGGTTTGTCCGTTTCCAAACGGGATTGAGCGATTCTACGCTTAAACTCTATGAGAATGGAGCTCCATGCAGAGGGGAAGATTATGTCTGTAGTGAGCAAAACGTTGTTTATCTTCAAAAACTGAAGGATTTGTGTAAAGAGCATGGCGTTGATTTGATGTTTTTGACTATCCCTATGTATTACAAGCATATAGATAATTATCAGGCATGGCATGATAAGATGGCGACACTTGTCGATACGGCAAATTATAAATGGTTGGATTTGCAGTTGCATTATGATACAACTCGGTTCAGCCCTAAATGTTTTGAGAATACTTATGGGTATAATCAGCATCTTACCTATTATGGGGCGTTGGTTTGCTCTTATAAATTGGCGAACTATCTTGTGGATAGTACGGCTTTCACCTTCCCAGACCGCAGTACGGATGAACGATGGATTTCCAAGATGTACGACTCGGATGGCTATTTTTATAGTCAGCCAGCGCGGAAGAATGATCCGAATGTAGCTCTTCTTTGTAAGGATACGGTTATATCTGATTTGAAGGTCAGGGATTGTCTGGTGAAAAAAGAAAAGGGATACCAAACCGTTTTCCTTAAGCTTCAGAAAAATAATGTTTTGAAAAGTAGGGGGACTCTTAAGGTGAATTTGAACGTCGATTATAATGGAAATAACATAAACACTTGGTTGGATATGATTGGTTCCACGGATGTCGATCCAGTAAAGCACCGTTTGTATATTGCCAATGTAAGGCAAGGAGTTGTGGTCAAGGGTATCAATGCTATTTATTGAGAATGAGGTCGGATAAATGTCCAAAGCGAGGATGCTAAATTTAGCATCCTCGCTTTTTATACATTATCCTTTGATCACAGCCACAGGAAGTAACTTGGTTTTCACCTTTACCAAGTCGGTCTCGTTGGCGATGACCTCCTCAATGTCTTTGTAGGCGCCAGAGGCTTCTTGCATGTCCTCTTGGCTTCGGATGGCATGGACGATGCCTTTGGCTTCTAATTGCGCCACTTCTTGCGACATATCCAAGGTTTTGATGGCCATCTTGCGTGACAACGTGCGACCAGCACCATGAGAACAGGAGCAGAAAGACTCTGGGTTGCCAAGGCCTTCAACGATATAGGAGGCGGTCCCTTGCGAGCCGGGTATGATGCCGACCACTCCTTCGCGAGCAAGTGTTGCTCCCTTTCTGTGGACGATTACATTCTCTCCGAAATGGTTTTCGTATGCGGCGTAGTTGTGGGCTATGTTGATCATCGGCTCAAACTCGATTCCCTTCAACGAGTCGGCAATAACCTCCTCGATACGCTCCATCATCAACTTGCGGTTGCAGAGGGCGAAGTCTATGCAGTATTTCATCTCGTTCCAATACATTCCAAACTCTTTGGACTCACGGGCAAGAAACGGCAGATGAATCTCTGGTGCAACGCTTGAGTACCATCGGGCATTGAGTGTTGTCGCTATTTGGTTGTAGAAGTCGCCCACTTGCTTGCCTAAATTTCGGGAGCCGGAATGAATCATGATCCACAGTGTCCCCTCTTTGTCTTTTTGCAACTCAATGAAGTGGTTGCCCCCTCCCAAGGTTCCTACTTCGTGGAGGATGGAGTGGTGACGGCGTCTTACGACTTCCAATTTGTCTAGGTCATGCCCTTCAGGCAGGTACTTCTCGTCTTGAGGCTCCGCATGATGCTCCATTCCCAAGGGAATGCGTTCACGGATGCCCTTCATGATCTCCTTTCTGATGACTTGGATAGGGATTTCGCTAACTTTCCAATTTGTCTTCACTGCGCACATTCCGCAGCCGATATCTACACCTACCGCATTAGGAATTACGACATCCTTGCAGGCTAATACGCCACCGATAGGCATTCCCATTCCCGCATGCACGTCGGGCATGATGGCGAGGTGGTGGAATAGAAAGGGCAGCGTGGTCAAATTCTCGATTTGACGCATGGCCGACTCCTCTACGTAGTCTGTCCAAATTTTGACGAGACGGTTGTTGATTGTTTTTATGATCATGTTTTTTTGTTTTTTTAAGCTATACGTTCCTTGCTTTTGCTTGGATGATTGTTGATATCTTCTACTTTCATCTCTATTTGTTCTTTATCACGCTGCAAAGTAAAATACCCACTACGCATTCTTTCTGCGTACTCGGAAAAATATAAAAAATCAGAAGTTTTTTATGACTACGCAAATAGATTGCGTAGATGAAACGTATATTTGCTGTCGAGTATAGGTGGAGTTCTATTTTTGATGAAAGGGTTATCTTTTCGTGGAAAATGGATTTTCCATTGCTGAGAAATATACAACTTTTATTCAGTCACTAATAAAAGAAAACAGTATGCCAGCCAATAAAAATGCGTTGATACGCTACAAGACCATTGACCAATGCCTACGCAATCGCTATCGTCGGTGGACGCTTGAAGACCTTGTGGATGCTTGCTCCGATGCGCTCTATGAGATGGAGGGAATTCGAAAGGGCGTTTCTGTTCGAACCGTGCAGAGTGATATCCAAATCATGCGTTCCGACAAGTTGGGCTACAATGCGCCCATTGAGGTCTATGAACATAAGTATTATCGTTATGCGGAGGAGGATTATTCCATCATGGATATGCCCTTGTCTCAAAACGATTGCGATGTGCTTCAGGAGGCCATTGACATGCTTCGTCAGTTGGAGGGGTTTGAACAATTTTCCGAGATGGCAGACGTGGTCAGCCGTTTGCAGGATAAACTCTCTGTCTCTCAGCAAAACCACAAGCCGATCATTCACTTCGATAGTGTGCCTAACCTAAAAGGAATTCGGTTGCTCTCTCCACTTTATAATTATATTGCCCGTCGGCAGACTCTTCGGATCATGTATCAGTCATTCTCTGCCCGACAACCTATGGAATACATTTTTTGTCCTTATTTGTTGAAAGAGTTCCGTAATCGTTGGTTTCTCTTCGGCTCAAAGGAGAGTAACCTCATGCTTTATAATTTGGCTCTTGACCGTATTGTGAGCGTAGAACCGATAGATGTTCCTTATCGGGAGAATCCCGATTTCGATTCGGAACATTTCTTTGATGACTTGATAGGGGTAAGCAAAAATATCGGTACCCAACCTCATCGTGTCGTCTTTTGGGCTAATGCGGAACAGAGTAAGTATATTAAAACAAAGCCGCTCCATTCCTCTCAACAAGTCATAGAGGAAGATCCAGAAACGGGTTCTTGTACTTTTAGCATAGAGGTGGTAATCAACTTTGAACTCTATTCGGTTTTCTTGTCGTATGGGTCTGGCTTCAAAATTCTTGAGCCACGAAATGCGGTGGCCTTCATGCGAGACAAGCTGAGGCAGGCCCTAAGTTTGTACGAGGAAGAGTAGGTACTTCGCTTTTGGCGGGATGCATTGTCAATTGTCTGATTCTTGGAAATCTTGTTCAAAAAAGGAAGAGAGGATGCGCTCCGAAGGGCATCCTCTCTTCCTTTTGCTATCTCTAAGAACGGTGGTTTGCTGGAAGTCACCGCCCCGTTCTCTCTATTAAATGGTTTGCTCTATGTTCCAGACAAAAGCACGTAGTCCCAATTGCTCGGTCTGCTTGTCCATCGCATGGAGAATGTCCAATATCTTTTGAACCTTGTCGTCCTCCACCACGCTGATGATGGCCGAACACATGGAAGGCCAGGCGTGGCTTCCGTAGTGGGGTTCTCCAGTCTTGCTTCCTCGACCTTGTACTTGCTCCAAGTACGTGAATCCACGGCAACCTTGTTTCTCCAATGTGGAGATGATTCGCTCGTAGTAGGCTTGGTCGAATGTTATTAATATCGATTTCATTTCTTTCTTTTTAAGTTTGCTATAAAATTCAAGCGTTCTTCTTCGCCAATTTCTTTCTGCCTCGTACAATACCCGTACTTGCGAATGAACAGTAGAGTACTGGAACCAAGACCAAAGTCAAGATGGTGGAGACGGTCAGACCTCCGATGACGGATATACCCATTGGTCGCCACATCTCGGCACCTTCACCTGTTCCTATCGCCATCGGCATCATACCGAGGATAGTGGTGAGTGTGGTCATGACAACCGGACGGAGACGGGATTTACCACCTGACACAACAGAAGAGATGACACCCATGCCTCTCTCTCTGTTCAGTGAGATGTAGTCGATAAGCACGATACCGTTCTTTACTACGATACCGATCAACAAGATACCTCCCAACATGGACATCACATTCAAAGTCTGTCCGCTGACAAGCAAGGCAATGATGATACCTGACAAGGCGAACGGAATGGAGAACATGATGATGAACGGATAAGTCAATGACTCGAACTGTGCTGCCATCACGATGAATACCAAGATGATGATGAGCAGTGCCAATGTACCCAAGTCGTGGAAGGACTCTTGCTGGTCTTCATACGATCCGGAGATGTTGATGGATACGCCGCTTGGAATGTCCATCTTGTCGATTTCCTCTTGTGCTTTGGCAACGACTGTACCCAAGTCAGAACCTGAGAGCACGGCGGTTACGGTGTTGACACGCTCACGGTCCTTACGTTGGATGCTTGGAGGTGAGTGGCGTTCTACCACTTTACCCAACTCTTTCACGCGAACGGCTTGGCCCATGGCGTTGTAGATGAGGATGTTTTCAATATCTTCGATGGACTGCCTTCTCTCTGGATCATACATCACCTTGATGTCGTACTCGTCACCATCTTCACGATAGTAGGAGGCTGTTGAACCGTTGATTCGGTTTCTCAAGTAGCTGGCTGCCCCTGCCGTGGTGAGTCCATGGAGAGCCAACTTTTCACGGTCGAAGTCCACTTGGTATTCTGGTCGGTAGTCGGAACGGCTGATACGGACCTCGGAGCATCCCTCGATGTTGAGAAGGAGTGCTTTCAATTCTTGTGCGGCCTTGTCGGTCTCGTCGAAGTTATAACCATAGATTTCGAAGTCCACGGATGATTGACCACCCATACCGGTGTTACCACCTCCCAACATAACTTGGAATTTCTTCAACTCTGGGTATTTGTTCAAATCTGCACGCATGGAGTCGCATATCTCTGACAAGGTACGCTTACGGTCGGATGGGTTGCAGAGACGCATGTTGAAGTTGACGATGTGCGTTCCGTTGTCGCTCATGGAGGCGAAGATGTTGTCGGAACTTGCTTGTCCTACGCTGAAGTTGGCAACCAATAGTTCTGGGTATTTCACCCTCCATTTGTCATGGATCTCCTTGGCCAAGTCACGGCTTATTTCCGTCCTCGTTCCAATAGGCAACTCCAACGTGACTTTGATACGGGAGTTGTCGGCTGTAGGGAAGAACTCAGAACCGATGTGCTTGGCAAGCATCATGGAGCCGGCGAAGAACAAGACGCATCCTGCAATGATGGTCATTCTGTGCCTTACTGCCCAGTCAAGCACCTTAGCATAGAAGAGGTCGAACTTGTCCAATGCCTTTTCGACTGGTCCATACAGCGTGAGGAAGAGTTTGCTTTGCTTTCTTTGAAGACGTAGCAATTGAGAACAAAGCATTGGGGTGAGGGAGAGGGCGCAGGTCGTAGAGATGATCATGATGATGCAGACCATCCAACCCAACTCCTTGAAGAGGACTCCGGTCATACCCGTTACCAAGGTGAGCGGGAAGAACACGGCAATCAATGTCAGTGTGGAGGCGATAACGGAGACGGCCACCTCGTTGGTTCCATGGATAGCAGCCTGTTTTGGCTCGCTTCCTCGTTCGATGTGTGTGGTGACGTTCTCCAGCACCACTATGGCATCATCCACCACCATACCGATTGCAATGGATAGGGACGACAAAGAGATGATGTTCAAAGAACTGCCTGTTCCCAGCAAATAGATGAAGGAGGCAACCAAGGAGAGCGGTATCGTGATAAGGACGATTACGGTAGCCCTCCATCTTCCCAAGAAGATGAATACGACCAATGACACGAAAATCATGGCGTCGCGGATGGTGTCTGCCAAACTCTTGATGGTGTTACGGATGTTGTCGGAAGTATCGACAATGATACCCAACTCGACATCGCTCGGCAAACTCTTTTGCAACCTTGGCAATGCCTTCATGACCTTCTCCGAAATTTCCACGGAGTTGGCTCCAGACTGCTTCTGGATGATGACCATGGCACCTTGCGTACCGTTAGTGTAGGCCTCTTGGGCACGTTCCTCCACGGAGTCGTCGATTCGTGCCACGTCGCTCAAGTGGATGATGGCTCCATTGCGTGTTCCTACGACGATTTTCTCCATCTCATGGGCATCCTTGAATTCGCCCTCGACACGGAGGGAGTAGGATTGCGTACCGATATCGAAGTTACCGCCCGGTACGTTTTTGTTCTCTGCTCCAATCAAGGAGGAGATAGTCTCGACACTGAGTCCGTAGGCCTCCAACTTCACAGGATCCACATATACGTGGATTTCACGCTTAGGCGCACCTGAGATGGATACCGTACCGACACCCTTCACACGGGCTAATGGGTTGGCTACGTTTTCGTCCAAGATTTTGTAGAGGGCGGGAAGGCTCTCTTTCGCTTTCACGGAGAGCATCACCACCGGAATCATATCCGTGCTGAACTTAAAGATGATTGGCGTGTTAGCATCGTCGGGCAATGTTGTGATCATGTCCAACTTGTCACGCACGTCGTTGGTTTTCACGTCGATATCGTTACCGAACTCAAACTCCAATGTGATGACGGAAATGTTCTCGTACGATTTGGAAGTGATGTGCTTCAAGTCGCTGACGGAGTTGAGCACATTCTCCAAGGGACGTGTGATGTTATTCTCTATATCCGATGCACTCGCACCAGGGTAGGAGGTCATGACCATGATGGTGTTGGACTCGATATCCGGGTACAAGTCGATAGGCAATTTTGATAATGAAAACAGACCCATGATGACCACTGCCACGAAGCAGAGGCTTGTCATGATCGGCCGTTTTACTGCACCTTCGTATAAACTCATATCGTTAGTTAATTTAATTTTTCAATTTGTTTCTTGCGTTATGGTGAATTTTGGAAAACACACCTTTATTCGATGACTTGTACGCGGGCACCATCTTTCAACTTCGTGTATCCGGAAACGACAACAGCGTCGCCGTCCTTCACACCCGAGATCAACTCGTATTGAGCACCCATGCGTCGACCCAATTCTACCTTGTTGTAAGATACGGTTCCGTCTTGGTTCAAAACGTAGATGTAGCGGTCGCCAGAGCCTGCACGCTTGATGACAGAGTTGTCAGGGACAACCACACGCTTAACAGTTCCGAAGTTGATGGATGCTCTTGCGAACATACCTGGACGAACAGCTCCGTTAGCGTTCGGAATGGTGATTTCAACAGCGAATGTACGAGTCTTCTCGTCGATGGTTGGGTAGATCAAGCTAACCTTGCCAGCGAATTTCTTCTCTTCGTAAACCTCCGTTGTCACGTCAACCTTCATGCCCATCTTGATGTCCTTGAAGTTGGATTCAGGTACGTTGATGACGATCTTGACAGGTTGGATTTGCATAACGGTAAGGATAGGCATGGCACCCGAGTAGAGGTCGCCGTTGTCGAAATTCCTTGCTGTTACGACACCGCTGATAGGGCTCTTCAAGTTGGCGTTGTCCAAAAGATTTTGGTAGCTTGCGCGAGCAACGTCCAATTGCGTCTTCAATTGGTCAACCGTTTGTTGTGATGCACCGCCGGCTTTTCTCAATTCCTCTGCACGGTTGTACTCCAACTCGATGTTGGTGAGCTGTGTCTTTGCGTTGAGTAAGTTGGTAGGGTCCATCTTGACGAGGAGTTGTCCTTTGCTTACCTTGCGGCCCACGTCTGTGAGTATCTCCATGATACGTCCAGGTGCTGTAGGCGCAATGTTGTTCTTTACTTGAGGCTCAACCGTGGCTGTGAAGTCGTTGATTTGCTCAACGGCTTGGATTCTTACGGTATCTACACGTACAGAGTAAACTTCGTCTTCCAATTTCTCGATTTCCGTCTCTTTTTGTACGTCCTTTTTTGTTAATTCCCCTTCCTTTGAATCGCTACCTCCGCAAGAGGAGAAAAGCATGGAGGCTACTAACAGGTAACCTAAATTTCTAAGTTTGTCCATATTTTTTAATTTACTTTTTTTGTCGTTGGTATGTTGTTTTATATCACTTCTTGTTTGAAATCGCTATTGTTGAACATATTGTCCGTAAGCGTTGCCAATAACTTCATCTACCCCGTTCTTAGCAATGATATAGTTGTAGATGGCTTGGTAGTAGGCCAAGCTGGATTGCGTCAAGGCGTTTTCTGCCGAGGTGAGCTCCAATGAGGAACCGGCACCTACTTCGTAGCGTTTCTGCGTGATGCTGAGAGCTTTTTCTGCCAAGGCCATCGCCTCTTTGGTAGAGCGGATGTTTTCTGCTGCTACGTTGAGGTTGTCCACGCATGATTCCAATTGCATCAAGAGTTTTCTACGAGTATCCTCTTTCGTATATTCCATTTCGTCCAACGCTATCTGAGCTTGCTTCTGTTTGTAGATGCGGCTACCGCCTTGGAAGATAGGCCATGCGAGCGAGAGACTTAATGTAGAGTAAGGGTTCCACTCGTAGTCTGCGAATTTGAAGTCGTCGTTGAGCGATGTCCATTGATAGACGAACTGAGCGCCAAGGGTAGGGTACCAATTGGCTTTCTGAAGTTTTAGTTGTCTTTCAAGAAGGGTCGTGCTTACTTCGAGGAGACGCATATTTGGATTATCTACCAAAGAGGAGTCAAGTTCTTCCATCATCATGCCCCTGTAGTCGTCGTTGACGTAGTCGGAGAGTTTGCCTTTCACTTCGATAGAAAAGTCGGCAGGCAAGTTGGTCAAGACGCGGAGTTGCATTTTCGCCAACTCGATACCGTTCTTGCAGGAGAGCAAGGTGGGTTGGATGTTGCGTACTTGAACCTCTGCTTGGATGACGTCGTATTCGGATGTCTGTCCGTTCTCGAAACGTTTCTTTGTGATGCGCAGGTTCTCGTTGGCCGTGTTGAGGCTCTTTTGGAGCACCTCGTAGGAGTCCTGAGCGTTGAGGACGGCGTAGTAGGCGCTGATGACGCTGGATACCTGAGAAATCTTCGAACCTCTCGATTTTTCCACCTTCTCCATGACTGCCTCGGAAGTCAGCTTAATGGATTGCCACAACGGAACGTTGATGAGGGGAAGCTGAGCGGAGAATCCCGCTGCCCAGGAGTTGTCGGATCCGATTTTCATGGATTGCCCGGCCATGCTCATGGTTTGCTTCTCGATGGTTCGTTGGTAGCTACCTGTAGCCGTGATGCTTGGAAAAAGGTTGGCCACGCTCTCTTTCTTGGCGTAGTTGGCTTTCTCTATCTCCATGCCTGCAACTCGAATGGTAGGGTTTTGGTCTAATGCGATAGTGATGGCTTGGCTCAAGTCCAAGTTAAGCACCGTGTCTGTTGGTTCGGTGCTGACGGCGAGCGAGTCTTGACCGAAAACGCTCGTTTGGAACAGAAGGCAAGTTGTGATGAACAACCCCTTCTTTAAGAAACTTTTTGTCTCCATTGGTAAGTTTTGAGTTTTATTATTTTCCTTGTTTATTTTCTTCTGTATAATTTTTGACTGCCTCCAATCCTTTAGACGTGGCAATTCCTCTGAAGAAGGTGAGACATAGCGTCTCGTAAACTTCCATGAATTGGAATGAGGCGGAACTCTTTTCAAAGACGATAGACATCTCTTCTGTGAAGAGGTGGCTGAGGATAGCAGGGTTTAGTGTGTCTAGAATAAAACCCTCCTCGATAGCGTCGTTGAATATTTTGGTGAGAAATTCGTTTGTTTTCACCTTTGAGTCGTCGTGCAATTTGCAAATCTTGGGGAAATATTTCTTCAGGTCGTCGATGAATCGATGGTTGACCCGAAGAAAGCCTTCCTTGTTGGATTTATAGAGGCTGAGCAGTGCCACAAAGGAGTTTTCAGACGCTTCGTAGATCTTCTTCTGTTGGGCATTGTTGAGTTGCACGAAATACTTCAAGCTCTCCATGATGAGTTCTTCCTTGTTTTGGAAAAGCTCGTAGATGGTGCGTTTGGACATGCCCAACTGTTCGGCAAGCTCGTCCATCGTGATGTTCTTGATGCCGTTGTTGAGGAACTGCAATGCAGCATGTTCAATGATTCTTTCTTTCGTGCTTGTCTCCATATTTTTCTCAGGATTCATTGGGTTCACAAAATTTTGACCTTTTCTTATCCACTGCAAAGTTAATAGAAAACCGCGGAAACGAAAAAAGTTTTCTATGTTTTTGTCTTTTTTAACATGAATTTCTTGGTCTGTTTCATCTGCATCGGAATGCGAATCTTGGGGTCGGTTGTTTTAGGGTGGCTAGGCGTCGTTGTTTTGTCTTTTGGAGAGTTGGTGACATTAGGTAGATTCGAACTTTGGAGCGTGGTGGGTGTTTGTTTGGAGAGCAAAATTCTACGAAAAAAAACGTTTTTTATTGTGTTGTTAAAAATATGTTTATAAATTTGTGTGTCTTGTTGTGAAGTGGCGTTTGTAGGCTGTTTTGCGGCAAATTTCGTAAAACCGGACTGAAATTATATAAAAAGTCTCGAAGAGGCGATTTCTTTTACGTTACGTTATGTTTGGTGTCCTAAGGGGCGGGTTCCCCATAAGGCGGCAACTATCTAACTTGAAATTTTTTAGGGTTATGGAAATGGGTAAGAAATATAATAGGAAAAGGAAATTTGAAATGAAGGGTTTCCCAAATTCTTTTGTGAGCAAGGTAGGCTTCTGTCTCCTTGCCTTGTGGGCTTGTTCTTTTGCTTCGGTCGAAGCGCAAAAATTGACGGCAGATGTATCTAAGGCATGTGCGGGAGAGGCGATAGTTCTCACTGCATCGGGTTTTTCAGGTGATGTGCCGGCTGTAAACTTTTATGTCAAGCTTGGTAGTACGACAAAGGCTCTTGGTGCGGCATACTATAAAAATGGTACGGCTACGTTTGTCTATGATATGCCGAGCCAAAGTGTCACTTTCTATGCCGAGTCGCAAGGAACGAAGGTGAAGACCTCTGATATTACGGTTTCGTTGAACTCGGATTGCCCGAATATGTGTCATCAGTCTTCTTCTGGTGACTATATCAATGGTACGGACTTCGATGTGTTGCCCATTAATAGTAGTTCCGCGGTTAATTATAAGCCAGCGGAGAGTGCTCCAATAGAATCTCATTTCTCTGAATATGATGTGAAATTTTCTATAAATAATTGTAGCGATGGCCGTGCGATTACTAATGATGTGAGTTCTTATTTGGGCTTTGTTCCTAAGGCCAACTCCTCCCAATATTCCAATTATTATTGGGTGAATGATAAGAATTTCACTGGTGTCAGCTGCGCTCCTTTTACTTTTGAGTTTAGTATGATTGATGGTTACGGTAATCCAATTTGGGATGAAAAGTATTATCGTTTGGCCATGAAGGCATACATCGTTAAAAGGAAGGGCTGTAATGATTGTAGCAGTGCGCAATTTAAGTTGGAGACGGACGTGGGTTCCCAAGATAACTTTTATGGCAATGCCGATAATATGGAAATTGTCATGTATGAGGATGCTACTGATAAGCAAATTGGTAAGCCATTTGTTATTAATAGATCATTTGGAGAAATTAATGTTAGCTCTCTCCTTTGTGATGATGATAATGCAGAGAAGCTTATTCGGTTGGAAATCCATTTCTATGGTAGATTCCATTTGAGAAATAAGAATTTAAATGCGAAGGTTAAATTGTTGCCTCGTTTCCAGCAGATGGGGTGTATGAAGGTGGCTATTGACTATGTATCTGCTGAGATGATGTCTGTATGTATGGACCGCTCTTCTGCATGTATCGGAGAAAATGTGACTGTAGTAGCTGCTGGATTCCCTTACAATTCAAATTATGTGTGGGAATACAAGGATGGCTCTTCTTGGAAGCAGTTGAATGTAGAGGGCTTTGATATGAAGGGATCTAAGTTCCGTGAGGTTAGTATCCCTGTCGAGGCTGTCGGTAAACGTCAATACCGTGTCTATGATAGTAATACAATAGGTTCATCAAGTGAATATATTGAGTTTTCTATTACTGGTAAAAACTGTGAGCCGTTGCAGCCATCTGAGATTAAGGGTAACGATTACTTCTGTGTGCCCGGAGGATCTAAGTTCTCTCTTGCACCGGTTGATCCTAATCCAGATGTGACCTATGCGTGGTCGTTGACGGATCCAAATGGTAAGACCTATTTCACAGATAAGTTCAAGTACGATGATTTCGGTGATTTGGATAAGGACTCAAGAGGTTCTGAGGTGACACTTAATTTGAAGCGTGAGATTCCGGATGGTGTCTATACCTTGACTGTGCAACCTCAAAAGAAGGTGTACTATACTGATGGATCTTTCGAAATTAAGGAAGCTGGTGAACCTATCTCCAAGACGATTAAGGTCTTCAAAAATGCTAGTCCTAAAGTCAGCTTGATTTGCGATGGTTGCGATGGATTGAGTGAAACGGATAAAGAGTTGTGCCCTACTGATAACTCTCAAATTGTGGAGGCAACGACCCTTATTGATCCAAATAGTCCTTATTATGGTAATTATGTCTTTTCTTGGACGGGAGCTACTGCCAAGAAGGATCCGACAGGAGCTATTGTTGATGTGGTCACATCGGAGGTGTGCACAGGAAAAAAGACAAACCTGAAAGTGGGGGTTACGGTCAGCGTGAGGATAGATGGCACTGACTATTGTCCTTCTTCTGATGCGAACACCTATAGGATTAAACCTGTGGAAGGACCTCAAATTACATGCATTTCACAGACTCGCACCGAAGAGTTGGCTGCAACGGAATGTAAGAAGACGGTGGCTTTCAGTTTTCCTCCTTTTACAGCAGGTTGTACTACGCATCCAACCATTTCTGTGGATTTGAATTTCTCGCCTTCGGATGGAAGTGCGGAGATTACGAAGAGTATTTCTAAGAAGCTTCTGCAAACTGATATTGCAAGTTTCTTGAGCCAAAAAGAAAATAAGGTCTCTTTGCCAGCCGGTACGGGTACTATAACATACAAGGTTACGGATGATTGTGGCAATTCAGATGTTTGTACTCAAAAGATCGAGGTGAAGGATGTTACTCCTCCAGATGTCGATTGTAGCAAAATCACGAATTATTCAGTGAAATTGTCCGAGGTTGGCTCTGATAATTGTCAGGCAAGTACGGGTGTCATCACCAAGTTCCCTACGATTAAGGCTCCAGTCTTGACGGATGCGGCAGACCCTTGCAAGTCAACGAAGATTACTGGTGTCTATGAAGGTCGTACGAAGGTGCAGTCTCATGCGCAGGAGTTGCCTTATGAAACTCCGGCCTATCGAAGGGCAAATTATTCTAAGTCGATTGACTTGAATGATGATTATGAAATGGGCTACACGTTCATTTTGTGGTCGTTTACTGATGCTTCAGGTAATACCTCTTATTGTACGCAGATGGTAGAGGTGATTGACGATATGATACCGAATGTCGTTTGTCCTGACTATTCCTCTATTTCTGATGTGGACAATCAGGAGGGCGAATGTGGTTTGTCAGTAAAAGGCTTGTTGGCTTGGTTGGAATCTCATAACTATGCATGGCCGTCAGCTAAGGACGTATGCTCTGGTAATGGCGCTCAATTGACGGAAAAATTGTATTATGGGGAGACTGGAAAGACCTTGTCTTTCATTCCAGCTACGGACTACGAGAAGATTATTTTCTTGGTTGATACGGAATATCAATTGGTCTGGCGTTTCTATAAATCAAGTGCAGATGATTATGTAGATAAGGATGTCTTTGCTGAATGTCCTATTACATTCTCTGTAAAAGATACGGAGACTCCTAAGTTTGACTGTTCTTCTTTGTCTCTTGTCCATGTGACGGCGAATAGATTCAAACCGAAGGATAAGCCATACGAATATCTGGAGTATGCTTCTTATAACGATGTTAAAAAAGGACAGAACACGTATGAAGGTACGTTGAAGGTTGCCTTTGATGAGGAAATGGTCAAGATGTTGACTTCCGATGTGGCAAAGGATAATTGTACTTCAGAATTGAAAGTGACGGCTGTTCTTGAAGGTCCGGATGAAAAAGGAAAGAATCGTACATTGACAATCAAGTCAACAGATGATTTGAAGGCTGTATTGTATGGTATTGGTGTGACGACTATTACCTTTACTTTTACGGATGATTCGGGCAATGAAGTTACTTGTAGCCAATATATCAGTGTGACTTCAGGTACGACGCCTATTCCGAATTGTATAAAGCCTCAGGTGGAGGTTTATGCAGATGAAAACTGTCGGGCAACCTATACATTGAAAGCATCAGATATTCCGACGGCACAGTTCCCTGTGGATATCATGGGCTTCTATTTCAACTTTAGATATGCGGCTATTAATGGTTTGCATTTTGGTGCGGAGAATGGACCTTCTGCTACAGGTGATGTATGTCAGGATATTGCAATGTTCTTCCCTGATAATATCGTTGATTTGAATGGTAAATATCCTTATAAGTCTTATCAAAAGAATTCGGGTCCTGGTGCGGGTCCAGGTTTCCCAGGAATGCCAGGTGCTCCTGGCACGATTGAGGTAATTGACCTAACTCCAGATGTCTTCTGTGATTGGACTGGTGATTTGGATGCCCATAAGAATGATAATAAGTGGGAAAACTTCTTGCAACCTGCTGCTGGACCTGGTGGTGGTGTTCAGAATGCAGGTTCGATTTTGGATCCTGCTAATACCTATACTACAGTAGAAAACTTTATGGGTTATCCATATAAAATCGATCTTTTGGATTCTTTGGGAATGGTGGTAGCCACGGTTAAGAATCCATACAAGGATGACGATGTGGTTCCTACCCGTAGAATAGTCCCTCGTCGTTTTGGTAGTGATGGAAACAAGGTGGAGGGCGACCCTCAATGTGTTGACCAGTCCATTACTTGCGGCGAGTCTCCAGTTAAGGTAAAGAACCATTTCAAGTCTTCTGACTTGGTGTTCAAGAATTTGACGGAGGGTATCTATACGATGGTCTTCTATTTTGAGGATAAACCCGATGGAGAGCAGACCGCAACTTGTACACGTACTATTACTGTATTTGATACGATACCACCAAGTGTAACCTGTGGCGATTGGGGTGCAACTCGTACGTTGGTAGCCAATGCCGATTGTGTGGTTCCCACTTCGGAGGTGGATATCATCAAGAAACCGACACCAGACGATGTGTTGGCAGAAGACAATTGTGCTACCTCTGAAGAGATGACAGTTGCTGTTCTTCGTGAGTTTGAGGATGGTTCTCTCTTCCTTGGTGATGCGGCTTTGACAACTCCGCTCCCTATCGGACAAACTCGTATTTATTATAATATATGGGATGGATCTTATATGTCTAAGCCTGCGGTTTGTACGCAGACGTTCATAGTAGAGGATAAGACGGGTCCTGTCTTCGATTGCTCTACGTTGGTAGATATTGTTGCTTATGCAGATGCCACTTGTAAGGCTCCATACACGAATGTACAGGCCAACGGACTTAAGATTCCTTACGCAAAGCAAGATCGTTGTACTCCGAATCCAACTGCTACTAAAAAGGGTATTGCGGGTGTTCCAACCCGTAGTGACGGCAAGGGCTTGAAGGAGGCGTATGAATTGAAGGATTCTCCGATTATCATCACTTGGACGTTCGAAGATGGAGCGGGAAATAAGACAGTATGTGACCAAAAGGTTATTATTGCTGATACAGTTGCTCCAATCTTTGATTGCTCCACAATTGAGGACAAATCATATTTCTTGGAGTATGAAGAGTGTACGGCGGCTAAGGAAAAGATTTTGGCTATATTGGGCAACTATTCGGCTGAAGATAATTGTAGCGGTACTATTCCTGGTGTTCCATATTTGTGGGATGAAGTTTCCAATGATACGGTGGCTTTGCCTGTTGCTTTTGAATCCAATAAGAATTATAGAATTATTTGGAAATTCACGGACGATTCGCTCAACGTGACTACTTGTTTACAGAATCTTTCCATTAAGGATAATATTCCACCGAAGTTGGGTGATGTTTGTCCTGATGATGTCACGGTAGATGCGGAGACAGTCTGCTCGGTTGATTTCGACAAGTTGAATTTGCCGAAGGCTGAAGAACTTGCTATACTTGATCCATGTGACGGCAAACTTGTGCCAGAGTTGGAAATCCGAATTTCGTTGCCTGGAGACAAAATCGAGGCTGTTTATGGCTTAGAGAATGCAAAAGAGGCATCTTATCCAGTTGGAAAACATTTGGCATTGTGGATTTATTCGGATGCGGCTGGCAACAAAGATACTTGTAAGCAAAGCATTACGGTGGTAGATAAGATTAAACCGATCTTGGCCGATTGTGACGATGCTTATGATAAGAAGTACAGCTTTACAGTAGATGCTGACAATTGTGAGTATGACCCTGTAAATGTTAAGAAGTTGCTTGTTCAGCCAAAGGCATATGATGCTTGCGATAGTTACCTCTCTGGTAATGTTGACGAGGAGGGGAATCCGTTGTTGTCCATTGATCCTATCGTTGAACGTTATACTGTGGATACGACGACCAATCCTTTCTCTTATACGCTTTATGCTGATGGTATTAATAAGTTATGGGATGAGGACAATTTCTTGAAGGGAGCCCATCTGTTGAAGTGGATTTTTACAGATAAGTCGGGAAATAGTGCGACTTGTGAGAAATTCATCTACATCATTGATGCTACGGGTCCATCTTTCGATTGTAACGATATTAACCCGGATACGCTTCGTCCAGAAGCTAAGGAGGGATTCTGTGAAGTGGAATTCGCTGATTTGAAGCGCGATGTGTTGGATAAACTTGCGTATAAAGCATACGATGCTTGTGCCGGCGATTCTATTCCTGGTGTCTTGACATTGAATGGATCAATGGAGTTGCCTGACAATTATACAATGCAGTCGGGTGTTACTTATAAGTTGCTTTGGTTGTTCCAAGACGAGGATGGAAATAAGAAGACTTGTCCACAATGGATTTTGCCATCCCATAATAATAAGGTAGATTTCGATTGCTCTACGTTGAAACCAATTAGCTTTAAGGCGAATCCGGGTGAGTGTGAGGCTTCTTCTGATAGTGTGAGGGCTAACATTACTGCACCAGCTGCACAGGATGCTTGTTCTGATTATATGATTGTGGCTAAGCCATTGTTCATAAGCGGACAAGATACTTCCTACATTGATTTGGAAACTCGAAGCTTCCCTGTGGGAGACACAACCATTCATTGGATGTTTGTCAGCATCTGGAACATCAAGGATACCTTGTGGTGTGAGCAACAGGTCTCTGTCTTAGGTAATAAGGAATTTGACATTAACTGTGAGGAGGTTGCTCCTACAGTGAAAGATACGATTGTGGATTGTGGCCCTAGTGACCATGTCTTGGCGAAGATTTCTACGCCAAAGGTGCCTGATCCATGTGCTGATCCTAATTCTCCTTATTATTGGAGATATGGTGTCGGTACTCGTTCTGATAGTACGGCTGCTAATCCAATTAGTGTGACTGCTCCTTATCCGTTGGGTAACACGACGATTGAGTGGATCTTCACAGACTTCACAGGCAATGTTAGCGATACTTGTCATCAGCTTGTCAATGTCAGGACGGAAGAGAATATCGTAGTTGATTGTGATTCGTTGAAGAAAGACACTATCAAGAGTTCTTATGAGGTGCCTGATGGCGTATGTACGGTGAAGGCTTCCGATCTTACGGATATTGATCCAGCTAACTTTGTGATACCAAATGCTAAGCACCCATGTTTGGATACGGTGGAGATCCAAGTAGAGGTTCGTCGTAAAGGAGGTAAGACTTGGTCCGACGATTACGTGGTGGGTGTCAACTGGATTGAGTGGGTGTTTACCGATCCAACACATACGACTATCAATGATGTGTTGATTTGCGAGCAACCTATCCAAGTGGGTAAGGACAATGCGACGCTCTTCGATTGTAAGGTCATTGAGCCTATCCGTATTGAGCTGGATGAGACAAGTTGTACGATAGATGCCGCTCAATTGGATTTGAAGAAGGGTATCCCTGAGGCATACGATGCTTGTGGCGATTATGCAGGTGAACTTATTGAGCCTGTCTTGACTCGTACCTCTGGCAAGACCATGGAAGACCCATTTGGTGTTGGCTTCGATACGATTGTTTGGTCTTACCATTATAGGTCTATAGACGATTATGTGGTTTGTGAGCAACCAATCCATGTGTTGGATAGCAAAGAGCCAATCTTTGATTGTTCGCTCTTGAAAGATACTACGATGGCAAGTGAGCCTGAAAAATGCTATTTGCCTGGTAAAAATATCAAGGAGATGTTGAACGAACTCAGAGAGGCTCACTTTGCAACGGATGCATGTGTTGACACTATTAAAATTAAAGGTGAATACAATGCAGATGAGATTCCTGATGTTTTGAAGGTGGGCGATACGATAACTATCCATTGGACTTTCCAAAACGAGGATTATAATCTCGCAAAGAAGGAGTGTTATCAACGTGTGACGGTGATTGGTGATATGGCACCAATCTTTGATTGCGACTCTTTGCCTTTGGATACGTTTGAAACCTATGAATGTGATACGCTCTTGACGTCCGATGCAATCAAGACCCCTTATGCGAAGGATGCTTGTACGGGTGATTCGGTTGAGGGTGTCGGCGTACGTTTGGATGGAGGAGAACTCTATGGTAAGTACCCTGCTGGTGTGGTTACTCAGATTAGGTGGACCTTCAAGAGCAAGTTCTCAACGAAGGATACTTCTTGTGTACAAGATATCGTTGTCTTGACGAAGAAAGAGCCAATCTTCGATTGTACTACTTTGGATACAATCCGTGTCGCTTCTAATCCAGGTGAGTGTTATGTTGATTCTAGTGTGGTAGCAGAGAAACTCACTGATCATTTTGCTAAGGATGCTTGTACGGGTAAGGATATCAAGGGTGTTCCATCTTATAATGACGGACCTCTCCCTGAGAGATACAATGTTGGTGACACGACGCTGATTAAGTGGACGTTCATCGATTCTTCTTTGACTGTCACTCCTAAGATCTGCTATCAGGCAGTCCTTGTCACGGGTGATCAAAAGCCAATCTTCGATTGTAAATCATTGGAGTCTGAACCGATTTTGATTGAGGGTTGTGACACCACTTTGAGTGAGCAGACTATTAAGACTCCATACGCAAAGGATGCTTGTACGAATGATTCGGTTCCTGGCGTTGGCTCCAGATTGGATGGCGGTGAACTCTATGGAGTTTATCCTGTCGGTACAACGACCATCCGTTGGATATTCACGTCGCCATTCTCAACTGCAAAAGATACCTGCGACCAAGATCTAACAATTTTGACGAAGAAGGAGGTTGTCTTCGATTGTGATGCTTTGTTGGGGGATACAGTTACTGTCAATGTGGCTGAGGGCGAGTGTAAGGCTGAGGCAGTTTTGCCAGTTCAAATTGCTCAACATCCTTGCCCTGATCAGTCGGGCGTTACGAAAATCAAGGGCGTTCCTTCCTATAACGGAGAGAACTTGACTCCTAATGCCGATTCGACTGAGTGGAGGGTGACGCTCCCTACAGGTGTTTGGAACATAGTTTGGACATTTACGGATACTACTAAAACAATGGTTAACCCAGTTAAGTCTTGTGAGCAGCCAGTGAGAATCGGTGATGTCAACTCCATCCCTGTCAACTGCGACAACTATCCAGATACGTTGATCAAACTTCCTCCTATGGATTGTGAGATTACTTGGTCTGAGATTGGATTCGAACAGCCTGAGGTGGTTGACCTCTGCTCCAACAAGACAGTTGTTCCAGAGTTGACAAGAGCTTCTGGACGTACGATGGAGGAGTCGTTTGTGGTAGGTTTTGATACGATCAGTTGGTCTTATTCCTTCTCTGGACAAAACGTGGTTTGTAAGCAAGTCATCCATGTCCTAGACTCTGTAGCTCCAATCTTTGATTGTTCTACGTTGGAGAACATCGACTTGTATGCGAAGGAGGGTACTTGTGAAGTTTCATCCGAAGAGTTGGTAGAGGCTTTGGGTACACACGTGGCAAATGACTACTGTACGGAGGCCGAGGTTCCTGGTGTTGCTTATGTCGATGGAGTGACTGTTGATAAGGTTACTGCCAAGGTGGGCGATACGGTGAAAGTTCATTGGGTATTTGTCGATACATTGTTGAATGCCGTCGCTAAGGAGTGCGACCAGTTTGTCTTTGTTTACGGTCAGAACCGACCAATCTTCGATTGTGAATCTTTAGAGGATACGATTCTTTATTTGGGCGTGGATGAGTGCGAGTTGGATGGTACGAAGTTGAATTTGAACATCCCATTGGCAAAAGATTCTTGTACGGGTACTCCAGTACCAGGCGTTCCTTCCCGTCAGGATGGAGAAGAGATGACTGCTATTTATAAGAAGGGAGTCACCGTTGTTGACTGGTTGTTCAAGAGTCCATTTAGCAATGCAACGCGTACTTGTTCTCAGAACATCGTGGTTAAGGATACATTGCCACCAACTCCAGATTGTACAGTTTTGAAGGATACGGTGAAGGTTCGAATCACATCCGAGTCTGTATCGGCCAACTCTGTTACTGCGGAGGAGGCTGCGGCAGCTGGACTTCTTGCACCTTCTGTGGATGATGTATGTGATGGTACGATTGTAGCTGTCGGACATCGTGACGATGGCAATTCAATGGATGCTCCTTATATCTTGAAGACGAAGACAAAAGTGACTTGGGTATTTACGGATGCTTCCGGCAACTCGGATTCTTGTTCTCAAATCGTTGTGGTTGAAGATTGGGTGGTTGATGATTTGAATTGTCCTAAGGATTTGAATCAAGGTATCCAGTGTGTCGAGAATTTGCCTGCGGCATATTCTACATACGAGGAGTTCAAGTTAGGTGGCGGTTCCTTCTCTAACGAGGATAAGATGGTGGAAGGTTCGTTCAAGGTATTGGAGGATGAGATTCCTGCTGATGAACATTGCGACTTCTATGTCACTAGAATTTACCAAGTGACGGATGTTCGTAAGAATGATATCCAGTGTAGGCAAAAAATCCATGTGGTGGATAAGGTTGCTCCTTCTTTGAGTGCATATCCTGCAGATGTGAAGTTGGCTTGTACGGACGAGATACCAGTGGCTGCGGCACTTACGGCAGAGGACGATTGTATTCCAACTCCAGTCGATGTGAAGTTCTCTGAAACCTCTTCAAGAGGTACGGATCCTAACTCATGCGACTATTACAACTATACAATCACTCGTGTATGGACGGCTACAGACCGATGCGATAACGAGACTTTGCATAGACAATATGTCTCTATCGTCGATACGTTGGCTCCAGAGTTTACATTCCCTAAGGATTGGAAGGATACGGTTCTCTCTATCTACAACAAGGGATGTACGTTCGGTGTGCCAGACTTTACGGTAGAGGTTAGGTCTATCGTTTCTGATAACTGTACGGATGTTACCAATATTAAGGTGACGCAAGATCCTGCAGCAGGTTCGTTGATTAAGTCTTCTACTTCCGTGAAGGTGACAGTGGCCGATATGTGTGGAAATGAGGCTTCTCTCTACAAATATGTGTTAGTCCCTGGTGCAGGAACTATTGTCGATTTGACGGCGTATGATACTGCTCTTTGTGCCGATGATGCCAAACCGTTGACCTTGTGGTCACAAGAGGTTCGTCTTGCAGTCGGTAGCATTTTGGTGGAGGATTGGGATGGCTCTTACACAAGTATTCCGACAGCCTTCGTTTACGACTGCTATTTGGATAGTATTTCGCCAAAGAGCTTGGTTTACAGTAACAACCCGAACACTTATTTGAATCTCTATACATCGGCTGCGGTGGGTTCTGCGGCAAAGGCCGATTCCATCAAGAATGCTCGCATTAATTTGCGTAAGCAGACTCAGAGTGGACACTACTACTTCGTGGCAATGGATACGTTGACTTTGTGTTCCGATACGGCCAACTCCTATTTGGAGATCCGTGAACGCCCGAGAATCACAATGAATTCAGGTGCGTTGGATGTCTGTGAATACAATGGTGTCGATAGCGTGACACTCAACAGATATGTCAGATGTATTGATGACAAGGGTGGCGTGATAACAGAAGAGGGATGGCTCTTGGGTGATGCCGTCTATAAGTATGGTGACTCCATCTACATCAATCAAGACAGCGCTTCGTTTGTTTACTATGCGGAGAATGAGTGTGGTAGGTCAACGTCATTGGATACTTACTACGACTTCTGTATCGGCGATTCTATCCCAAGAACCCATAAGGATACGATGAAGTTGTTGGGTGCGGATTCCATCTATTATGAATTGTTCAAGCATGATGACTACAAGGTTCGCGACTCCATCTTGGTTGACGTTTATGATCGACTTAGGTCAGATGAAATCTTTGTGACGGTGAACGAAAAAGATCACTCGACTGTTTGGGTGGGTGATGAAGTGAAATTGTCGCTCCACTCTAATTACGGACGCTTGTTGTGTCAATGGTATGCAGTGAGGGGTAAGTTCGACCGTAGGTTCTATTACGGAGAAGGCAACGAGGAGTTTAAGTTCAACGATTACGATGATGTGGAAGATAACATGGTTTACGAATCGTATATCCATAACGGTAAGCATTCCATTACTCGTAGTCCTCGGGATACAACTTCTTACTACGTCGTTCTCTCTAATGAGGTTTGTCCTTCCATCGCTGGAAATGTGGCGACAGTCAATGTCAACGGTAAGTTGCCAACTGCCTTCACTCCATATACGGTGGATGGTATGAATGACGTCTTCATGCAGTCTTATCCTGTGAAGATCTTCAACCGTTACGGTCAGTTGATATTCGAGGGTACTGACGGATGGCGTGGTACGACCGACGGCGGCATTGCAGACCCAGGTGTATATTTCTACGAGTGTGCGATGAGGGACGGTACCGTCATGAAGGGATCGATAGAGGTCGTTTTGTTAAAATAGAATTAGTTTGATAGATTAATTAAGTAGGAGAGGGGAGCTTCTTTGGAACTCCCCTCTTTTGTGGTAGTATAAGGATAATAGTCGATGAAGAAGAATTTGATTAGTTTCATAAACTTAGGTTGTTCGAAGAATTTGGTGGATTCCGAGATGCTCAGCCGCCAGTTGGTTGCGAACGGATATTCGGTGGAGCATGATCCTGAAGTTCCGAAAGGAGAAATCGCTGTGGTTAACACTTGTGGCTTTATTGGCGATGCGAAGGAGGAGTCCATCAATGTCATTCTCCAAATGGCGCAGTTGAAGCAGAAACGAAAAATCAAGAAACTTTTTGTCATGGGCTGTCTGTCCGAGCGTTATCTGAAGGAGTTGCCCGAAGAGTTGCCGGAAGTGGATCGATTCTATGGTAAATTCAATTGGAAAAACCTCTTGTCAGATTTGGGCAAAAGTTATGACGATTCTTTGTCTGTCGAACGAACGATTACGACTCCTACCCATTATGCCTATCTGAAGATTTCGGAAGGGTGTAACCGTTGTTGTTCCTATTGTGCCATTCCGATTATCACGGGACGGTATAAGTCTCGTCCGATGGAGGAGATTGTTTCAGAGGTAAAATGGTTGGCCTCTCAAGGTGTGAAGGAGTTCCAAGTCATTGCTCAAGATCTCACTTACTATGGCCTTGATTTGTATGGGGAAAATCGATTGGCGGCTTTGGTGGAGCAGATTTCCGATGTTCCGGGTGTGGAGTGGATACGCCTTCATTATGCTTACCCTGCGAAGTTCCCTTTCGACTTATTGCCGGTGATGCGTGAGCGGAAAAATGTTTGCAAGTATTTGGATATTGCTTTTCAGCATATTAGCGATAAACTGTTGGATATGATGCACCGTCATGTCTCCAAGGAGGAGACTTATGCGTTGATAAACCGGATTCGAGAGGAGGTGCCGGGTATTCATTTGCGTACGACGTTGATTGTCGGTCATCCAGGGGAGGAAGAGTCCGATTTTGAGGATTTGATGGATTTCGTTTCCAAAGTGCGTTTTGAACGGATGGGGGCTTTCCCTTATTCGGAGGAGGAGGGTACTTATTCGGCAGAGCATTATCCAGATGATATTCCGCAGGAGGTGAAGAGCGAACGTGTAGATAGATTGATGGCGCTCCAACAAGATATTTCTATGGAGATTAATAAACTCAAAGTCGGAAAGGTATTACGTGTTATGGTGGATAGGGAGATGGACGATTTCTATGTCGGACGTACTGAGTTTGATTCTCCGGAAGTGGATCCTGAGGTCTTGATAACGAAAGATCGTGTTATGGAAATAGGCTCTTTTTATGAGGTCTTGATAACGGGTGCTGAGGAGTTTGACTTGTATGCCAAACCCCTTTGATCACTAAAATTTTTTGATAAGTAAGAAGGAATGGAAACGATGTGTTTTATGATGTTAAACTTCAAAATATCTCTGTTTCTCATAATCTTGTCCTTGGGGATAGGGTGCTCTGATACTGGCTCTCGTCCTAATCCGAAGCAGGATACTCCTTCTTTGGCAGATACCACAAAGAAGGAAGAAAAGGAGTTTGTTCCCTATGAGATGGATGGTTCGGTTGACGATGATGTTACATCTGAGCTATCGGGCGCAGGCGACTTGAATGGGGATGGTATCGCTGACTCTGTATTTTTGGACGTTAATCCAGAAACGCATTCTGCACGTATTTCGTTCTTCTTTGGAAAAGGAAATGATCAGTACGACCTCTTCCGAATGTATGAACTTGAGGATTTTTGGGATGAGTTGATTCCTAGTCTCCATGGTGATACTTTGTCTTTGTGCGCTTACGGTACTTGCTATTCGTTTAAATTTAGGGACAATGATTTCTATCTTGCCGGATATGACTTTGTGGACATCTGTTGCCCTAACTATCGGCTCGACTTCGATAAGAAAAAACTGACGTTTGTCTTATCTTCAGAAGATGGCATTAAAACTGATACGACCTATTATCGTTCTATTGATATTCCAAAAGACAGGGTGCCTTCCTCTTATACTATTCTCGATTGCTTTAAGAAGGATTGGGGATATACGAGTTATGAGGATTCTTTCCTTCGCCCTAAAATAGACTCTTTCGTGAAAATCATTAATCGCGAATTGATAAGGCCGAAATTTAAAATCATTGATAATGATACGCTTTATGCCTACAAAAGGATTGTGGGGCGACATGAGCTAAGTATGCTCCTTGACAAGAAAGGTGTCTCAAAAATGTTGCAGTTGGCGTTGGAGTCAGAATTAAGTACGTTGCTATCCAAAGACTTGGATCTCCCTTACTCTAATATTCTTCTTGTTTTTGATGAGCGCAGAAAGCAATGGGAAGAGTATAACGAAAGTTATGATGATGAGAACTTCTTGAATAAAGATGTTTATTGGACTGAAAGAATGTGTTCTTACGAAGATTTTGTCACCTATCTTATTGTGCATGAGCATGTGGAATTTGAAAACGATCGAGGACTCTATGATGAAGAGTTGCTGACTTTCGATAAGAATAGTGGAGGTTATTTTTGCTCTTCTATGCTCAAAAAAGAGAAGGGACTTCATCAATTGTTGGTAGATGGACTGAAAAAGTTCTATGGGACTAAGAGTGATGAGGAACTTCTGGATCGGTTGTCTTCCAAAAAGATAGCTGCTATCCCTTACCCAAAGAACCATCCATTTCTCTGCAATGATTCCTTGTTTTTCTTTTACCAACCGTATGAAATTACTAGTGTGCCGGGATTACTAGAGTTCGGAGTTCCTATGAAGGAGGTTTTGCCCTATTTGACGGAGTCGGGTAAGGCGTTTTTGAAAATCGAAAAATAAAAGGTTCGCTAGTCGTTATAATCGAACTCCAAGATTGATAGTGCAGGCTCCGATGGAGTTCTTTATGGTATAACCTTTGGTGAAGTACCAATAGGTCGAATATTGGAATGATAGTCCGCCGAAGAAATACCGTGAATTGTAGGTGCATGCAGCTTTGATTTTGCTGTTGGTCGCCAATTGATATTTGCTGCTTGATTCGTCATCGTGGATTCGTAAGCCAATAGAGGGTAGGGCGGTGCCATTCAGTAGCCAGCCTTTTGCAAAAACGAAGTTATAGCCGTAACCTCCATTGACACAGATGTCTTGGTTGCGAATCTGCTTTGTCCTTTCTTCTTCATGCAAATTCAATTCGATTTCATTTGGAATTTTGGTTAAGTCGCAAGTGATGTTATGTTCCCCATAATAGATACCGATGATGGGAGACCCTGCATTTTTGATCTGTCGGTAAGGGTAGCAGCTTGAATAAGCAGCCTCATTGGAATATTTTAAATATTTGAAATAGTAGGTGAGAGAACCCTCTCTCATTTCCATCTTCAAACCATAGAAAGGATATGTGGATCTTTGATTGTCGTGTATGGCGGATAGTGTGGTTTCGCTCTCATTGGTTGCCGAACTCAAGTCTAATGCGAGCATGTTGCATTTTAGGCTCAAATCAAATCGGTCGTATTTTGAGTCTTTGTCACCTGTTAGTTTGTTCATTCCTAAGGTGTAACCTAAAGAAAGGAAACTATATCCGATGCTGAAGGAGAAGTCGGAAAGATAGTTCGATTTCACCTCCAATTCGTTTTCTTTGTCGATGTCGAAGGTGTACATGTCACGCCAGGTGCGATTCTGTAGCGTTAGGGTTAGGCGTGTCGGGTAGGAGTATACGTAGGTGCTGTCGAATCCAAAAAAAGTTTTCTCCACCCATTGGATGAAGCCCACCTTTTCGGATTGGGCAGATGACACTTGCGTGTGGGCAAGTGAAATCACCAATAATAGTATGACTTTAATACTCCTTTTCACTTAATAATCTCTTTTGCGTTCACGCTCCACCATCCTGTTTGTACGATGCTTCTTGTGGCCAAATAGCAGCAAAAAGCGAACCAGATGGCATGGTTGCCCCAATCCTTAATGAAAAATCCGTAGAGACAGAAGAAGACGAGTGTTGCGGCTCCTGTTCCATAAAACATGGGTCGTATGCGAGTGGCTCCGACCATGATGCCATCCCAAAGAAAGGCTGCGAATCCGACGATAGGGATGGCTATTACCCATTTGATGTAAGGCTCAATACTAGAGATGACCTCTGTTTGGTCGGTCATGAAAGCGAGAATGCTTCCCGTTCCCCAAAGGTATATTGCCGAGAATAGGCATGCGATTCCGATGCCCCAAATGAATAGATATTGGACAGAGTGTTTCATCTCTTTAGAGGCTTTCGCACCAACATGTTTCCCGGTCAAGGCTTCTCCTGCATAGGCGAATCCGTCGAGGAAATAGGAGAAGAAGGTAAAGAAGTGCATGAGCAGTGTGTTTCCTGCAAGGATTAGTGCCCCCTCTTTGGCTCCTGCGAACGGAATGAATGTGGTTACAGAAACGAGGCAAAGAGAGCGTACGAATATGGTGCTGTTGATCTTTAGCATTTGGTACAAACTTCGTATTTTTGTCACCTTTTCCCAACAGATCCTGTTGATTTGTTCAGAGTATTTGTGATACCATAAAACCAAGGCGGCTATTAATGCGATGTATTGCGATAGGACGGTGCCATATGCTACACCTTCAATTCCCATGCCTAGATGATAGACAAATGTGTAACTTAATAAGATGTTGATGATATTCATGGAGATGGAGATCGTCATGGGGTAGAGCGTGTTCTGCATCCCGATGAACCAGCCCTTTAGGGAGTAGAGAAACAAGGTGGGGATTGCGCCCCATACGCAGATTTTGAAATACTCTTCAGCATATCTTCGTATTTCGATGGGAGTTCCCATTTGAGTGAATACAAACTCGCAGAAAACGTCTTTTATGGCGAGTATGAAAAGAATGGAAACAATGGAGAATAGTAGAGACCTCGTTAGCGTGTTGGCTGTTTCGTCCATATCGTTGCTGCCATATGCTTGCGCTGTCATACCACTTGTACTCATTCTGATGAATCCGAAGTTCCAATAGAGCATATTGATCAGTGCGCAACCTGTTCCTATGGCTCCGATGTGAAGGGGAGAGAGATGTGCGACTATGTAAGTGTCAACCAACCCCAAGATGGGAATGGATATGTTCGTTGCGATGGCAGGAATGGCTAGTCTCAGGATCTCTTTGTTCATTTTGCTCTTACTTGTTTCGTTTCTCTCTTTAGACCATGTTTGTTGTCTCCTTTATAAGGAGAAGACCCGAAAAAATCGGGTCTTCTAGATGAACTTAATCAGTAAGGAAGCAATCGTTGATGACTACCTTGCCCCATTTGATTTTTCCTTGCTTGTATTTCTTTTGACTTATCTTTGTTTGGTAAGTTTCTTTCTCGTTCTTCATCTGAAGAGCTTTGTCTCCTTTTGCGGCATCTTCAGGGAACGAACCGTAAATGGTGATTTTTGTGGCGGCAGCACAGAGCTCGTCCAACTTGTTGCTTGGTACGTATTGTCCTGCTGCAATGTAGATGGAGGCTGGTTTTCCTTTGCTCTTCTTGCTATATTCGTTGGCTGTCTCGATCGCCTTTTCGATGGTCTCGAAAGGTTGGTTCCAAGTCATACCGCTGTTTCGGTCGTCTCCTCCGTTCTCGTTGGTCTTGACGTAGTAAACGCCAGGCTCGGTACAGATGTCGGAGATTCTTATCTCGTTTGACTTAATCATTACAGTCCTGTCTTCGTGGTTTCTACCCGTGGCTTCCAACCAATAGGTTCCCAAACCGATGTTGTTCAAGTCGCGTTGGGAGGCTCCTTCGATGTCGAGGTAGTTGTTTACCCATTGGAGTTTTACCTCGGAGAGTCCGCAGACGTCAGAGGTGAAGGCGGCTTTTGTCTCTCCGTTCTTGCATTGGTTGTCTGTCGTCTTGATGGCTACGAAATCCTCTTCGTAAGCTCCGAAGGTACAGGAGAGTTTGTTGCGGATGTGCCCTCTCTGGTCTTGGAGTGATTTCGCATGTGGAGCGCCGGCTTTTCCGATGATTCCAATCTTGTTCGTCGGAATCATGACCAAAGTGAAACCGTCTGCCTTCTGAAGCTTGTTCATACCGTACCCCTTGAAGTTGGAGAGGAATTGGAAATTTTCCGTTTTTGTGTTCTTGCTCTCTTCTGAGAACTCGCTCACCTTAGGAAAGTTGTTCTCGTAAACGTCGGCTTTACCTGCGCATTCGGCAATGGAATTGTATATTTTCAACGTACCGTCTTCCTTGTAGAAACGGTCGGAGATGGTGCTGCCGTAGATGTTGAATTTAGGGTTGGCACCCACCATTCTCAATACGGAACGTCCGTAGTAACCAAATCCTTCAGGACAGCTGTTGTCGAAGAAGGTGGAGTTGATGATATTGACGGTTGGACTTGCATTGTAGCTTAGGATGGCAACACCACCGTAGTATTGGGTGTTGTTGTTGGAGAACGTACAGCTTTGGATGTTTATTTCACCTTCCGATTCAATTCCTACGCAGGACCCGATTTGTCCGCCCATGTTTGCCGTGAACGAGGAGTTGGTGATGTTCACCTTGTTCTTCCTATATTGCTTTCCTCTGATGAGGGAAATGGCGGTCAATGGCTTTTCTGTGGTTTTCTCCGCATGGAATCCTGTGAAGGTGCAGGAGTCGATGTTGACGGCTGAGTTCTCGATGAGGATTGCTCGGCCTCCAATGGTTGCCTTTTTAAGGACGGACTCTCCTTCGAACTTCAATCCCACGAAGTTGACGTTGTCGGCATTCTTGACGGAGAACATTCTCTGATTGCCCGAGTTGCTCTTGATGATAGTCGCATTGGCGTCCGGACGGGCTGGTGAGAATGGGTTCCTTCCTCCGTTGAGGAGATTGACTTTGTCTTGCGGTGCTTCCGTATAGCCTCCATAGATGGTGGTGTTGGAAGGCACTTCGTATGCGTTCTCTTGGTTGCCTATAGGCAAGTAGGTTCCTGCTGCCACATGGATTTTTATCTCTTTGCCTTGGTAGGCTGGGATGTTGCTGAATTCATTGGCGGCTTTGATAGCCTTGCTTAGGGTAGCGTAGGCCTTCTCCCAATTGGATCCCTCTTGATGGTCGTTTCCGCTTTTCTTGACGAAGAATTTTCCTGAAGAGCATGTCTTCTCGTCTTTGTTAAGCTGGACCACTGCGCTCTTGGCTGATTTGACGGAGCCGTCGCAGCCTTTTACGACAATGTAGAACTCGCTTTCATTATTGACAATTTCGGAATGCTCTACGCTGAGGACGCTGGAGCTGACTTCTCCTAGAACTTCATTCTTTCCGTTGACAACCCGATGCCATTCAAAGAGATATTCCAAGTTGTCTTTTCTCTGTTTGCCATCGCCAATTGTGGCAACCAAATCGACGGATCGTCCTTGACAGACGGATTGTGGGAATGCCACGATTTCAGGTTTGCTGTTAGAGATGGCAGGGCGTTCTTTTACCACGAATGGATCGGACATTACTGCTTCTCCACTTTTCATTACCAAAACGAAGTAGGCTTCGCCAGGTTTTGATGCAGTTGCTTTGTATTCTCTTCGGGTAGCATTCTCTATCTTTTTGAGTTTCTCACCCGAAACGGTTCCTTTGTACCATTGGAACTTGTAATTTTCGCCCATAGGGAAGGCGCTTAGTTTCAAACTTCCGTTTTTACAGCAATAGTCTTCGTTTGTCGCACTCTTGATCATGACGGAGATACAGTTGTCCATACGTCGTCCCACGTGTATGGGTTTTGACCATACGTCAAACACTCCGTCTGTAGCGAAGGCTTTGTAGTAACCGACTCTTTTCGGAATGAATTTCTTTTCGGTTTGCTCCCTGACTGGCATGTAGGTGCCGTCTTCTGTCTTGGAGTAGAACCATTGGCAAGAGTATTCGTCGTCGGCAAAGCCTTTGGCGTTGCAGTAGAGAGCCTCTTCGACAGTCTCGTCTGAGAAGGAGTGTTCGCATACACTTGCCGAATCTGGCGTGACGCTGATGGATGGCGTGATGTATGGAATCATGGAAAAGTTGATGTTTGTTCCTTCTATCTTAAAATAGACGGTTCTTGGCATATATGGCTCTTTCGCATGGATCTTCAAGTTGACAGGCAAAAGGAAGAAGGCATAGTCCACGTCGGCTTCACTCTTGTTCACCAATTCGAAGTCGGTGATGTGCTTGTCGTTGGTGATGGTGGAGGTTAAGATCTTTTTGTTGATGACCTCCATGTAGTAGTGGACATATTCTTCGATAGGAGAGACGACGAAGCTACCCCATTGGGCTTTCTCGTTGTATCGGAAGTCGGATGAAGCATAGTCGGATTCACAGTCTGCACCCCAATAAGGAAAGGCCCTGATGGAGAAGGAGCAGTCGGTGCCCGGCAATTGGATGATCTTGTAGGTGCCTTTTTTTGACCTTGGCCCATTCTTGCCCACACTGACGTCGCAAGAGATGATGTGTTCTCCGTCTTCCCAAGTGGTTCTTGAGTAGGTGTCGAACCAGCGGTCGTTACGTCCAGTCATCTCTACGTCGTCGATGTACCATCGGTAGTAGGCTTCGCTCTCGGCTACGTCTTTGGGAAGGGAAGCTTCAAAGGAGTGGAGTTCACCACGGCAGAAAAAGACGTCGCTACCTGTTTTCCTAATGATGGTAGGAGCGGCAGGGATGATACGTTTCTTTGTCTCTCCGATATAGAGGGCGTATGGTTTCTCAAACTCGTCGAAAACAAGCGTGATGGGGTGTTTGATCAACATGCCTCTGGCGATTCCCATGCTTTTTAGCGATGTGTATTTGTTGAGCATGAAGGTATCGGTAGGCGTGATACATTTTATCTCGCAAGTCTCCAATGTGTCGAGTAGGATGTTGCCGCTTCTTTTCTTCGTCCTCTTCAAGAGGATTTCAGTCTCCACCTCGCAGAAGTTGCCTTTCCATTCAATGGTGCTTTCTCCCTCTTTCTTCTGGAGAAGCGAACTAGCAGGTACGACACCTTGATGGAGGTCGTCGCACTCTTGGGTGGAAGCGATAGCGTAGTAATAGTCGTCGGCAAAAGTAGCAGAATGAGTAAAGAGCAGGGCTGTTGTCAAAAGTGTGATGGCCTTTTGGAAAGCCTTGCTGATTTTTTTCTTTTCAGTCATATTGAAATTCATCTATTTCTTGTGTTTTAGGTGTGCCTGTGAGAGGCAACGTTTTGAATTTTTCGCAGGACTTTGTCGGTGTCTTGTCACGGGAGGGGTCTCCCATCTGAAAATCACCTTATTCTTGGTCAGAAGATTGGTTTATTCCCATTATTCCTGCAACCTTGCAAATATAGTTTTTTTTACGGAGAATGAGGGAGGTTTGAGTGAAAACTTGATGGGAATTGGGGCTTTTTCTGCGTCAAAAAATAAATTGATGATTTTTGTGCGGTTTGAATAGCAACTATATACGGTATTGATAATTGGTAATCTTTTGGAATGGACTATATTTGATTTTCTGTAATTACTGAAATTATTAATTTTGATTTGTCGTCCCAATATTATGCTTGCTGTTTTTCGCGTTTTTTTTTGTTCTATTTTATTGCTGATTAGATTTTTTTGTCGATAGTCTATCTTTCCCTTTTGTCTGTAATTGCACCTTCTTGTTTGTTGAGATTCTTCTCTGTCGTTTAGTGTATTAATGTGTTTGTTTGCTTATTTTGTTCTTGTGTTTTGTGTTTATTGATTTTTTATTCTTGAATTGATGTTTTATTGACTTGTTATTTTTAGATTTTTGTATCATAATTTTTGTTTATTGGAAAATATAAGGTTAATATTTGTTAATTTGTATGTATTGTTGTTTAATTTAAGTATTTTTGTGATAGATTGTTAACTATTTAAATGGTTGCTGTTGTGTATTTAAAAATTGTTAATGAATTTGTATAAGTATAGAAAAGTTTTTTAATTCGCACAAAATGAAGCTTTAAATCATTTTCTCTTGTAGAAGAATGAATGGACGACAATCGGTGTGCTGATTCTTGAAAAATCCTTGTCCGATACCTTATGATCCATTTTGTAGCCTTGATCTCTATAGAATTTGATTGAAAGTTAAAACCATGAAATTCACATGATAAGAAAGATTTTGAATTCCTATGCCGAAAAAATGAATCAGTTTGTAGCAAGAAGTCTTCCTCAACAAGAAGGTTGTGCTGAAGTTGGATTCTTAGGTAATGGTATGGAGTCTCGCCCTAATAAAATAAGATTGTTCTTGTATTCGACCGAGTGTGAGTCGGTTCCTGGAAATGGAATTCCCATTCGCAAAGGAGGTGCTCCTGTCGTTTCGGGCAGTCAAGATTTGATAATGAACTTGAATGTGGTCGTTGCCGCTGTGTTTGAGGAGAGTCGGTACGCAGAATCCTTGTCGTTTTTTAGCGAGGCCTTGCGTTTCATTCAGTCCTGTCCGGCCTTTTTAGTGGATGATGTGCGCTATACGGTAGAAATAGTCTCTTTGGGATTGCAGGAAATGAATAATGTTTGGTCTTGTATGGGGTCCCAGACTTTTCCGTCAGTCATGTGTAAAATCAGAAGATTGCTGATTAATAGCGGAACGGTTTCTAAGGTTGCTCCGTCTAGTAATGGTTACCAAATTCAGGATTAGCAGATGTCTTGGTATAAGGAAATAGCAGTGGTTAGGGTTGAACATGAGTATTTTGAAGATTTCCTTTCCTCGTATTTTGAGTTGACATTAACGAAGGAAACTAAGGAGCTCATGCGCAGAAGAGGCATCGTGATGAAGGAAAAAGCCCACAACATATTTTCATTTCTTGTGGAAGAGGGAAATTCTGGCTTCTTTGATGATGATTCAATGAAGATGGAGTTCCGACCCAAGGATCCCAATTTCTTTTTGTACACGGATATGGGTGATTTTGACATGCTTAGCCAATATACGTTACGAGGTAAATCGGGAATTGTAGATGTCGGGAAATCCCTTGAAAGAGAAGATCGTAATCGTTATGGTGGGTCGCTCTTTCTCTTGGAAATTCCTCTCTCTGTTGAGTATCAGGAAGAGATGGTTTTGAAGTTCAAGGCCAAGTTCCTACGATGGGGGTATATCATAGTTTCTAATACTGGCAATATTGCAAATCGCTCTTATTGCATGGAATCTAGCGAGGATTCGATTGCCTTTCGACACCCGGAACTTATTGATCTTCCTTGGCAAGGTGGCGACAAGGGGGTATTGATTGCCTCTTCGGAGAAAATCCCTTTGAGGGCACGGAACATACAAAAGATGACATTGTATGAAATGGATGCCCAACGTCCTAAATTCAGGAGGGTCGTACAAAAAAATATTGAACCGCCAGTTGTGGGTGAGGTTTTGGAGAAAAATGTCTCTAAGAATTTGGTGGTCAGATTATTATATGTCTAAGATCTTAGTTTTAACTATAAGTAACTTTAATTATTTAATTTATGGGTACAATGAAAACCCCAGGAGTGTATGTTGTGGAAAAGAATGCCTTCGGCAATTCTACAGTTGAAGTCGCAACAGCAGTTCCAGCCTTCATCGGATATACGGAGAAGGCAGCAAACGGTAACGTTTCATTATTGAAAAAGCCATTCAGAATTACCTCAATGGCGGAGTTTAGAACCTATTTCGGCGGAGCCCCTGTTGCAAAATTTGCGATAACGGATGCTACTGACACGGATGAAAATCCATTGGCGTGCGGAAGTAAAAAGGTGGTGCTGAAGCGTGATGGAGAGAAATATCTGCTCTATTATCAGATGCAGATGTTCTTTGCCAATGGCGGAGGTGCTTGCTATATCGTTTCTGTAGGTGGTTACGAAGATGCTATTGACAGCACGAAGTTGAAAGATGGTGTGACGACTCTTCTGAAAGAGCAGGAACCTACAATGGTGCTTTGTCCAGAGGCGGTCTCTTTGAAGGATTCGGGTGAGTGTGCTTCCGTACAGACCTCTATTTTGGAACATTGTGGTTTCAAAATGAGAAATCGTATTGCTATTCTTGATGTCTTCGACGGATACAAGGACCGAAATGATCCTTCTGGCAATGTGATTGACGATTTCCGGGAGAAGATTGGTAGCAATCATTTGGATTTCGCGGCTGCCTATTATCCTTGGGTGAACACATCTATTGTTCAAGAGCGGGATCTTAGTTTCGAAAATCTTGATGAGGCAAGTTTGAAAGACTTGTTGAAGGAGGAGTTGGAGGGTAAGCCTGAAGCGGCAAAGACGGCTCTTTCTGCCTTGTATGAAGAGGATTTTTCCCAGTTGGACGAGACGGGCAAGGTGACGATGCACAAGACGTTGAACCAAGTCAGTCCTATTTATCAATCCCTTATCGCAGAGATGTGTCGTCAACTCAACCTCTTGGCGCCTTCTGCAGCAATGGCAGGTGTCTATACGATGGTCGATAATTCAAGAGGTGTTTGGAAGGCTCCAGCCAACCTTTCGCTTAACTCGGTCATCTCTCCTACGGTCAATTTGACCAACGAGGAACAAGAGGATTTGAACGTCCCTTTGAACGGTAAGGCATTGAATGCCATTCGTTTCTTTATCGGCGATGGTGTCAAGGTTTGGGGCGCGCGTACGTTGGATGGAAACTCCCTCGATTGGCGATATGTGAATGTGCGCCGTACGATGATTATGTTGGAGGAGTCTATCAAGAATGCGGCCAAGGCTTATGTCTTTGAACCTAATGAATTCAACACATGGTTGAATGTCCGTACTATGATTCAAAACTTCTTGAATGGCATTTGGAAAAGAGGTGGTTTGGCGGGTTCTACGCCAGAGGAGGCTTATGACGTGCATGTTGGTTTGGGCGACACGATGACGTCCGAAGATGTCTTGGAAGGTATCATGAGAGTTTCTGTCCAGGTGGCAATCACGCGTCCAGCTGAGTTTATTGAAATCACGTTCCAGCAGAAGATGCAGGAGTCTTAATTTATAAATCATTACAATATTTTTTGAATATAAAGTAATCAAGATATGGCAGGAGAAGTTCAAGATAACGTGTGGCCATTGCCAGCGTTTTATTTCAAGGTTGAAATTGATGATTTAGGAGAAATCGCTTGTAAGGAGGTCTCTGGATTGAATGCGGAGGCACAGACCATTGAGTACAGGCATGGAAATAATCCAGAGTTCTCGACTATTAAGATGCCCGGACTCAAGAAGAATAATGATGTTGAGTTGAAAAAGGGTGTTTTTGTCCATGATAATAAGTTCTTTACATGGTTCAGTGAGATTAAGTTGAACACGATTAAGAGGCGTGGTGTGACGATAAGTCTTTTGGACGAGAGTGGAAAGGCCACGATGGTTTGGAAGTTGAAGAATGCTTGGCCATCCAAGGTGACAGGCGTTACGCTCAAGTCGGATGGCAACGAGGCTGCTGTTGAGGGAATTACGTTGGTTCATGAAGGAATCACTGTTGAGAACGCTTAATTTTTGATGTATGCCAGAAGATTTGTGGTCACTCCCAGTTGTTTTCTATTTCGATGTGCAGATTGCAGGCATGAGCCTTCCTTTTACTGAAGTTTCAGGATTGACTCAATCTATTGAGATTGAGCATATTCAGGAGGGTGGTGGCTCTGGATACGATCTTCCCAAAAAGGTTTCGTCAGGTAAAATTGTCCTAAAACGGGCAATCAATCCAGACAATAAGGATGTTTTTGATAAATGGCTCGAGCAAACATTTTCAGGAACTGGAAAGCTGAGTCCTAGAAATTTGAAGATTTCCTTAATGGATCATAAAGGGTTAAAACAGTGCATGTGGTCTGTAATTGAAGCTTATCCAGTCAAATGGGATGTGGGAAAGTTTGATGCAAAAGAGAATGGAATTGCAATGGAAACCACAGAGTTGGTATGTCATGAAATAAAAAGATCTTGGTAATGCCCATTGTTATTAAAGAGATAATTGTGAAGACCACTGTAGAGTCTGCTCCGCAGTGGTCTGAGCAATTAGAAGAGATTGTGAATGAGGTCAAGCAGCAAGTGCTAAACGACCTTGAGTTGAAATACGGAATAGAGACGAACCTTTCTTCAGAGTGGAAAGCCATAAACGACAGGTAGATTTGATGCCTCTAGTTTGTGAAGTCTTTGTGCCGTGTCTGTTGTGGAGTTTAAAACGGTGAATTTATAGAACACGCTTTATGTCTGGTGCTTTAAAGAAACTGGAGATTGTCTCTTATACGGACGACAAGTTCAATACGGAGCAAGGTCGATTCTCCATGATGGTGAATCCTGCCGAGTATTCGGAGAAGAGTGAGATTAAGTATAATGAACGACAGAGTGTGGGGGAACATTCGCCCACATTTAAGGGCTTTGGCGGAAAATACTTTTCTCTGAAATTTATTCTGGATAATACGGGGGTCATTAAGGATTCTCTTCCTATCGACGATTGTATCAAGCAGCTCGAAATGGTTACGGAGAAATATGTGGGTTCGACTCATCAAACTCCTTTCCTGAAAATTGTTTGGGGAACGCTGAACTTTAAAGGTCGCCTTAAAAGTAAGGACGTCAAATACATATTGTTTAGTGGTGAAGGTGAACCGATTCGGGCGGAGGTTACGCTGAAGATATCTTTGTATATCGACGTGGTGACGGATGAAAAAGAGAAGAACTCAAGTTCTCCCGACCTTTCTCATCTTTTCACGATTAAGGCGGGTGATACTTTGCCCAAACTCTGCATGGAGGTATATGGCTCTATCGGATATGTGGCGGAAGTTGCACGTGTGAATGGGTTGTCCGGATTTCGGAATCTTCCTCCTGGTACGAAGTTGCTCTTCCCTCCTTTGTCCGATAAAAACTAAAAATTAAAAACGGTGAATTTTATAGAATGCATTAATAGAAAACATGGATTCAACAATTAAAAATTTGGGTAAGCCGGTCACGTACGAAGTTCGTAGCAATGGGACTGCCTTGAGTCAGGAACTCCGTTATCGACAGATAAGGGTTGTCCATGAGGTCAATCGCATAGGGAGCGCCGAGATTCAACTCTATTGCGGCGATATGTCTAAAGCGGATGTCCCGGAGAGTGCGGCTTCCTATTTTGTTCCTGGGGCGGAGATTTCGATTCTTTTGGGTTTCTCGTCTGAGAACAAAGAGGTCTTCAGCGGAATTGTCACCTCGCAACGTATTCGTATGTCGGATGATTTGACCGAACCCATGTTACTTATCGTCTCTTGTAAGAGTCATGCCGTCAAGGCGACAATTCAGCGGCGGAACAAAGTTTTTTTGAAGAAGTCGGATTCGGAAATCATTGCGGAGGTGCTGCAGGAGGATGGGCTGACGGTCAAATCTGATGCTACGCAGGTTATGCACGACCAGATGTTGCAGTATTATTGCACGGATTGGGATTTTGCCCTTTCGCGGGCGGACGCTTCGGGGCTCTTGCTGACGACCAAAGGAAGTACGGTGGAGGCGGTTGCTCCTGATTTCTCAAAGAAGGAGGTGGTGACGGTCAAGTTCGGTCATGACATGCTCTCTTTTGATGCGGAGTTGATGGCGGAGAACCAGCGTGCTTCTGCCCAATGCGTGGGTTGGAGTCCGAAGGATCAGAAGTTGGTTGTCTCGGATGTGAAAGCTCCAAAGGTAAATGAGCAGGGAAACATCTCTTTGGCTGATTTGTCCAAGTCCGTGGGCTCTCAGAAACTTTGCTTGCAAAGCGATGCTTGCGGTGACAGTGCCGTTCTTCGTGCATGGGGCACTTCTCAACTGATGCGATCGGAGTTGGCGAGGTATCGGGGCAAGTTCTCGTTCTGTGGCTGTGCCGATGTGGCGCCTTGTAGCATGGTGAAACTGGAGGGCATGGGCGATCGTTTCAATGGAAAGGTCTTTGTCGGCAGTGTGACACACATCTACCGGCCAGGATCTTGGATTACTGAAGTGGGAATGGGAGTTTCTCCTCTCAATATCACGCAAAAAACTGATGTGATGTCTCCTGTTGCTTCTGGTTTTATGCCTGGCATTGACGGTCTTCATATCGGGGTGGTTCGGAAGTTGAGTGGGGATCCTGCTTCCGGTTTTCGTGTGCAGGTGAAGATCCCTTTGATGAACAATGGCGAGAGTTGCGTCTGGGCAAGGCTTTCTCAACAGTTGGCATCGGGTGATTCCGGTTGTCATTTTGTCCCTTCGGTGGGCGACGAAGTCATCTTGGGGTTTGTCAATGGCGACCCAAACATGGCTGTTATCTTAGGCTCTTTATATAGTTCTAAAAATGCGGCTTTGTATCCGTATGACGACAAGAATTACAAAAGGGCTATCGTCTCTCCTCAAAAACTGACGTTCCTAATGGATGACGAAGATAAATCCATCAAGATGGAGACACCGGGCGGTAATAAAATCGTGATTTGCGAGAAAGACAAAAAAATATCGATTGAAGATCAGAACTCCAATAAGATGGAGATGAGTAAAGACGGAATCTCCATTAGTACCAACAAGACGTTCGAAATCAAAGCGGCTGATATAAAGATGAATGCCCGTAAGGATGTGGTGGTAACGACCACTACCGGTGCATTCAAGGTGGATGCCAAGGATGTTGAACTGAAGGCAAAGATGAGTGCAAAGGTGAACTCCTCTATGGCGACGGAGGTCTCTTCCTCCTTGAATACGACGGTGAAGGGTTTGCTGGTGAAAATCAATTAAAATTATAGAAACTATGCCATTTGCAGCAAGATTGACAGATATGCATACATGTCCGATGCAGACCCCTGGGGTGCCTCCCGTGCCTCATGTCGGCGGACCGATTGTCGGACCTGGGGTTCCGACGGTTTTGATTGGTGGACTCCCTGCCGCTGTGGTGGGTGATGTCTGTACCTGCGTGGGACCTCCTGATACGATTGTGATGGGTTCTACTTCTGTTATGATAGGTGGAAAACCTGCGGCAAGACTCGGAGACACGACGGCTCACGGAGGTTCTATTGTCTCCGGATGTCCAACGGTGATGATAGGAGGGTGATTTTGAAAGATGTTATCATTAGCAAATTGAATTTGTCCCAGAATTAAAAAGTAAGAGTAAATAGTACTAGATGGCTTCATTTTTAGGACAGGGCTGGGCTTTCCCGCCTTCATTTGATCGAATGCATACGCCAACGGAGATGGTTTCTGAAGAGGAGGATATTCGTCAGAGCCTTACCATATTGATGAGCACACGTAGGGGCGAACGTTTTTTACAGCCAGACTACGGGGTGGGGATCTATGATATGGTCTGTCATAACATGGATTTGACGACGAGAACTCAGTTGAAGGCGGCTATCAAGGAGGCTGTGTTGTATTTTGAACCAAGAATCACTCTTGAGGATATTTTGTTGGATATGACCGACGAGTATAATGGCATTCTTCGGATAGAATTGGTCTATAGGATTCGTCTGACGAATGTCAGAAGTAATTTGGTATTCCCGTATTACTATGAGGAGCATTTATAATATCGGAGGAACGTCGAGGTCTGATGGAAACCCTTGGATCCAGACGAACATTGATTTTCTGGAGTCGGACTTCAGTAGGCTTTTTTGTAAGGCCATGGAGTCGGCTTCCCAAAAGGAGATTGTACGCTCTGACGGGAAACGTGTCTGTTTGGCTGATATGTATAAGTATCAACCGCTCTCCGTATGCGCGGAAATCATCTCGTGCAAGGTCTCTGAAATCCAAAATTTAGTCCATTCCATCGGTACTAATCCGGCGGCAGAGGATGCGTTGAAGTTGGGAATCCGAAATACGTTGGAACGTGTCGAGGATTGGCGGAAACGTGTCGAATGGACTTCCATCCAAGAGTCGTGCCCGTATAGTCTTTTGACTGATTTGAACGAGCATATTGAGGTGCGTTGGTCTGCTATTTATCAGGAGATGAATTTGCTTTTCCCCTCTTTGACATTCAAGGAGATGGGCGCCGTTTGGCAACGTGCCTTGATAAATGCTTTGTCCTTGCCTTCCGCTCATGATTTTTTGTTTCGGGTGGGCTATCAATTGGTCGGTTTCATCGAGAATTTACGAGCTAAGATGCCCCATTATCTGCAAGAAATTATGCATAACGGGAATATGGACCCTTCGTTGGCTTTGATGGTCTATGCTCTTTCGAAATATGCCAAGATGGCGAGTTCCTTTAACCAAAGGTTGCAAGGAATAGGCGATTTCTATTACGATAAGATTTTGGGGACTAAGTGCCACGAGGCGAAGAAAGGTAAGTTTTGGGTCTCTTCGAAACTTGCGCATGGACTTTCTTCGTTTTTGTTGCCTTCCAATTCGTTGCTATGGGTCGGTCAAGAGGAGGGGTCTATTTGCGGAAGGACTCTTACAGATTCGGTCTTGACAACGATTGAACTCAACAGTCTTTCTTGGTGGAAGGTTGAAAAGTCGAAAGAGCGGCATCCTGAGTCGGATTTGGATTATGTGACCTCTCTCTCGTTGGACTCCCTTTTCCCCGAGTCGGAGGTGGACGATAAGAAATTGGGAATCGGTTTCCGAAGTCCAGTCTTCAAACTGGAGGGCGGTCATAGGCATATTGAAGTCCATTGTGTGCTTACAGAGGATTCTGTCTCTTTCTTCGAGGATATGATTCGGACCGTTAGTCAGTGTCAGCAGATTAGCGAGAAGAATGCGCAGAATAAAGTTTTGAACGAGAGTACTTTCAGCATCTATTTGAGTACCTCCTTGGGCTTGTTGGAAACGGATAAGTTTCTGATCGATTTTCTGAAGCGGGATTCAGACGGGGAGATAACCATCTCCATTGAATTGGATTCTAAATTTCCGGCGTTGGCTGCGTTGGAAGAGAACATAAATCCGGAGATACGGGTCTTGGTTTCGGATAAGGCTTGGCTCTATCCTTACAGTTGGTGCAGAAGGGTGAAGTTGAAAAAGATAAAAGTGGATGTGACTGTTGAAGGTACGAAGAATTTCCAATTACATAATGATTTGGGCGAAGTGGATGTGACGCAACCCTTTAGTCCCTTTGGAAGCAGTACTGTTCAGGGTGCCTGGTTCGCCGTTGGTAGCGAAGAGCTGCTAAATAAGCGGGTCTCGCAGGTGAATCTTTCTTTGACTTGGCGGGGATTGCCCAAGCATAGGTTAGGCATGAAGGGTCATTATTCATCCTATGTCTCCGACGATTCGGAAGTTATTGATAACACCTCTTTCCGTGTGAAGGGCGAATATTTGAGTGGTTATTCATGGAAACCTACCCTGAATGCGGGGGAACAATATCTGTTCAGAACCTCTGCCGATGAGGTGCCTGTCGCCGATGATGTTCTTGTGGAGAAGAGTCGTTTTACGTTGTTGGTGCCACCTCTTCCCGATGTACATCTCTCCAATTCGGAGTTTGATTATGGAAGTGTTCCATCAGGATTTTATCGATTTATATTTACCTCGCCCTCAATGGGTTTTGGCGAATCGGTCTACCGTCGGGTTTTTGCGGAGACGATGCTCGTTAATAGTAAACTCAAACATCATTTGCCTCTTCCTGAGCCACCTGTGGCGCTTATGGCGGATAGTGCCAGTTTGGGCTATAAGGCTGAGGCAGAAACTGAATTCATATCGGGTGGAGATTCGGAAATCGAGGTCTGTTATTTGCAACCGGCTTTCGGCTTTTCGTCCAAGCGGGAGGATTTTTCAACACCGATCCCGATCATTAACGGAATAGAGGAGGGTGGACGTCTGGTGCTTTCTTTGACGGGTGCATTGGATTTCAGTGTCTTGAGTTTCTATCTTTCGTTAGAGGATATGACCGTTGAGATGAATTCTGTCCCTAAACTGGTGTGGTCATATCGCACGGAGAGTGGCTGGAAGAATTTTCCGGAGGCTAATGTCTTGACCGATGATACGCATGGACTTTCGCAGAGTGGATTTGTCTCTCTTTTGATGCCTGAGACTGTGACAGCGGATATGCTTGACGCAAAGGGACTTCTCTGGATTTCTGCTTTGGTGGAAAAAGAGTATAAGAACTGTGCCAAGGTGAAGGGCCTTTACACCAATGTGGTACAAGTGGAGACGGAAACCACGGAAGAGGAAATGGGGGCTATCCCTGAAATTGAATCCAGCGTACAAGTCTCACCGATAAAAGGGCAACGGGGAAAGGAGACGGAAGAGGAGTTGCAGATGCGAATCCGTGAGCGTATCTCTCACAGGAATAGGGCTTTGTTGGCCACGGACTACGAACAATTGGTCTTGCGGAATTTCTTGCAGATCGATCGGGTCTCGTGTATCCCGCACTTGGATACGAAGCAACTTGGAAGGCGGAACCTCGTCACTTTGGTGGTTCTTCGAAAGAAAAGAGCCGATGAGGAGGTGCCGTTGTGCACAGATTCTGAATTGAGGGAGATAGAGGATTTCTTGAAAGGTTATATCTCTCCCTTCATCTCCATTGACGTGGTCAACCCTGAATATGAGTATGTGACCTTGTTCTGTGGTGTGAAGACGTTGGGTGGCCTCTCATCAGGAGGCATAGTGAACCAAGTCCGAAAAGAGTTGGGCCGTTGTGTCTCACCTTGGTTGGATGGCGTTTCGGTTCCTGTCTTGGGGCACTCCTTCTCGGTGATGGATTTGCAAGATGCTATCCGTAATGTCAAGGGTGTTTCGCAAACGTATGGTTTCAAGGCAATCCATGTCTACCGTAAGGCAGATAACACTTATGAACGGAGTGTGGATGAATGGGTCTTGGGAAATGACGAGGGTTTTCGAATTGCTCCTTCTCGAAAGTGGGCTCTCTTATATGTTGAGGAGGTTTATGTGAAACCTCTGGTTAGCGAGGCGGAATGGAATGGTACTTCGGGAATTGGCGACTTCGAGATTGGGGATACTTTCGTTGTTGAGGCTCCTAAGGGGGAGGCGTTAGGAACGTTTGATTGCTAAAAAATAGGGTTGTGTTTTAAATGGATTGATATGGCGAAAACAAATAGACGCACATTAAAAGAATATTTTTCACAAGGCAAAAAGCCTGACAGCACGCAGTTTGCAGATTTAATCGATTCTATGTTCAATATAGTCGATGACGGTCTGGTGAAGACGTCGGATGGTGGTCTTGTCCTCTCTCCCACGAACGGGAGTCGAGCAGGCAGCATCATGGAGATCCGTCAGGATATTTTGGATGGGGAGGCGGCTTGGCGTTTCTCTGTGGATGAGAAAGGTGCCATCTGCATCAAACGAGGGGAGACGGACGATGCGGTCGTTGCCTTGCATCAAGACGGTTCTGTCTCTGTTTCTTCTGAACTTAGGGTGGATGGCAATGTTTCGGCAACCTCTTATTGCGGAAATGTGCAGGAGGTGGAGGCAAATGGTCAGTGGCAGGACATCAGCATCTATAATTATGCTTGCTCGGCCTACCATATCGTGGCGAAGGCCCATGGAAGGAAAGGGGCGGGCTTGTATGCCATGTGCGAAGTCTCTGCGATGAATTGTTTTGGGAAGCATAGAAAGGTTTCCTATTTGTGTCACTCTTGGTTCGGGTCTTGGTTCAATAAGATTCAGGTTCGATGGAATCGGAAGGAAAGTGACAGCGGTCAGGATGTGTATGGATTACAGATACGCACTCGCTCCAATTTCGGGGAGCAGGCTAAAATATCCTACTACATTCAAGAAAAGTAATAGTTCGGGTAGAATATACATAGGATGGAACATATATCTATAGAGCGTATTCAACAAGAGAAGAATTTCTTCGAGGTGCTTCAAGAAGAGTCTCTTACCCAACTGCAAGAATTGTCTGGCAATGTCTGGACGGATTACAACTTGCATGACCCGGGCGTGACTATTCTCGAACAGTTGAACTATGCCCTGTGGGAATTCGATTATAGGTTAGGTTTTGATATTCAGGATTATCTGACCTCGGGAGATTCCTTCGACCCTAAGCAGTCGATGTTGTTTCCTCCTGACGAGGTCTTTACTACGGTGCCGGTTACTCCAAAGGACTATCGTTTGCTAATCCTCTCTTCGGTGGAGAATGTCTCGGATGTGAAAGTCATCGTGAACAAGGAGGCTTGCTCCTATGATTTTGTCTTGGATGCCTACCCTGACACGCTGGATAGTCAGAAGCAGGATGTGATTGCCCAAGTGGAACGGATTTTCCATGCGAACCGAAATCTATGCGAGATTCTCAATCAGGTTGTCTTTTCACAATCCATAGATATTCAACTTCATGCGGATGTGGAGATTGGCATGGATGCCTTGGCGGAACAATTGCTGGCAGATATCTATTACAGAACCCAAACGTTCCTTAGCTCTGGTGTCTCGTTTTTGTCGGTTAAGGAGGAGATGGCGCAGGGGCGGGAGGTTGATGAGATTTTTGAGGGACCGACGCAACGGAAGATGGTGGATCCCACATCGTTGACTCCAGAGGGCGAGACACTTGTTGTGGCGAATCTCTATTCTGCAATCCAAGCCATTGATGGGGTTCGTAAGGTCTTTACTTTGTATTTTTCGGATGGCAATAACCGCTTTGTCGACAAGTTGTCCATGCCAGACTTGTATCATTCGTATGTCGTGAAGTCGTTTGGTGCAGGCTCCACTTTCGTGAATCTTTGGCGAAATGGTCAGAAAATCTCCGTAGATGCCCATGAGGTGAATAAACTGATTCAGAACTACCGCTTTATGAGGGTTGATTCTTCTGCTTCCGATGGAAAGAATCGGTCGTCTTGTGGTTTGGAGGGAAAAAATCATGGTGTTTTTTCTCATCTCCCGTTGGCATATGGCCTTCCTGATTGCTATGGGGTAAACGAACGGGGGCTTCTTCCTTCGCTTTCAACTCCGGCTACGGTTCGAAAGACGGCGCAGCTGAAGGTCTATCTTTCGTGGTTGGACGAACTCTTCGAGGCTGGGTTGGACAAGTTGAACCATGTCAGTACCTTGGTGAATGGGAAGGAAGGAATTTCCAGTGGTTGGGTCGATTTGGTCGAGAATCTATATGGCGAGAACAGTAAATTGGCAGGCCTCAATTTCCACGGTACCCGTCGGCCAGATGCACGTTTGCGTTTTGTGAACTATTTGGCAACGTATGGGAAAGAACGTGGTAAGGCTATGAATTTGTTGGATGCCTCTTGCGATAATTTCTCGGGGGTGGAAAACTATTTGAAACTCTTGTTGGGAATCGACGAACACCATTTCGATTTTTTCTTGGTGGAGCATCCTCTCTTTGCGTATGCTCAATCGGTAGATATTCCGGAGGAGGACAAATTCACGGTCTCTGTCTTGTTTTTTGCTTCGGATCTGTTGTTGCAGGATAAGCACTTCTGTAATTGTTGTCTCTTTTTGCTCCAGAAAAGGTTGCCGGCGCATCTCTCCATTCGGTATGTGAAATGGTTCCCTTTCTCGACTAGGGAGGCTTTCAAGGCCGACCTGGATTTTTGGAAGTACATGCTTTCTACGCAACGTAAATTGGGCGCAGACGTCTTGTCTTCTAAATTGATGGCTTGGCTGAAGTCAGGTGCAAAAGTTTTTTCGTTTTAGTAAAATGTAATTGATAGATAACCAATGAATATAAACACATGTAGTTTTTCTATTAAGGTCTCCTCCGAGGAGTTCGCCAGAGAACTCTATCAACGGTGGGACAATTTCTTCCAACATAGCTTTGAGAGTATCGTTGAAGAGGAACTCTCCGCTTTGGATAGTGAGGCAGACATCCTTGAGATGGATTCTCTCGTATTGAATTTGGGGATTGTTCCGGAAGATGGATTTGATCAAGAGTTTGAGAAAAGATTGCGGGAGAAGTTGCGCTCGTTGAGGCTCCATTTGTCCAGAGAACAAACGATTGTGGATGCTGGCGACATAAAGGTGAACATACAGCGGAAGACCAAATCTTTGTCGGCTTATGAGTGCTTGGTCTTTTTTCTGTTGCATGGTTGCTTGCAGGATGGCGTTGACGAGAAATTCTCGGATGTCAGTTATCTTTTGCAGTTGACTCTTGCCTCTTCCTCTTCAGCGTTGCGTGGTTTCTTGGAAGCCTATGGCCATTACGACTTTGTTCTTCGTCGCCTTTCTCAACAATTTTCGGATGAGGAGTTGGAACAGTTGGTCGGAAAACTCCATCCGGATGAGTCCAAGTTTATTTGTCTCTATGTGCGATTGCATCGAAGTGCGCAAAAGAAGAACCCTGTCGGGCTACAGATGCCTTTTGTCACCGAGTCTGCTTATCGTGATGTCTTGTGGCAGGTGGTTTTCAGTTATCTCTATACCGAGGGAAAGAGTTGGTTCTCAAGGAAGCAATTTGTCTCGTATACCCTCAGAGGGTTGGCGGCCCATTATGGTTGTGAACTCTCGTCGTTGGTCCGGTGGGTTACCTTTTCTTTGGATGAAATGGATGCTTTTCGTGTCTATAGGGAAGATTTTACGAAACTATTGACAGAGTTGGCTACAGAGAATTCAGTTCCCTCGTTTGGTACAATGGATGTGGATGCTCTTCTCTCTGTTCTTCGTCCGAATGCTTCCGAGACCTCTTTGCACAAAGAGTTCCTGCTCTCTAGAGACAATTTGGTCTTTCTCTTTTCTGATGAAAGAAAGTTACGTAGAGTTGTCTCTCTTTTGCCCGAACAAGGCATTCGGAAGGTGGTCTCCCTTCTTTTCCCGCAGGATGCCGACTTCATCTTCTCTTTTGATAGTCGAATTGAGGGCAACAAAAATCGAGGTGTCTTGACGGGCAAGTGTGGCAACGAATATAGTCAACTCAAATGGCAGTTTGTGTTGCGGGTGGCTATCGGCATGCCTGAGGCAGGATTTAATCGGACGTTCTTTGTGCAGTCGGTTATCCGGGATTTGTCAAATCACTATAATGTGGGCTATCTTGATTTGTTGCGACTGTTCTTGGAAGGGGTGGAGTCTCAACAACAAACGCCTTTGACTACTAATCTGACTGCTATCTTGATGGGACTTCAACGATTGTATGAGGGCGAAACCGAGAATCGTCCACTTTCGAGTGAATCGCTTTCTGAGGTTTGCGGTCGTGAGGATTTGATGGTGATTGTCCGTGATGGGACTTTGTTTGAAAAGTTTTATTCGCTGCACGTTGTTTCGGATTTGGAAAAACTCGTCTCTATAATCCATCCTGCAGATAGTGCTTTCTTGGTGGCCCATGCCCACTATCTGGAACAGTATCGTGATGGCTTGTTGGAGGGCAAGGCAAACGAGGGCTTCTCTTTGTTGAAGTGGAGAATTCTTTTCTCTTGCTTGATGTTTCCACAAGGCTCGGTCTATTCGAGGAAGATTTATGTCTTGCGGGTGATGAAGGAACTATCAGCTCATTATAACCTCTCACTCTCTGAGGTGTTGAAAAGTTATTGGTTGATGTTGGAGGAGGCAGATCCTTTGGGACGGAAGGAGCGGGAAGAACTTTTAGGGGTGGTGAAGACTCTTTTCTTGGAGTTGGTTCAAGATTCCGGGACGTTCTCTCTGACGGAAGATGAGACTCGAAAGATGCTTTTGTTGTCGTTTGGTCAGACGGGTGTTCCGACAGAATATCAGAGACGATTGTTGTATTATGTGATCCATGAAAATCCTCGTCAGTTGGCTGAGTTGTGGAGGTCGGGCGAACTCTCTTGGAGAGAATTATTCGGTGTCATGCAGAATGATCTGAAGTGCCTCTTCTCATTTCTGACCGTTGTCTCGGATAGCAGGATTAATCGGTTGTTGGAGGAGTTGAAACAACTCTATCACCAACTTGCGAAGTGGGGTGTTTCCTCCTCATTGTTGAGGAGCTCATCCGAACAGTTGCTGATTCGTTTGGCTCAGTTGGCTTCCAGATCCTATTTCTCTTGGTCGATGGACGAGATAAAGAACTGCCTGAGGCAAACGGTCGATTTGAGTGCTCTGCGCTCTGAACTTACAAAACAAGGATACTCCCGACTTCAATCCTCTGCTATTCTTGCGGAAGATGGAACACAAGACGAGACGCTCCTGAGGAAAAAACTTTGCGAGCAACTCGATTCGTTTTGCCCTAAGAACGACTTGGAAGAACTCCTTGCCTCGGAAATCGTGACGAAAAAGCAGGATTGGACGGTGGAGAATGCGGGGCTTGTGTTGTTGGCTCCCTATTTCCCTCGACTTTTCCAGTATGCGGGCTATCTCAATCAGGAGGGAAAGGATTTCTTGGATGATGAAAATAGGATAAGGGCAATCTTCCTGCTTCAGTACCTTGTCTATGGTGATGAACGGGAACATAAGGAGGCAGAACTCTTTTTGAATCGACTTTTGGTAGGACTGAAATGTGTTTGCCCCATACCGCTCTCCTGCAAATTGACGGAACAAGAAACAAAATTGGCAGACAGCATGTTAGTTGGCGTGAAACAGCAATGGGGCAAGATGCAGAACACCTCCGATGAAGCCTTCCGTGTCTCGTTCCTGCAACGCTCGGCTACTCTGAAGTGTGAGAAGGAACAAGCATGGCAGGTGAAGGTGCATGAACGTGCCTACGATATTCTATTGGAAAGCATCCCATGGAGTTTCAAAATGATTAAGTATAGATGGATGGATCGAATAATTGTGGTGGAATGGAGGTGAAAAAGTGAATTGGTATGAATCAAATGGGTTTAAATCAACATATTGTATGGTTTCAGAAAATCATCGAAACCGCCATCGCCCTCTATTTCAAGAATGACTGTGAATATTCGCAAATAGAGGAGGTGGGTTATCCCAAGGATGCTGAATTGGCTACTCTGATGGGGGTTGATACCATTACGTTCGATGAGTATGTGGTGATTCTCTTGGCTCTCATGCCCCACATCTCGCCCCAAACTCTCGACATTTTCTTCTCGCCTAATAAGAACACGGGGAAACCCTATACGGAGTTTGGAGGGTGGAAGGGGCTTTCTCATAGTGGTTTCCTCCCAACGGGAGAGACGGCGGCTTTCCTCTTGGCGGGCGACGATGTGGAGAAACGGGCTGCGGTGATGGCTCTCTTTTCCGACGATCATTGGTTCCATAAGAACAATATTCTTGGATTGGAGGGCGCTGGCAAGGGGGAACCTTTCCTTAGTGGTCAACTGCGAGTCACGGATGAGTTCTTATCCAAGGTTTTATTGCGGAAGGATTTCAAGCCAACCTATGGTTCGGACTTTCCTGCCAAAAGGATAGAGACTGAGTTGAATTGGGAGGATTTGGTGGTCGATTACAAGGTGGAAACGGCTCTGGAAAATATCCATACGTGGATTAATGGTCATCAGACAATTATGGAGGATTGGGGCTTGAGAAAGTATCTTAAAAGAGGGTATCGTGCACTTTTCTACGGTCCTCCTGGAACAGGTAAGACATTGGCAGCCACCTTGTTGGGAAAACGCAACCATATGGATGTCTATCGTGTGGACCTCTCCATGATTGTATCCAAATATATTGGTGAGACGGAGAAGAACTTGGCTAAGGTCTTTGATATGGCGGAGAGCCGTAACTGGATTCTCTTCTTTGACGAGGCTGATGCTCTCTTCGGGAAACGAACTTCCGCCAATACCTCCAACGACCGCCATGCCAACCAAGAGGTGGCGTTCCTTTTGCAACGTATCGAGGATTATGACGGAATCATCATCTTGGCCACGAACTTGAAATCGAATATTGACGAGGCTTTTGCCCGCCGATTCCAGTCGATGGTCTATTTCCCGATTCCGGATGAACAACAAAGAAGGCAGCTTTGGGAGAATATGCTGCCCGAAAGTTGGCTGGAAGACGACAAGAAGGAGATTCTTAAAGTGGCTGCACTAGAGGAAATCTCGGGTGGAAATATTGCGAACGTGATTCGTCAATGTGCCATCTATCTCTATGCGACCGCACAAAGTAAGTTGACAAAAGAAATATTTCTTAGAATCATACATGAAAAGCAGTAGTTTGAAAATCGTCGTTTGGAGCGTGTGCCTGCTCTTGTTGTCCTCTGTTTCTCGGGCGGACAACCTCAACCATGCGCTTAGTCGTTACCTTCCTTTCGCTTCGCAGACGGTGAAGGGGTGGAACTATATTCGTGAGTATTATTCAAATATGGAAGAGCCGTCGTCCCTGATTATCATTCCTGAAGAAGAGTTGGAACAAGATACGATGGTACCCCTTCCTGAAGAGGACATCGAGGAAGAGGAGGTTTGTCAAGCACCACGTCTGTTGCGGGCGGTTTGGAAGAATAATGATAATAATAAAGACAAGAAGAATGAAATTGGAAAGGATACGGTGCAGACGTCGCTCTTGTCGCTTTATCTCCAGAGTGAAGTCGATTCCCTCTCAAAGAAGATTCACAACCAAGATGGTAAGAACTTCAACTATTCCATCGTTCCCTATTGGATGAGCGATGTCTATAAACATTTGGACCAGAAGTCGAACGAGTATTTGGATAGTCATGAATCCTATTTGGGCTATGTGGTGAACCCCATGACGGGAGGCTCTTTGGTGGAAACCAATTTCAAGGAATATCTTAAGGAGTTGAACTATAATTGGAATCAAAAGAATCGGATGGAGTTGGTTGTCATGTTAACTGGAGATGTTTATACGGACTTCTTCCTTCGCTCTGAATCCTCGCAAAGAAACTTGATTTACAATTTGTTTGGCGATTCGTTGAGCGTACTTACCCACGAACATGTTACGGGAGTCAATTTCTATTTCCCCGATTACCGTTTTGACCGTCCCCGTGAGATGGCTCAGTTTGTCAAGAAGATTAGTCTGGTGGTGGATAGCCTTGTTGATAAGAACGATGGTTGTTATGCTTTTGGTGCGAAGGAACCTTCCCATAAAAATCTGGATTTGCATCTGATGTTCAACTATGAGGAGAAGGCGCAACACTATAACTATCTTTCTGGACTACAATGTTTTGTAGATGCAATCTATTTCGCTGATTTTGACGAGTATGGCTTGCCTGTCCAATTGATAAAGGACGGTGGCTCTGTGGACACGTCCTCGATTATATCCCGCATCATCAATCCGTTTTATTTGTTCCATTTTCGGACGAACGAGGTCGATGAGGAGTCGCGGACCGATATAGAGAAGATTCTACAGTGTGATTACAACTCAGGCATGTGTGGCTTGTTTTTGGTGATTGACTTGGTGCTCCTTCTCCTTCTCGTGGTCTATTTCGTGCTTAATTTCACCTCGACCGAGATGAATTTGTGGAAGTCGGTCTATCCGACGCTCTTTGTCTTGTTTCCCATTACGCTGATCACCGAATTCATCGTCTTTTTCTTTTGTTTTTGGGAAGCCCTTTCTCCCCAAATCATATTCATGAAGATAGAAAACAGCTATACGGATGTTTTTTATTTATTCTTTTTGCCAATCATTCCGATTATTATATATCTTGTTTATCAGAGAGTTAAGAATAATACTGTGTTACCTTAAAAGATTTTGTTATGTATAGCTTAGAAAACAAATCAGAGGAGTCCCGTGCTTTTCAGAGCAACTCAGAAAAGCAATTGCCGACAGCCCAGTTCAAGGACAACCGGGCACAAAGTCCTATTGGGGCAAGTGACAACACCGTTCAAAGGGAGAAAAAGGAGAATCGCACTGGTTTGCCTGACGATTTGAAGTCTGGCATCGAAAGTCTCTCGGGCTTCTCCATGGATGACGTGCGTGTGCATTACAACAGTAGCAAACCAGCCATCGTCCAAGCCCTTGCCTATACGCAAGGCACCGACATCCATGTGGCTCCCGGTCAAGAAAAACACCTCCCTCATGAGGCTTGGCACGTGGCGCAGCAAATGGCAGGACGTGTGTCGCCTACAACGAATATCAATGGAATGCCTGTGAATGACAATGCGGAGCTGGAGCATGAGGCGGATGTGATGGGGGCAAAGGCGGTGCAATGTAAGCGAAGTAATAACATTTCTACAACAATTTCGAATTCATCAAACAAAATCATTCAATGTACACATACTGCCAAACAAGGAGATCATCTTTTTAATAATATTCCTAAATCAATGAGAAAATTTGCCAATGGAAATCAATGTAATGAATTATACCAGCAATTAACACGCACCCGAAAAAACTTTGTTGTTTATGGAATTCCCCATGCTACGGGATATGTAGATCCAAATACAGCGGCTTTTACTCAAGCTCTTGAAAATGTGGGAGACTGTTTAAAAGAAGGAGACAAAAGTAGTAAGCGGTTAAATACAAGTATCGACAATATGTTTAATAACAGCATTGATCCAAACGTTCGTAATTTGTATAATGGGACAACCGCAGCTCCCGAAGGAGTCTCCTTTGAAGGAGGAAAAAGGAATGTCAATGTGGACATTCAAAAATGGATAGAAAATGCAGCACGAATGAAAGAGGCGATAAAAAGAGATGGGGCTTACTAAAATATCTCCGAAAAAATTAACACACAAACAACTGTAACGGCATGACAGTGAATGATAATACTGAGTTGGAGTATGAATCCGATATACTGGGAGAAAAGATTCTTGAGCATAAAGAATACCCTTTCATTTGAAAAGGAACACAAAACTTTTATTTGGCGCTTCATACAACACAATTTAAATTAGAGGAAAATCATGATGATAGTAATCTTCGTCGCAACAAAAAGTGCGTATCTCATTTGAAATTTTGAATGCAATTAAAAAAGTTCGTTTTAACATACATAAAAAAGACGTTATGTATAGCATAGAAAACAAATCAGAGGAGTCCCGTGCTTTTCAGAACAGTTTGGAAAAGCAATCTCCGACAGCCCAGTTCAAGGACAACCGCAACGCGGAATGGAAACATGAGGTGGAAGTGATGGGAGAGAAGACAATGCAATGTAAGATGGATATGATTGGGAAGAAAGAAGGTAGGCGAGAACTCGGAAGTGCCCCTAATATAATAGTGCAGAGACAAAAGAGTAAACATGGGGTGCTAGATTCGGCAACCGGTACAATGGTTGATTTTTCGATGGAGAGTGATAGATTACCACCATCTTTGTATGTGATGAAAATGATTAGTGCTTTTACTGGTGCAATTAATTTGTTGCGTAGAATTATTGGCCTGTTAGAAAATTATCATGGTCTGAAGGTTGATGAATTGTTTGATCTTCGATTTAGACAATGTTTTGGGGAAATTAGCCTTCCTATGGTGTCGTCTGTGATTAGAGTTTATAGAAAAACACTTGATGGTTTGGTCTCAAATAAACCAAATTTTACGGACTTTACTCAATCGGAAAAGGGAAATCCCCAAATGTCACAAACGAAGGGTTATGTTAGTGCTTTTCGTATTGGGTCAATTCATCTTGATTTTGGAATGGAATATAATGGGTTGGTCCGGTTTATAATACATGAGGCTACTCATTTGTATGCAAAAACTGTTGATGTTAAGTATTTGGATGAAGCTAATGTTAACACATGGATAGATCCTGTGGTGAATCCTGATCCTGTTCGTCGTGCGGAACCTTTTGTGTTGAGAGATTTGAAAAGAGGCACTTCTGTTTTATATAATGCTGATAGTTATGCTGCTTTTGCCATGCTTAATAGTAATTAGTTAAGATATGTTAGTGATGTATTGTATTCGAGAGTTTTTGCGATTCTTTCGTAATTTGCATACGGTGTTTTTGAGAATCTGTTCAAATCTCATGAAGTTCGGAATGTTTTAGGCAATCTTGGCAGAAGATTCTCCCCCTCTTCTGCCTAGCCTTGCCTCCCCAGCCCTATCAGGACGACAGATTCGTATCCGTTGGCGTGAGCCCACGGAAATAGATGTTGTCGATAAGAATGTACGGAACGCCCACGGAAATAGATGTCATTGATTTGAATATGCGAAACGCCCACGGAAATAGATAACTGTCTGGAAGAAACAAATCATTTCAAAAACTTCACCGACTTGCACCCATCAAAAGCAGCTCCTTCAACCTTCACATTCTCTTCTGAATTATCTATTACAATTTCAAGATTTCTACAACCTGAAAACGCACTATTTCCTATGCTCGTGACACTCGACGGAATATTTATTTTCGTCAATCCACTACAACCCTTAAACGATCCCTCTTCTATGCTTGTGACACTTGATGGGATTTTTATACATGTCAATCCAATGCATCCACAAAACGCAGATTTTTCTATGCTTGTCACACCCGATGGTATCTCTATGCTTTTTAATCCTCTACAACCTGAAAACGCACCATTGTCTATGCTTGTCACACTCGACGGAATCTCTATGCTTTTTAATTCAGAACATCCAGAGAACGCATCTTTTTCTATACTTGTCACACTCGATGGAATCTTTATGCTTGTCAATCCACTGCATTCTTTAAACACACATTTACCTATGCTTGTCACACTCGACGGAATCTCTATGCTTGTCAATCCGCCACATCCATAAAACGCATAATCACCTATGCTTGTCACACTTGTTGGAATTTTAACTTCTCCTTTCCTTCCCGACGCAGAAATCAGTTCTGTCTTATTTTTGTCATACAAAATGCCATCAACGGAAGAGTAGACGGGATTATCCAACGCCACATTTATTAAACCAGAACATCCAGAAAACGCACTATTTTTTATGCTTGTCACACTCGATGGTATCTCTATGCTTTTTAATCTTCTACAATCACAAAACGCACATATTCCTATGCTTGTCACACCTGATGGAATCTCTATGCTTGTCAATCCGCCACATCCATAAAACACATAATTACCTATGCTTGTCACACTTGACGGGATTTCTATGTTTGTCAATCCACGACACTCCATGAAAGCCCCATTACCTATACTTGTCACACTGGATGAAATTTCTATGTTCGTCAATCTGCGACAATGAGCAAACGCACCATTACCAATACTTGTCACACTGGATGGAATTTCTATGTTTGTCAATCCGTCACAATCATAAAACGCATTGTCTCCGATGCTGGTCACACTCAATGGAATTTCTACGCTTTTTATTTCAAACTGATAAACAAACGCTTTTCTCCCTATACTCGTGACTGGATAAACACGTCCTGCTATTCGTATTTTAGAAGGAATAATGACAGATTCAAGTTTTTCATGAGAATCATTTATCACCTCAGCCGTACCTTCGGAAGAGATATGATACCACAATGGAGAAACAAACACATCTCCATTCTCATCAATTTTCACATCACTCCCATTCTGATTTCCATTCAATTGGGATTCTCTCGGCTCTGCGACAACAGATAAGCATAATAATGCCGACAACAGTGACACATGTAGTTTCTTCAACATGGTGACCAATTTAGTTTAACTTGTCTCAAAAGTAGGAAATAAAATGGAACAATGGACTGAAAATTTATATGAATCTGCCAAACGCACTTTCAGAATCTAATTCCGTATCTTTCTTTTTTACAAACGAAAATGAAGAATAAAGAGATAGAGGAGAGGGGGTGTGCATTCTTAATATTCGCACATAAGGGCTCTTCTCCTAGCTTGCCTCCCCAGTTCTAAATGCACGACAGATTCGTAGTCGTTGGAGAGACTTCTTTGAATCTATGATGTTAAAAGGGGAAGACATTCTCTGACTTCCCCTTTCTTTAGTTCGCCCAGCACGAACGTACTCTAACGGGTGAAAGTCCCCAAGCCGCCCTAACAGTGGGAAGGCTACAGCCGAAAGCAAGGGTGTCCATCGTGAGGTGGAATCTGAAGGAAGCCGTAGGCAAACATCTGGCCCGACGTACAGAAACTTGATACCAAGGCTTATGGGAGTGGATAAGTCTGCTAAACAAGACAAAGTCCCATAACTGTTCGGAACTCCCGGAGTAAATCAAGCGGGTATAAGATGGAAAGAGTACGTCCATAACTGGGGAGGTCTCAAGGGCGAATCCTAAAGGACAAGCAGTAACAACGAACCTTGAGAAGTCAGCAGATGCCATAGTAGCCGATAAGGGTAAAAGAGAATCAACAATCGGTGAAGGGCAGAACTTTAACCAAGCAAGTGTTCATACTATTACCAAATGCAAGGAGTAATGCAGAAAACAAACAGAGACATTGGTTGCCGCCAAAAGGGTAGGACGGAATCCGAGAGCTATGGCGGAACGCAAACTTACATGGGGATAGTAGATGATAATCTTGTGGAAGTGCAATTGGGCAAGGATGATTTGCTTGAACGCATACTAAGTCGACTACAAGCAAGTAGTCGGCAACAAAGGAGCGGGAGGCGTTGATAAGATGGGAACGAGCGAACTGTTACCATACCTGAACCTCCACTTGGGCGAACATCTACATCTATGCCAAATTGCATCGCAATTAGAGAACCGCCGTATGCCGAACGGCACGTACGGTGGTGTGAGAGGTCGGAAAACGAAAGTAGGAAGAAAACTACTTCGTTTTCCTCCTACTCGATTATAAAAACTTACTCTTTTATAAACTTCACAACCTGCATTTCCTTTGTCACCGTGTTTCTCACGATGGCGAAATAGAAGCCGGTAGGAAGTTGGTCAACTTCGATGCCGCCCTTGTCGGTGATGGTGGTCTGTAGCAAGTTCCGGATACCGTCGCTGATTAGGACTTCAGCAGGGGAGTCCCATGGCAGACTGAACCAAAGAATCTCGGAAGTCGGATTTGGATAGACCGCAATGTTTATACCGTCGGTAACGACATCCTCCACATCCAAACGGATGGCATACTTGTTCTCTGCCTTGAAAGTAGGACGGGATGTTACATCCCATTGCCCGTCGAAATCGTAGGAGAATCGGGCATAGGTCTCTCCCTTGGAATGCGGTTCGTAACGGATGGAGTCGATCAGGAATAATTCTCCGTCCACCATCTTGGATAGGGAGATGGTCTGTGACTTTGTGATTGGCAATTCAAAGTTGGTGTGTAGTACGCCTTGTTCCGGTTCTCCGTCAGCCCAAAGGACAAGATAGCCCTTGGCTGGAATCGTGGTCAACTCTGGTACGCTGTCGGCAATACGGAATTTTTGTAGGTCTTTCCTCTCGTCGGAGATGAACAGACCGCCGATGTTGACAGGCGAGGTGCCGTCGTTGTAGATCTCAATCCAATCCTCGTCTTGGAAATGCTCGTCAACATATTGCTTGTTGGTTGCACAAATCTCGTTTAAGAAAAGTTTTGTTGTGCTTGGATCCCAACTGGCATCTTCTGTGAAGACGGCCTTGTAGGATGTTTGAGCAGAGAATTTCTCGGCGAGCGTGATGTCGTTTGAAATCACTGGCACTGGCTTAGCCAATGGGTCGGAAAGAATCATGCTAAACGCCAACGTGGTGTTGGTGTTGGAATTTCCGTGTACCTCGACAGCTACCAAGTTCTCTCCTTGGTGCAAAAGATCCGAATTGACTTGGAAATTGGCAGTCTTGTATTTGGAGACGTAGGTGGTGGCCTTCGTATCGTAGTCGACTGGTCCTTCTGGCATGCCGATACGGAATACCTCTACGCCGTTCACATAGACGATAGCACCGTTGTTGTAGTTGATTACTCCCTCCAATGGTGAGTTGGAGTAGGTCTCGTCGAGGACGATTTTCTTGCGGAAATAGGCCGTCGTCAGGTTGTTTCCTTCGGGGTCTTTCGCATTGATGGTGGTCTTTACAAGCGATGATACATTCAATCCTAGAGGACCCTCTGCCGATTTCCAATCTGCGTCGCTGTAGGTTGGAGACATCCAATCGGTGGCAGGAAGGTCACCCATGTCGGAGTAGGACCAGACGTCGCTTCCGTTGATGAGCTTATTCTCTCTCGTGATTTCCCAATGGTCAAACTTGTAGCCGTCTGGTGCGATGGCTTTGATTTTCATGTCGCTGCCTAAGAAGTATTTAGTCTTCAAGTCAGACGTTTTTACCGTTTCGTTGTTGAAGAGGAAGCGGGCGGACGGTATGTCGGAATAGATGCGGAGACCGGTCGTATCTCCTAATTTGAAATAGTTGCCAATCTGTTTGTAAAGGTAGGAAGGCCTTTGATCCGCAAAATTTTGCATGCTTTTGATGTCTTTTTCCCAATCTGCCTCCAATTTTTTTACCTCAGACAAGTAGTCTTGGTAAATGAGAGCCTCCTCTTTGATGTAGGAGGAGAGACTGTCGAGGATATGTTTCACCCTAGTTGGTTCGAAGGTTGTACCTAAATTCACCACGAATTTGGAGATAAATTTTTCTTTCATCGCCTCGTTTTGAATCAAACCCTTGAATGTTACGTTCTTCTCTGCGTTAGGGAAGGTGTTGGAAGAAAAGTTGTTGCCGTAGCAGGAGAATCCGAAGTCCGTGTCGTAGAGGATCCATCTCCATTTGCCGTTTTCCTTGCGTTTCCATGCCTTCAGGTTGCCTCCTGCCCAGTCGGTGTTCGCATAATAGATTTGTGCCATGAAGTAGTTGAGGAACTCGTCGATGTCGATAACTTGTCCGATTCTGTCGTACATTCCCTCGGAATTAATATCTTTGGAAAGAAGTTCGATAACCTCCTTGTAACCTTCTGTACTTGGTGTGAGGGAAGAAGATACCTCTTCGATGTAGATATCCTCCTCGTCTAATCCGTAGTTGGAGTAGATGAAATCCTTGTTGGTTCGTTCACGGATGTTGAGCAGTCCGTAATATTCTCCATTAATGTAAACGATGGAAGGCTCGTAGGCTTGGTGGTCGATGTCAACCTGTCCAATTAGGAGTGACTGCATGAAACCGTCCCTTAGGTAGGAACGACCGAAATCGTTTCCTGAATTTCGGAGCACGACGCTTTTCCATTGCAAGTTGGGCTTTTCACGGAACAGGGCGCAATCCATCTTCTTGCCTCCGTAGGCTTTGTGGGCTTTTATCTTGAGGGATTTGGTATATTTGGTCCTTGAGCAAGCTCCGAAATTACTTGCCCGTACTTCCATGTTGAGCAACTCTTGCTTGTTGCTTCTGTCGAAGTATTCGATATTGCAAGGACGTTCCCAATCGGTCATGAAGTTGGCTTCATCTTCTGCGAATGAACAGTAGTTAGGAACTTCCGCGCCGTTTACACCTACAACTAACATTCCGATGGAGTCGTCATAGAAGAACTTGTTGTCGGTGACGATGGAAATGACTGGAAGAGAAATCTCCCGGTTGTCGATGAAGTAGGTGCCTGTTGTTATGTCGCTGATAATCTTTCCCTCTTCCACAGCGATAGCTCGGATGGGGGTTGTCTCTTTGATTTCGATAGGTTGAGTATAGAGAGTGGCATTTTGGACATTGGGTTCCGAACCGTCTGTCGTATAATATATTTTAGCGTCGGTTGCAGAAGAGGAGAGGGATACTTTCTGTTCCCCTTTGTAGAATCCTGGTTTAAGACCGAAAGAAGGAACTTCCGATTGCCCTTCTATGAGCGCACTCGTGTTATTAGATTTCCCTGGTGTTGGAATGTTGAGTGTCCCGGTGTTAACGCTACCGTCTGTCGTACGACCGAAAGAGAGGTTTCTATAGGTCGCTCCATACGTTATTTTGTCTAACTCGATGCCATTTTTCGTGGAGAGAGTTAATGTTCCGCCATCGGCATCCAATTTGAAGTTGGCATGGTTGTAGGAGTTGAGCTCATCGAAGTAGAATAGCGTGTATCCTCCAGGCTCCAAGATGTCGGTCGTTTCACTTTCCCACGTGTGTTTTCCGTCGGAGAAGACACATTGAGAGAGGTCGAATTTTTCCGCACCGTTGTTGTAAAGTTCAACCCATCCGCTGTAATTGAATTCTTCGTTGATGAGGTACGAAACGTTTCGAGGCATTAGTTCGTTGATAAGAACCGAAGCATGGCAGACTTGCCCCATGCAAGCAAATGCTAGAAATGCTAAATGAATTTTTCTCATGACAAAAACAATTTACATTTATACTTTAGTGTGTTTTGTGTATCCGTGGCATAATAGAAAGCAACCAAAAACTGGATGAAATAGCTCTCGATTATCTTTGAAGTTAAATGATAACTTCCTTCTTGGTCGAGTCTATCTGCTTGGCAAATATACGGTTTAGTTTTTATATAGTAGTTCGTTTTGAAAAAAAACTTAAAAATTAGTTGCAGGGGGGAATGCAATTGTCATGCTTGGAATGGGACCGTTCCCTCTCTAACAGAGAGTGGAGCCCCGTTTTTAAACTTTTTAACAAAATGGGTTGTAAACCTTTGGGCAACCCTATCGTCTTAATAACAAACGAGAGCACCAAAAAGGTGTTATTGATTAACTCTTAAATTGAATAGGATATGAAAACACTGAATAAAATAGCGACCATTCTATTGGTCTTTGCGATGACAACAGTTCCATCTTTCTCTCAGAGAAGTGGAAGTAGAGGTGGCGACCATTCCCGTAGCCGTACATCCGTGGCGGCTCCACAACGCCAATCACATGCTGCACCAGCAGCAAGACATGAGGGACCTTCGGCGAGAGGTGCCGCACCAGCCCATCGAGCACCAGCTCAGGCCACGAGACCAGCTGCAGCTGCTCCACACAGAGGAGAGCATCGACCACTCCCGCCACAACATCGTCCAGCACATCATTATGTGCCAGTTCGTCCAGTGCCGGCTCATCATCACCATGGTCGTCCGCATTATGTTCCCCATATAGATAGAAGGGCTGTGTCGTTCTATGTGGATAATTGTCGATACTATCACCACAATGGTTTGTTTTATCGCTACTATCCAGGATATGGGTATGGATTAGTTTCTATTCCGTACAACTCATGTTTCCCAGTTTTGCCTTTCCCTTGCCGTCAGGTAATAGTCGGAGATGCTATTTATTGGGAAGGTGATGGCACATGGTTCTGTGAAGTGCCAGGTGGATATGCATTGGTTGAGGCTCCTGTGGTTCCTGTCTATGAGGCTCCAGTTCCTCCAGCACCAGTGGTAGTCCCTGCGAAACCCCATGTTTCCGTACATCTCTCTTTCTGATATGCGGAAATAGAAAAATCGGGAGGCGTTGATAATCAATGTCTCCCGATTTTTTTTGATGCTGGAAAGGAAAAAATGAGAGGATTTGTTTTGTTGTCTAAAAAAAACGAATTAACTTTGCAACGCAAATAAGGAAATATGGTTCCTTGGATGAGTGGCTTAGTCAGCGGTCTGCAAAACCGTTTACGGCGGTTCGAACCCGCCAGGAACCTCATAGGCTTCGAGTTTACTCGGAGCCTTTTTTTTGTGCCTAATTTTTTCATTGAATGGGCGGTCCTACATGAAAAAAGTGCTATATTTGCATTTCCAAACGGATATCTTGTGTCTTGTCTATGAAATGGACGAAGTTATTTAGCTAAGAAATAAGCATTTGACTTTAGTGTGGATGCCTTTGGGTGAATTTGGGTTTGACTAAATAGGAAATTCCGTTCAGAGGAACAATGAAATTATTATGATAAAGAAGTTAGTAACAGTACTCTTTTTCTCTTTGTGTGTTTGTTCGGTAAGTGCTGCACCTGCATCTGTCAGCATGGCAAATATCGCCACAATAAAGGTGGACGAATTGTCGGATGAACAAATACAATCTTTCGTTAACAAATATACGAATGCAGGCTATTCTTTTGCCGATGTGGAGAAAATAGCGATTCATCGGGGTATGCCGGCGGATGAGTTGGAAAAATTGAAAATGAGAATACAATCCGCAGGGGTGGAACAAGCGCCTGTTGCCAAAATCCAGGATGTGGAAAAGATTGATAGAGAGTCGCGTACCTTGCAGAATAAGGAGAGAAGAGAGGAGCGCCATTTGATGCGTGAGTCTAATGCCGTGTTTGGTTCCTATCTGTTTTCTAGTAGTCTTATGAGTTTTGAGCCAGGTACGAATATGCCAACTCCCCGGAGTTACCAGTTGGGGCCTGGTGATGAATTGATCGTCGATGTCTTTGGATTATCGGAGACAACGATGAATTTGGTCGTTACGAGAGAGGGTTATGTCCGCATCCCGAATGTGGGGCAAGTCCAAGTGGCAGGAATGTCCATAGAGAATGCGGAAAAGAAGATAAAAAAACAGTTGACTACGGTTTATAGTACGATTGCATCGGGACGCACGTCGGTGACTGTGACACTTGGACATATAAGAAGCATTCGTGTTTATGTGGTGGGTGAGGCTGCTCGTCCTGGTACTTATACGCTCTCTTCCTTGTCTACGGTGTTTAATGCGTTGTATGCTTGTGGCGGTCCCTCTTCTACGACAGGATCCATGCGTAATATAAAAGTTTTGCGTTCGGGAAAAGAGGTCGCAGATATTGATATCTACGGATTCTTGCTAAAGGGTGTGTTGAAGGATAACATCACTTTGCAGGATCAAGATGTTATCTATATTCCGGCTTACCAAAACAGAGTTTCAATAAAAGGAGAGTTGAAACATAATGGTATCTTTGAGATTAAAGAGGGTGAGTCATTGAAAGATTTGATTTCCTATTGTGGTGGCTTTACGGATGATGCCTATACCGAACGAATTTCTGTTGTTCGCTATGCTGGCAATGAGAAGAGTGTTGATGATGTGGATAAGTCTCATTTTGCTACGTTTAAGCCTAAGTCGGGTGATGAATTTGTCGTAGGATCTATACTGAATCGATTCGCTAATCGAGTTCAGATTTCTGGTTGTGTTTTCCGTCCTGGAACCTATGCTCTCACGGAGGGTATGACATTAAAGGATTTGGTTGAAAAGGCGGATGGATTGAAGGAGGATGCCTATATGCAACATGCTACAATCCTTCGTTTAAAGGACGACTTGAAACCGGAGATGATTGCATTTAGTGTGCAGGATTTGATAAACGGTACTTATAACATTGAGTTGAAGAAGGAGGATATAGTTTCTATTGGTGCTAATAGCGAATTCGAACTGGATAAAAAAGTCTCAATAAAGGGAAAGGTGATTTCTCCAGGAGAATTCCCTTATTTCGAAAACATGACGTTGAGAGATTTGATTTTCATGGCAAAGGGCTTTTCTGACCTAGCCGACAAGGAGAGAATAGAGATTGCGCGTCGTGTCGTAGATCCGCAGACTTTGAAGGAGGACATTACTAAAAAAGAAGTGTTTGTGGTCTCTTTGGCAGATTCGCTTCAAAATGAAGGTGCGGATTTCTTGCTGTATCCTAAAGATCAAATCTCCGTTCGGACTTTGCCTGGATTCGAGGATTTGTCTTCTGTTCATTTGGTTGGTGAATTCGTCTCTCCTGGCTATTATGACATTTTGAGAAAGGACGAGAAGATTTCCGATGTGATAAAACGAGCAGGAGGGTTCTCTCCTCATGCGCAAACACAATGTGGTTTCTTGTTGAGGAAGAGTGAACGATCTCATGTTGAGTATATGCGTGATTTGAAGATGATTCGTTCTTTGTCAAGAATGCAGGATGAAGAGGAGCGGGTCAGATACCAAAGTTCTCTTCTGGATCGGTTGGATATGTTGTCGATTGATTTGTCTGAGATAGAAAAGAAACCGGGTTCTAAGACGGATTTATTCCTTCAAGCGGGAGATGTTATATTTGTTCCAAAGCCTATACAAACGGTTACTGTTTCGGGTGCGGTGCATGTCCCAGGAATGATAATCCATGACTCTAAATCGTTTAAGAAATACATTAGTTCGGCTGGTGGCTTTACTAATTCTGCAGTTAAGAAGCACTCTTATGTGGCTTATGCTGATGGATCAATTGCTTCTACCAAGAGTTTCTTGGGAATTAAGCGTTATCCAAAAGTAAAGCCGGGTTCACATCTTTATGTGCCGGAGGAGTTCGAAGAGAACAAGGAGTCACATGCTAAAGAAAATGTGGCCATATTCACAGCTATGGCAAGTTGTTTGGCTTCTATAACGACAGGTATAGTTTATTGTATTATCGCTTGGCGAAGATAAAAGAAGTTTGTTATGTCTGAAATGGATGATATTTTTAAAAGTATATTGGGCGAGGAAAAGAAAGAATCTTCTATGTCTTTGCCCGAAATATTGGGACTTCTAAAAAATTATTGGGATTATCTGTGGAAGAAAAAATGGGTGGTTATTATAGCTGGTTTTTCTTTCGCTTTGTTGGGATTGGTCTATGCTTTTGTTAGAACGATAGAGTATACTGCGTCCTATTATTTTACTATTGAAGGAGAAGAGTCTCCTATGAAAATCTCTATGGCTACTCTCTTAGGTACGGGTAATGTAGGGGCTTTTTCTGGGGATAATTTGGTGCAGTTGATGCGTTCCCAATCTATGGTGGAGCGAACGTTGCTTAGGGAAGTTCCCGACAGGTCGGATTCTGTTAATTTTATAGAATATTATCTTATTTGCGATAGTATAAGGTCGGCATGTGAAGAGCTTGCAGAGAGTGGGGAAGAAAAAAAGGAGGATGGTCCAGTCTCTATTTGTGATGTTCAATTCCCATTGCACTTGGATAGACATGCTTTTGCAAGAGAGCAGGATAGTGTTTTGATGTTAGTGGCTGGTGCCATATCGAAAAAGATGGTTGTAGAACGTTTAGATAAAAAAATCTCTTTTGTGACTTGTTCTTATTCCTATAAGGATGAGGAGTTCTGCAAGAAATTTTTGGATGCTTATATGGATGAGGTACTTACCTTCTATATGGAGACAAAAATGTCAAGGTCAAATAGGAATATTGCTAATTTCCAGAGACAAGCAGATTCCATAAAAGCCGAATGGAACAAGGCGATTGCTTCTCGTGCCTATTATGCGGATGAGAATATAAATGCAGTCAGACAGTCTGTTGGAGTAGAACTTCAAAAGAAACAAATGGAGATACAGACTTATTCAACGGCATATGTGGAGTTGATGAAAAGTATTGCAACAATGAAAGTTGATCAGATGAAGGAGACACCGGTGATCCAGATTATTAGTGAACCTCATTTCCCTTTGCAGAACGACAAAGCAAGAAAGTTGAAGTTTATTATTATAGGTGGCTTTTTGGGTGGGTTCTTCTCTGTTATGGCATTATTGGCAAAGTGTTATTACGAGCAAAACCTTAAACCACTCTTGCGCAATTTGCCTGTGGCCGAAGAGAATAAATGATTCATTATTCATTGGTCCTGCCGTTGCTCGATATGTTGATGTGGGTAAGGTAGAGGAGAGGCTTAAAGATAAAACGGAAGCGGAATTCTCTTGAGAGTTCCGCTTCCGCTTTTTTTTTATTCTTCATTAATTTCTTTCTTTGCTTGTTTCGCAATGAAATGAAGTCGGTTTAATACGTTCACTTCGCTTACTCCTCCGTCGAAATCAAGGAAGAGAAGATTCATGTCAGGATAGATGTCTTTTACCTTTTTCTCAATGCCTTTTGAGATGATATGGTTGGCGATACATCCGAATGGTTGTAGGCTGATGGCTGCATTGATACCTCTTTCTGCGAATGATGCGAATTCGGCAGGGATCAGCCATCCCTCTCCAAATTGTGCCGCCAAGTTGATGATTCGCTCTGCTTTCTCGGCCTCTTTGTGGATGTTGCCGTTCTTTTCGTAGTAGCGGAATCCCTTTGCGGCGGAATCGATGTCACGGGCGATTTTATTCATCCATACTTCGCCTAAGTGTCCGAGAATTCTGCCTTTTAAGCTTCGTTTTTCATCCAAATTGTTCTTCTCGTTGAATTTTGCATTAGGAAAGTATTGCGTGAAAAATTCGCTCAAAGATGGGATGACGGGCTCTATTCCGTGCTCAACCAACCATTTGACAATGTGTTGATGCCCGAATGAATTGTATTTGATGAATATTTCACCGACAATGCCTATCCTTGGTACCTTTTTGTCTACTGCGGCTTCGTTAAATTCTTTTGCAGCCTCTTTGAGTAGTTTGCATAAAGCCTTTGTGTCATTCTTTTCCAAGAGGACAGCGGCCTCTCTTAAATATTTTTCTTTCAGCCTATCTGCCGTTCCTTCCACCTTTTCCCGTACTTTTGTCGCATAGTACATCTTGCTCAGGGCGTCTCCGTAGTGTACGGCATAGATGATGGCTTTCGCTCCTTTTTTGACGTTGGGTTTGAATCCTGGCTGCTCATTGATGGTATTCATGATGGATATGGAAATCACGGGTATGTCTTCATATCCAGCAGCAATGAGTCCTTTCTTGATTAGTGCGATGTAGTTGGTCGCACGGCATTGTCCGCCTGTCTGAGTTATTCCAAATGCGATTTTATTGGGATCGTATTTGCCTGATTGGAGACTTCTGATGCAATCTCCAATGATGAGAGTGGCAGGATAGCAAATCTCGTTGTTTGCATATTTCAATCCCAATTCGGCGGATTTTGTGTCGCTCGCTTCCATGCTTTCCAAATGGCATCCCATTAGTCCAAATGTGGCAGGAATGAATGGCGAGTGGAACTCGGAGAAAAATGGAACGAGTATTGTTCTCTCCTTGTCCTTTTCGTTCTCTCCGAATATTGGGGTTGTGAGGAATGCTTTCTTCTCTTTCTCTGTTTTGTTCCCGAATTTCAACGATTCGATCAGGGAGCGTATTCTCAGTTTTAGAGAGCCGGCATTGTTCACGTCGTCTACTTTCAAAATGGTGTGGTTCTTACCATTCCGTCTGAGCAAATCTCCGATCTCATCGATGATGAATGCGTCAGGACCACATCCAAACGAGGTGATTTGTACGAAATGT